>DASPRZ010000095.1:0-7293 GCA_035624185.1 Candidatus Acidiferrales bacterium
TGCAATTAAAGAGCAATTGTAGTTGCGCATACGCAACTGTTTTTGATATACGAAATTGCTTAGCTTAGTTGCGCGGCGTATCGATATCATAAGGTAACACCTAAAAAATAAGCCCTTCCAACGCTATGAACTACCAATAACGGGAAGATATTTGTCACGTCTCTAAATCGGAGACTGCTAAGCCTTTTAAAAGTCGAAACACGGTAATGATAGTATCTCTTTGTTTAGCTATCTTTTTCAAGAGATGAACTAGTATTTGTGGTCATTTACCATCTACAAATCTTATCTCATAGATTGATAAAAACACGGCAATAATACGTGAAGAAATTTTTATTTACGCGCATTGAAATCATAAACTGGTGATACTATAATTCACATTAAGGTACCTATGATGGCAAGTAAAGGGCGAGAAACCACTAACGAACGCGAGTTTTTTACCACTCGCGATGAGTGGGAGAAATTCGGCCTGACAAATCATATAGGCGGTATCAAAGCTACGCGACAGCTCATCGAGTGGTGCGGCATCAGTCCTGGCCAGTACGTACTGGATGTCGGATGCGGAACCGGCTATGCCGCCTGCCTTCTCGCAAAAGAATATCAGGTAGATGTTGCCGCAGTAGACATCACTCCGGCCGTCCTAGAAGAAGCGAGGAAAAGGGTTGCGAGAGAGAAGGTGAGTAATAAAGTGAAAGTGATTGAGGCAGATGCTCATGCGCTTCCGTTCCCACCAGATACCTTTGATGCCGCAATTGCCGAATCAGTGCTTATTTTCTGTGAAAAGGCCAAAGTGGCCTCTGAAGTGTATCGAGTTTTAAAGCCAAATGGCGTTTTCGGGGACAATGAGGCGACGTTCGTAACGCCCCCTCCGGCGCAACTGCGTTATTTCGCATCGAAATTTCTTGGTGCAGATGTCGAGTATCTACAAGAGGGTGAATGGCGGGCTATCTATGAGGGAGCGGGGTTTGAAGTTATACAATCAACCGTTAATCCATTACATTCAATTGATTATTTAAGGGCTTTCTTCGATGAACTTCGGGTAGATGGAGTTCGAAGCCTTTCAGCTTTGTTGAAGGAATTTTCTGACCCGGCCTGGAGAAGGACGCTTCTCATGGATAGAGATGCACGTCAGGCAATACGTCAGGTGTTATCATATTTGAGGATTGGATTGTATGCGAGTAGAAAACCTTGATAAATTTTTAATCAAATTTAGCCTTATTCCGTCAGCTGCTTTTATAACTGCGTTACTATGATGTTTCATATTAATTTAGTTATATCTCCGGTATGTGCTATTTTATCATATTTGACAGCTTAAGATCCATGTGTTCCACCTGCGAGCGAGTTATAGAAGAACGTTTCGTGTGATGTAACCATATCTCTTCACTCTGGTGAGCACTTGACACCGTTTAGTGCTAAAGATGTCCTAGTCCTCAGGGATATCTTGTGTAGAAATGTACTCGGCAAGCAGTTTAAGGGTTTTATTAATACTTAACACGCAAGTAGGTAGATATGGATAGAAAAAATATAAAGTATATACATTAAGTATATCTTACTATTTTGAAGGTATGTATATATAGCAAATCAATAAATGCTACCAAGAAATGTGGACCTGATCAATGGTACTACATTTGACTAACCGACAGAGATGGCTTTAAATGAAGATACCGACAAGTGAAGAAGATAACATGGCGGCAAAAACTGCAGCGGATGAGAGCGCTATTGGCACTCGCACAAAACGAAAGAGATGCAAGGCAAAGCAACACGCGTTTCGAGATGAAAGACCTTTGCCCAAAGGGTGCACCGGACTTGCCCAGTTACGAACTCCAACGCTCGCTATTGAAAAGTGTCCCAAGTGTGGGAACGAAGTGGAAATTTTTTCCTCCGGTGCTGAGGTTCAATGCGGCGAGTGCCGATTTACTATCATTAACGGCCCTAAGTCGTGCACCAGATGGTGTGTGCATTCCAAAGAGTGTGGACAATCCGACTTCATAGGAAACTCCTACACTGGTTGAAGAGCACGGCACCAAGCTCAGCACTCGTAAATGCACCGATGATTGAACCACGCCAGCAGCTGAACGCGAGAGATTTTGAACAGATTGAAAAAAATAAGACAAATCGTAAGCTTTAACTAGCGTCTTAACCATAAATAATGTATTTATTTGACATTGCCCCTCTTACTCGTATGTTGAGAGACATAAGGGCAATTGAACAAATATTGAACACTAATTTCGGATGAAATCTTAAATAGGAGCTCTAACGATGAAAACGCGAAGAATTTTCATTTCTTTAATGGCATTATTAATGTTTGCTATAATATTTTCCGGGTCTGCTCTTGCTGCCTTGTGTATATCTTCTAATGCGACTATGATACCGTCTGCTGTACAAAACAAGGACGCACGTACACCAACGCTATCGCAACAAAACGAAACAGTCAATGTAACCATTGTAAACTTCGCCTATACACCATCTAATATAACCATTACGAATGGGACAACGGTGGTATGGACGAACAAGGAGGCCTTTATCTCACACTCAGTGGTCTCAGACAAGAAAATTATTAATCCGGATTTGGGGACACGGAGCCCACTTTTTAATTCAGGGAGTTTAAGCCCTGGAGCCTCGTTCGCATTCCAGTTTAATACCACAGGGACGTTTACTTATTACTGCGCGGAACACCCATTTATGCGCGGCACCGTTATTGTAACATAGTCATACGCGCACGCTTCACGTATGAATTCTATACCCTCTTATCCTCTTATATGCATCAGTCCTGCGATTCCAAAAAGTCGAGAGATTTAAGCAGTCGTTTACAATTAGTCTAACTGGTAATATACGCACGATTTGATTGTTCCGATTTTTTTAAATTCATTTTTCCCCCTTCGCGCCTTAGCCGCAAGCATTGTGTTATAAGGAATATCCCTCACCCGTGAAAGGGCCGACCATAGTAACTTCTTTACCCGGTACTCGTCAAGTTCCGCTAGTTGATCTCCAGGAAAGTCCGGCCGATGTGTTTCCCTTCATTCTGTGCTCGTGTCACGCCTACCTTCGTCTACTCAGTCAGGTCCTCGCGCTTCCGCTCGGCAACACGTGAGAAGATCACCAACATAAGATTCTGATGGAACGCTCTGCCGTCTGCGTCCACGCCTCTTTGGGATAGGCCAACTGCTGGAACTGCCTTTGCTCCTAATAGCAAGAGCCCATTAACCTCCCTTTTAATATATTAGTAAAGACGCATGTAAACGCAGCTCGGCTTATTCCTTCGAAATAGATGAGAGCCATGCATGCCATTCTTGAACTCCTTCTGGTCCTGCCCGACCTTCCGCAATTGTCGGTCTGATGTAATTAATGTGCCACCCGTCCCGAAATGAATCCCGTATTTCGGCCTGTGTAACCCGAGGACCATATGAACCGGGCTGCAATTCACTGACACAGAGCATTAAATACGTCCCTTCACGGTGGATAACGGCTGCGAGGTTATCAACAAAAATCGGACGATCTTCATCGCTTAAAGCATGGAATAGTCCTGAGTCAATGACGGTGTCGAACGTTCTCTCAAGAGTGTGTGTAGCTCTAATACATTTAATATAAGAAACGTTACATGTAGATTACTTGGGCAGCTTTCTCCTTTGCTTTTTGGATCACGATAAGAGTGAAATCAATCCCCCATACTTCATGCCCCTGTTCGGCTAAATACAGGGCATTCTCTCCTGTGCCGCATCTGGCATCGAGTACCGATCCGACGATTTCCCTGCCTGTTCCAGCTGCACAATCTCCTTTCGAGGACGCCCAATATCCCATGGTGCTAAATCAGTTTGGTAAAACACTTCAAAACCTTCTTTTTCAAGAACTAGGTTTTCTAGACACCACGACTTTATCGCATTCAGGGTTTCGACTTCGTACTGCTGCTGTTTGATTATGTGCTCTTTCTTCATGATCTTGCCCTCGAGCTCCCGCATCACGAGGACCTTCTTTTCACCGTCACCAAGCTTGTCCCAAAACATCATCATTTCGGACTTTTTAACTTCTTCTTTTTGTTCATACACTACTTTTCAACTCTTTTCGGTGCATTTGTTAATTCCACCGTGACCTTAGATATGCTCAAAATGACATATCTGTTAATCAGATTTGAGATGTATCTTTAGATATAACTATATATAACTTCCTACTTTTTGACAAATTATTGGACGCAACAACGAAGCGAAGACACCGCTTCAATATAGAAACTTAGGCTTTCTGTAATTTTGCGAACTAATGATCTCTAAATTGGCGCGCTTTTGCAGTTTATCTTATTCCAACAATTACGCTGTCAGTTAACGAGTGGCAACTGTTGAAGGACATAAGGCCGAAAAAAGAATCATATGAGCAGCAATAAGGATAATAGATACATTATAGCCTATTTCTCTTTTTTTAGTGCCGCGATGGGAAATATAATTAACGTGTACCATTGTAAATTTGTTTTTCTTTTCGTAAATTATGTAATTGTGACATACATGTAATGATTCTATAATAGATAAGCTTAAATATAGCAACTCATTTTAACAGTCGTAACCATATTGACAAATGTGAAAATAGACTGGAGGTGAGTCTATATGTTATGGGAGTTATGTCTATTCTTGCTGACCCCCCCGGTGGTACCACTAATACTTTTACCAAGCATTATAATACCACTGTGCTGTGCAGCACTGGCGGTGCTCGCATTAGTTCTAGATCCGGGTCTGCTGACTAGCCTATGATAGTTAATTTTTGATATATAATGCGACATGCGACTCATTTCAAATTTAAAAAATGAATACATCGCATCGAAAGATGTAGCGTTTTTGTTTTTAATACCCGTTATAATTTACATAACAAAAGGACAAAATCGCCCCAAAATTGCAGGTATCTACGGTTATTTTGTAAAAAAATCATGGAAAATAGGGTAAAATCTTAAGGTATTAAAAATCGTGGTAATTCATATGAATACAAAAAATATGTTGCTAAGTGCGGCGATTGCAGGCGTATTATTGCTTTGTGCTTTCAATAGTGTTACCGCAGCCGCGGCGCCGGGAAGTAAATTTACCCCATATAATCAGGGGAATCAAGCAGCGGATGTGAATGGACGACAGCAAACATCTGTCTTCGCAGCTGCTAGTTATGCTGACCCGTTTTTCCCTGGAACGACACTCAGATTACAGGCTGGTAACCGCGTCCAAATTTTTGGTGCGCTCACTCCTTTGTACATCCCTTATGCGACAGTTACGTTGCAGCGTTTAAATCCTGCCGATGGAAAGTGGAGTAACGTCACAACCGATACTACAAATCACTTTTTGACAGGGGGGTAT
Source organism: Candidatus Acidiferrales bacterium (assembly GCA_035624185.1). Classification (GTDB taxonomy): domain Archaea; phylum Halobacteriota; class Bog-38; order Methanoflorentales; family Methanoflorentaceae; genus DASPRZ01. The sequence continues at coordinate 5,319 of DASPRZ010000095.1, forward strand.
GGGATGCCAGGAGAATATGTGATGTATATAACTCCAAACGACCCTGGGGTCTTTACTTATAGAGTAATCTACAGTGGCGATTCTAATTACGCACCCGCGGTGAGTAACGAGATAACGCTAATCATATCTAGCTTGCCCACCACGTGGTTGGCCAACGTGTGGCCATGAATGCTTGTTTCATTAACTTGTGAACAGTAATTGAAGAAACGAGATCCGTAGATAAAATCGGATGGTTGACTGCTATATCCTTTGGAGGCTTGAAAAAAACAGTCCCGAATAAGCTAGCAAACTAGTTGGAAGCATTTCTGTCTCCTGGCTACTTAGAGTCATATCTGCGCTATTACGACGAGGACTTAAAGTGGCTCTACGATGAGGATTTTGAACATCGATACAGAAAGGTCTATCCTCACGCGAAGCTCCGAGACCATACGAGAGATCACAGCACGTGAGGGTAGCTAAACACAGTGAAATCTTGTCGTGAGTTATTTTGGGCACTTTTCGAAATAAAATTAGTTAAGATAAAATTATAAACGGAATCTCTAGTCTGTCAGTAAAACACAGAAAGGGGCTTAAAAGCAAAAAGTAGAACAAATCGGGACAATTCTTTCCAATCCTTTTTGTACCATTTACATGCGTTTAGCATCGTATCCTATCGTGACTTACCCCAATATATTATAGTGATTCGGCCGCTCTCGCTTTGTTTTATTTTAATCCTTGTTCTAGCGGATGTTGCTCCTCATATATCTCAAGGTTTCTTCCGATAACCCCACATTTTCAACGACAGGTCGATCATTAGATCAATCAAGGCCTCTTCATCCGTTAACACCATGGGATAGATCGTATTGTAAAGGATGATGCTTTTCACCATGACCCCCCAGTTCATAACGAGTTTCAAGGAATTTGCATCGTCTATATTAACCCCTTCAAAACGGACGAACAATTTAGAAATGGCGCTATAATCTTCTAAGTCGAGCTTTCTGAACCCCTCCGCTATTCCACTGTCGCGTAATGCGGCAGAGATGCTCGCCTTTACCAATGCGCTGTTCTCTTCGGTAGATCGCTGCATATTTGTGATGACCGCCCGCATGTAACCAGGAAAGTCGTTAAAATCAATGATTTCGGGCTGCTCTATCAAGTACTTTTCAACATTGCGAGACGGTATCTCCTTGACGATATCCAACTTACCGTTTGGGAAATATAAATAAATCAGCCCTACGCTGACCCCCGCTGATGCCGCTATGTCCTTAATCGTGACCCTATCATAACCTTTCGTCCCAATCAACGCGTGCGTGGCGTCTAGAATTGCTCTGATCTTTGCTTCTTTATCTCGAATGATGCTCCTCTTATCGTTGGGGGTCGTAGGTGTAGCTGACATAGAGTATAGTAACCATAGTAACTTTGTGAGCATTATTCATAAATTTTATTAATAATGACTGACATTAACAGGTTATGAATGCTGTTCATATGACTAGAGGCGGTATCAAATGAGATGAGATGCGACGTGAGGTGATTTTTTGAATACAAAAACGCTTATAATGGGTATCGTCCTGCCACTGGTTTTCGGCTTTGTTCTCGGCTTGCTATTCTTTCTTACAGCAGGCACCGTGTTTTGGTTTTACGGCTGGATCTTCCTGATCTTGCTGTTCATTTTTGTGATTGCTCTCTTAATGTGGATGCTCAGATATGCCCCCGGACTGTTAGAAGAGCGCACAGAGTGGCAAAGCAATAAACCTACCTGGGACAAGGTGTCCGCCGTACTGGCATACCCCGGCATTGGTATCTGGTTGATCACTATGCCACTCGATGCCGTCAGGTTTCACTGGTCGCAGATGCCGACGTGGCTCCATCTCGTGGGAGTAATTGTCCTGTCGTCGGCATTCTACCTCACGTATCTCACCTATCGGGAGAACCCTTACCTGTCGGGAGTAGTACGTATTCAGGAAGACCGGGGACAAACGGTGATATCGACAGGGCC
>DASPRZ010000114.1:0-3555 GCA_035624185.1 Candidatus Acidiferrales bacterium
TCAGTAAGATCCATGCGTCCTAGCATGTTTTCATGCCACACGCCTCAGAGTTATGCATATAGTTTACCCTCTAACGCATGCCTTCTCTCTGATTTTAAGGCTACTTGCATAGAGCCATTTTAAACCTCTGAGTACTATCACATCAGTATAACGTTAAAATAAAGCACACTTCGTGTTTATCCGCGTAGAGCTGCCCTGGCTGCTGACTCCATCAAACGTATGGGTGCATCGAAACCAGTCCATATCTTGAACGCCGCAGCCCCTTCGTGGACGAGCATTTTAAGGCCATCAATAGTCATGCATCCCGCTTTACGAGCCTCCTTTAACAACTCCGTCTCAAGGGGGCTATAAACTATGTCAAAGACCACAAGCTCCTTGTGCATCTGTTCTGCTCGCACGAGAGTCTGCCCTTCAGCGACTCTGTGCATTCCGACAGACGTCGTATTTATGAGCACTTGTGCTTCACCGATGACACTGTCAACCTCATCGAGGCCGAGCGGCTCAATATCACCACAACCACAGCTGATATTCTCGGCTATCATTTTGTCAGCGAGCATTACTGCACGGCTTTTCGTTCTGTTTGCTACAAGCACTCGCGCGCCTTCAGTTAACAGCTCTGCGGCTATCGACTTTGCAGAGCCTCCTGCACCGAGCATAAGTACACTCGAATCCTTGACCTTCACTCCCGCCTCCTTTAACGCTCGCACGGTGCCCACTCCGTCCGTGTTATATCCATTTCCTTTGCTGTCTATCGTGTTAATCGAGCCTAAACGCCTCGCCCAGGTATCGGGATGTACATAGTGAAGGGCAAGTTCCTTGAGCGGCATCGTTACGTTTAACCCGCCAAATCCAAGTGCGAGCGCTCCTTTTATCGCTCGTTCTGCATTTTCTTTCCTCACATCGAAGGCGTGATAGACGCAGTTAAGTCCCAACTCTTTGAAAGCTGTGTTGTGCATTGCAGGAGAGAGCGTGTGCCCTACAGGACTTCCTATAAGTGCGTAAACTTGCGTTAGCGCCATGTATGGACCTCGTTGAATGAGTGCTTCTTTTTCATGATCGTGTTCGTTTTCGCTGCCTAATGTTTGAATTTGCTCAAAAATTTCTGCTTGCACATGTGACATCCCCTCAGAGGCAAGTTGGTAAGACTTTGCAGCCGTACTTTGCTCTGCTTGTCGTTTCGAAAGTCTAATTGTTTGGCCCGTTTAATGACCTACTTAAGAAGAATCTTACGTTTTGAGCGTATTTATAAATATTGTTGCATATTTATAAATTAGCAGTAATAACGAGCTTGAATGCCCAAATCCTGTGTCTTCTGCGTCTCATCTCATCTCTTGTTGATCACCCTCCCTCAATATTTGTGGGGTCGGAATTTGACGCACTTAAAACGAGTACAATAATCAAATTTCCGAGATTATATGATACTGCGTTCTCTCTGGCGGACAGGGTGCCGGGTCAGTGAACTTCTGAACATCACATCCTCTGCCATCGAATTCAACAATCAAGTCGTTAACATCACCAAAGCTAAAGGGAGGGAAACAGCGGAGAGTGTTACTTGATGAAGAAACGCTCAAAACACGGTCTTTGAACTCTATCTGCGCACGTGCCTTGAGAATCTCATTCAGCTGATCGCGTGATATGGTGGAAAGACAAACTGTTTGCTGCCAAAAAAAGATCTCCCTCGCTCATGAGAGATAGTACAAAAGGTTGTCATCTTCTAACTTTGACACTATTAGTATTTGTTTTTCCCACTGTCGTAACAAAATCCCCAAGACCATCAAAACTATGCCAGGATAAAAGACCCAGCTTGGCCACCTGGCAATTCCAGACGAAGCGAAGATAAAGGTGATGTAAACGGAAACAGATACGTTCACCAGTATCCACCAGGAGGGGCTATAGTCCTCTCTCTTTATTTGGATCCTGCGACGACGTAAGCGTGGGATAACGCCCGCACCAACTACTTCGCTGAGAAGCCAGAGTGAATACACAAGATAAAATGTCCATGCTTCGATGTCTGAAGCGAACAGTTGCACCATTTTAGCTCACCTCGTTCTCTTCAATGCTGTTTTTGTTTGTTACATAAATATGTGAATTATTAAAGTATAGGGTTTAATAATCTCACCATCGAATATCATAAGCGAAAAATTAGCAAAATCGTCCATAAATGTAGCACACATGCTATTAACATAATTTACCAACTGATGCAGGGATAAAAAATGCAAAATGTGTATTTTCGATGTTCGTTTTACAACTTAAATACTCATTCTTAGTTGTCTTTGCTATGGGCAATGCCGCAATACTTAAGGAGGTGGTGCATATAGATGTGTGTTTTAAAAATTACTATTAAAACTTATCAGATTAACTGAGATCCATAAGGAGGTGAAAAAACGTGAAAAAACAAACGGTAATATTCGCAACGTTCTTAATCGCTGTATTTGCTACGGCGACAATTTTCGCTGAAGTTGCTGCCGCGCAGCAGCCTATCGCACCGACCACAAAGATCACTACAGCCACGAAGGAAAACCAAAACCTACGTGGACCACAATACTACCCCTACCGTCCAATCTACCGTCCAATCTACCGACCGATCTACCCAGGACCAATCATCCGTCCAATCGTCCCAATCGTCCCAATCGTCCCAGTCCCAGTCCCAGTCCCAGTCCCAGTCCCCCCACCAGTCTACTAGATCCATCCTACATATATCACCCAATCCACCGGTAGTAACCACTATCCCCCAACATAGCGATCACTATCATCACTAAACCTAGTGATCGCTATTCACATGTCCACCATAAGAGAGAACATCGCCGGGACGCCGCAATTATAGCAAAAAATCAAAGGTAATTGCACCGGCAACGCTTTTACGGGCGCTGGCTTTGGCCGCGTACGTATATGTCATCGTTGATCGCTCAGTTGACTTATGCGACTTTTTAGCTCTTATTATTAGCATTGGTCTATAAAATCGTAAATCTCGACAGAACCGCTTTGAGAACGGGTAGAGGTTGATAGGTTGAGACGTGGCACGCGTTAGTCGTAGCCACATGCCGCTCTGTAGACTCGGCCGGCTTGTATGGTCTCTCCATATCCTTTAACAGCCAGGGCATTTCCATCCTGTTAAATTGCCAAATGAAGACAGGAATGAGCGCGAAAAAGCCTATCGTTTGGAAGACCATGAAGTCTCCGCTTAATATGAGCCCATGATTCGCTTCGAACACAAAGATGAGGAAGTTATCGATGAGGACATGAAGGAGGGCGCAAGGGAGGACGTTCCCTGATAGGAAGTAACAATATGCGAAGGGGAATGACAAGGCAAACGCCGCAGCTATGTTTACGCCTACCTGAATGCCCGTCAAGTGGCGACACGCTGTCTGCAAGCGCTGCGTAGATCCGCAGAGCCAAGTGCCAGGACCTCCAGACAACACCGACAGGCGCGGTAGCGCGCGTCATGCCGTGCCGGACAGTGAGGGCGGGGAGCAGATAAGCACGCCAACCGCACTCTTCGCCAAACCCAAAAGGGAATAAGATTACCGTCGCCGCGATCGAAATGAAAAGAAGTGT
>DASPRZ010000127.1:0-3144 GCA_035624185.1 Candidatus Acidiferrales bacterium
GAGTATGTGTTCAAATGACCTTGGAACAAGAAATTAGAGCACCTTTAGTGCAATTAAACGGGCTGTTCGCACCCTACCTTCCGCCAAGAGATACTTGGAATCCGGCAGATGAAGTTATTTACCAGCCACGCGAGCTTTACCGGGTCCCCTTGGAAGAAGCGCACGATATGCAACTGAAGGCGATACGGTTCACGTTTTCCTACCACTATGACAACAATTATTTTTATCACAAGTACTGCAAGACGAGAGCCGTCCGCCCAGACTACATCAAAACCGTCGATGACCTTGACAAAATTCCCCTCATTCCAGACACCATTTACAAAGAGTACCCGTCAGGGAAAGATTTTGCACACTGGCTCGCGACCATTTTTACTGGCAAACTGCCCAAAATCATCATCAAAAGTTTAAATCCCACTTATGACGACGTGATCAACGCCTTTAACTCAGCAGGTTTGATGGTCACATATAGTAGCGGGACGAGCGGGCGACATACGTTTATCCCGAGGGATATGAAAACATTTATAGCTGGTCAGTATGCGAGCGTGATGTCGTTCGCCAGCATGATCCCCTCCCGGATACCTAACCATGTTTATTTGTTGTTCCCAAACCCGGCGAAGACAAACCTATTTATGGGCAAGATAAACATGCTTGCTGGTAACGTTTACAAGGATGTCCGGTATGCTGTGGACTACGAGATAACCACTGATTCACTCCGAAGGGCGATGAGTGGAAATCGGGAGACGGAAGAACGAGTGATGTCGTACGTCCAAAGTGAGATGCTGCAGAAGATGGTTGACCAGATCACAGTGTGGCTTGAGCGCTATGAAAAAACAGAGGAAGTAATCGCGCTGAACGGCCCGCCTTTTATGCTCCACTACCTCATGAATAAGTTACAGAAGGATGGCACAAGTTTTGACTTCGGAGAGAGGGGGCGGATTCGCACTGGCGGTGGCTGGAAAATCAATGAAGATGCCCGCATAACGCACGCGGACTTCCGAAAACAAGTGGCGGATGTATTCGGCATCCCTGAAACGCACTGCTTAGATGTTTACGCCATGGTTGAGGGGAACGCGACGATGATGCAATGCCCCGAAGGTCACTACCTCCACGTGCCCTATACGTATTACAAGCCACTTGTCCTTGACGAGGACATGATTCCCACAGCGTATGGTGAGTGGGGGCGCTTTGCTTTCTTCGACGCCAGTGCCCAGAGCTACCCTGGATTCATCATATCGGGCGATAGGGTGCGGATGCTCGAGCAATGTCCCGTTTGTGATAGACCGGGTCCCGTCCTCGAGCCAGAGATCGAGCGTGTCAAAGGAGAGGAGGTGCGGGGGTGTGCTGAGGAACTGCGAAGAATCCTTGTTCAAGACCTTGCAAGATGATGTAAGTCTGCAACGTGGTGACACAAGTGACACAAGTTGACGAGATCCGAGGGTATGAGTCTTCCCTTCCGGAGATACCAAAGCAGTCCAAGCTAATGGAAATGGCATCGCTTACCAAGATGATGCTCAAGAACGCTATGGCCTTCAGAAAGCTCAGGGTGATCGGCCCCGACGAAGAGCGGTACGTTCGTCGACCGCGCCAATACGAACTCCCCCAGTTTCACGAAGACATGCGGTACATCACCTCAAACGAGCAATACCTCAGACCAACACGGTGGTGTAACCCCCGCGAGCCCCAGGTCGTGGCGATGGCGAACGAGTTGGGCGCATATGAACTGTCAGACTACGAGTTTGCTGACGCAGCATACTGGTTTGTCAAGACCAAAATGGTAGCTGAGATGCTACCCCTCAACAGTGTGAGCGCGACCTTGAAGAGAGGAACGGGGACGTGTTACCACTTAATCTCCGTGTTTATCGCTCTCTGCAGGGCTGCAGGGATTAAAGCTCGGTATAAGACGTTTAGGATGAAGTTGCCCGAGGCGATCATGGACCTTGAGAAGAGCGAGCAAGAAGAGAAGCTGGTGCCCATGTTCAACGTGGGGGTACCCGAGGGAGAAGGCGAGGCGTATATCGACGGCACATGGATGGTTGCACACGTAGCGATGAGGCCTGAGCTCTTTGCGATTCATGGCCTCCCAATTACAAAGTTAGGTGAAGACTCGATAGACATGACATTTGAACTAATTCCAGGAACTATAAAGCGCTTTGAGTCCCTTCCCTTACAGCTCGGGATCGCACTAAAAGCTGGCACGTGGTTGGCTCCTGCGACAATGGAGCGAACTAACATCAGCATCCAGAAGAGATGCCTACAGGGAGGGCTGATAATAGAAAAAGCAGGCGGGATTGAAGCATACGATCAGAATGCCAGGAGAATAAAGGACTTCTACTCTCTGAAAGAAATTCTCAGTATAGCAAAGTTGAAGCGCAACGAAACAATAGTCTTCGAGGAGGACTAAAGTCTACTTGAATGGGGGCCGGATCGACGCGATAAGAAGGCGAGGAGGTACCCGGGTTTGCCGAGGAACTACGGAGAGTTCTCGCTGAGAGCTTCGCAAGGTGAGATAAATGAGCAAGTGAGCGAGATCGCAGATCAGGAGTCTACCATACTGGCGCTGCCGAGCAGTAGAGGTTAAAAGTGGTAGTATCGCGTACTAAAATGCTCTTGAAGAACCCTGCGGCCCTGAGGAAGCTCTACTACATCGATATCATCGTCATCCAGCACATCTCACATCTCTCAGAAATTTTATTATCAGGTCACAGTTTTCGTAGCTGAATGCAGCGTGACATTCTGACATCTTCATCTTCGAGCTAATCGGGCCCACGATTTCATCGTATGCTAATTTTAAATCAGCAGTTTAGGAATGGGTGATGTGGATCTGCGCTATTCGATCTTAAGCCTACAATGAAACGTGTCAAATTAACGCGCCCCATTTACTGTTAAGGTCATATTTTATTCCCACTCGTTATGACCAGTGGCGCTTTTTTTACGTTTTTATAAATTCACGCTTCCCATCTTTTTAGTTTCAACATTGCCAGCACTAAAAATATAACTTCAAAAAGTGCTAATGCTAAGATATCTAACCAAATTTTATCTAAACCCCACCCTTTTAAAAGAACTGAACGTAAGCCATGTACAGCATATGTCGGGGGAAGAACGTATGATAAGGGCAATAACCATGATGGAATTCCTTCAAGCGGC
>DASPRZ010000009.1:0-20072 GCA_035624185.1 Candidatus Acidiferrales bacterium
AATCATGTTCGCCGCCTCCTTTGCCGCCTGCGTTCCGCTGTTCATGGCCAGTCCGACGTCGGCTTGCGCCAAAGCAGGAGCGTCGTTTGTGCCGTCTCCGGTCATAGCAACGATTCTTCCTTGCTTTTGTTCCGCTTCTACAATCTTAATTTTATCCTCTGGCTTGCTCTCGGGAACATAGTCATCAACGCCCGCTTCAGCCGCGATCGTCGCTGCTGTGAGTCGATTATCCCCGGTGACCATGATGGTCTTAATGCCCATTTCTCTGAGCTCTTGCAGCCGCTCGCGCATGCCTGGTTTAACGGTATCTTTCAGGTGTATAACGCCGATAGGCTCCTTGTTCACAGACACGACCAAGGGGGTTGCGCCTTTCTGCGCGATTCCATCAATGATTTCCTTGAATCCTTGCGGTACGTACTGGACGTACGAGCTCATGACGTCGAATGCGCCTTTTCGCACTTCTGTGCCATCAGCAAGATCAACTCCACTCATTTTTGTCGACGCCGAGAAATCCATGACACTTCTCACTTCGGGGCGGGTCAAATCAGGGATCAGCTTCTGTGCGAGGGCGACGATCGATCTGCCCTCTGGGGTCTCATCGCAGACCGATGAGAGAAACGCCGCTTTTGTAACGTCCGCCGTTGCCTTGTTGCCTAATGGGATGAACTCCTCTGCCAATCGGTTCCCGATGGTGATGGTGCCCGTCTTGTCAAGTATGATGGTGTTGACATCACCCGCCGCTTCGACCGCTTTTCCGGAATTGGCAATGACGTTGAACCGCGTCACCCTATCCATGCCTGCGATGCCGATGGCCGGCAACAGCCCACCAATAGTCGTCGGGGCTAGACATGCGAGTAGTCCGTATAATACCGTAATGTCAGCGGTAACGCCCAAGAAGGAGCCCAGAGTATTGAAGGAAACGATTATGACCACGAGTATCCACGTAAAACCCGCGAGGACAGTGGTCAGGGCGAGCTCATTGGGAGTCTTTTGTCTCGTCGCCCCCTCAACGAGAGCGATCATCCTATCTAGGAACGATTCGCCCGGATTTGCCGTAATCTCTACTAACAGCTCATCGGTCAAAAGCTTCGTGCCGCCGGTCACCGAGGTGAAATCCCCGCCGCTCTCCCGTATCACAGGCGCTGATTCGCCGGTTATCATGGACTCATCGACGAAGCCACTACCTTTGATCACCTCTCCGTCGTTGGGGATTGTGTCACCGACCCGAACAATGACCCTGTCACCTTTCACCAATTCGGATGAGTTTACCTCAGTAGTCTTGCCGTCATCAGCTATTTTGTGGGCGTGAACCTCCTTCCTCATTTTTCTGAGGTTTTCTGCCTGCGCTTTACCCCTTCCTTCTGCAATCGCTTCTGCGAACGTCGAAAACCACACGGTGAGCAGCAAGAGTATTGATATCTCGGTATTGAAGAGAGCGATATTCGATTGGAAAACCCAAGCGCCGATTGCTAGAATGAGCGCAAAAAAGAAGGTGACCTCGACGACGAACATGACGGGATTGCCTAGCATGTGTCGGGGGTTCAGTTTCTTGATAGAGTCGGCGAATGCCTCAATCAGAATTTTTCTACTGTAAACTCCGTTGCTCATTGTGCCTCCTTATATACTAGTACCAGCAAGCGCCGCTCCGAGCGACCCAAAGATAAGGACAGGGAAGAACACCAGAAGACTAAGGATGACGACGACTCCGATATAAATGACGCCGAAAATCCACGTGTCGGTTTTGAACGTGCCGAGATCGTAGGGCACTATTTTCTTACGCATGAAGGTCTCAGCGACGAACAACATGAGGATGAACGTGCCATAGCGTCCCACTGCGAACACAACAGCCATAGAATAGTTCAAAAAGGGGGATGCCGAAATCCCCGCAAATGCCGACCCATTGTTTGCAGCGGCAGAGAGGTATGCATACGAAAGCTCGGCAAAGCCCTGAAATCCCGGATTTAACGTCTGACCTGCTGCAAAAATGACTGCGAGCGCAGTGCCCGAGAATACGAGGAGGGGGTGAATCAAGAAGGAGAACACCGTTAATTTCACCTCATACCCTTCGATCTTCCGTCCTAGATATTGCGGTGTTCTTCCGACCATCAGGCCCGAGATGAATACCGTGAGTATAACGAAGATTAAGATGTTGATCATCCCGCACCCAACCCCGCCAAAGACGTTATTTAGTATCATGAGCGCCTGCAGGGAGGTACCCCCCCACGCCCCCCAGCTGTCGTGCATGCTGTCCACCGCTCCAACCGCCCCCGCTGTCGTCCACGCCCCAAACTGAGCGGAACTGACGTCTCCGAACTTTACCTCTTTTCCTTCCATATTTCCCGCAGATTGGTTCACCGCGAGGGACGAGAGAGCCGGGGCTGATGCTTCGGATGCGATGTTAATGATAAGCGCTGCGCTAAGGATCACCAACACCGCGCAGATCAAGACCCACCCCTCTTTGGTGTTGCCCACCATCGTGCCGTACATGTAGATAAATCCCGACGCTATCAAGAGCATCAATAGAATTTCCACCGCATTGGTTAACGGGGTCGGGTTCTCATAAGGGTTGGCCGAGTTTTGTCCGTAGTATCCGCCCCCGTTTGAGCCTAACATTTTTATTGATTCGAGCGACGCGACTGGCCCTAGGTAAAGCGGCGTGGCGGTTTGATTTTCAACCGTGGTGTACTGAACAGGCCCGTTTATCGTCTGGGGGATGCCCTGGGCGACAAAAAAAAGTGAAACGATAAATGCTATGGGCACGAGTATCCGTGTTATGGATCGAACAAAATCGACGTAGAAGTTGCCCATGTTTTCGATCTTCTTGAACCCCGCTCGCGGCTCTTTGCTCGCAAATCCTCTGATGACCGCCGCTCCGATTGCCATTCCCGTCGCTGGCGAGGCGAACATGAGAAACGTTAGCATTAGCTGGCTGAGGTACGATGCCTGCGTCTCGCCAGCGTAAAACTGCCACTGGGTGTTTGTGATAAAGCTCGTGACGGTATTCACGGCCAGATCAATGCTCATGCCGGGGGCTTGGTTAGGGTTTAACGGGAGGGATCCCTGGTAAAGCAGGATGATAAAAACGGGCACCCACATACACGCGTTAGCCAAGAGGAGATTTCCAAGGTAGCGTTTGGCGCTCATCCCCTCGTTCGGATTGACACCGAGCACCCTGAACAAAAGGCGTTCGACGGGCCCAAAAAACCAATCAAATCTGCTGTGCTCTCTGTAATACACCGTGACCATGTATCGGCCCAAAGGCCGCATCAAGAGTATCCAGACCACGATGATGACTACAACCGAGATGATTGAGGTCAAATCCAACCTATACCACTGATCCTTTATACTTACCGTTTCAGACTGATAGCTGAAGGCCAGGGATGCCTGCGATCCGATCATAATCGTGGCATGCGGTGGTCCAGTTGTGAAGACAGCGTGTACTGCCGAACGTAAACGCTAACGCGGAACAATGCTTCCATCATATATAAATTTAATGCATAAAAAACGCGAGTTTTGTCTGCAAGTTCTTCCACATTGTTTTTATTTTGGGCTTTAACTAATTATGCAACATGAACGACGGCTTGCATACGTTGCCATCTCCGAGAAATGTATATATAGGAGATACTTTGAAAAGTATGGAGCAAAATAAATGAGCTGGTTAAATGTATAAACGTATCTTGTTACCGGTATCAAACCCGCGAAATGCTGAGTACACGCTCAAGGCAGCCTTGCACTTGCTCGACCCTGACGGCACAATCGTATTGTTAAGCGTGGTCGGAACGGACGAGGATTATCCCGATCGCGCCGAGAGCTATCGGAAAAAGACCAACCTTGTGACACAGCTAATGAAATCGGTAGCGCCAGATAGAGCCGAGGTCGTGCCCGAAATCATACTCTCAGCATCGGTTCGTGACGCAATCTTCAGTCAAATAACAACGCACAACATAGACCTTACCATTCTCGGATACAGCCTTCAATCGACTTTATATAAGATTCGGCACGGAGATACTATTTATCCACTCATGAAAGACGCTCCGTGTAACATGATCCTTGCCAATCTCAAATATGAAAGCTCGTTCAAGCGCATTTTGATCCCGTCAGCGGGATACAAGCACTCTTTCCACGCGGTGGACGTAGCACGTGCCCTTGCCGAGCCGGTGCACGGACACATCACCATTCTTTATGTTACTGAACAGAACGAGGGCGACGTCGAGGCTCAGTTACAGCAACTCGCTTCGAAGTATGAGAACGTCGATATCACTATTCAGTCGGGTCCTGTTGCAGACCAGATAATACAAACGGCAAAAGACTATGACATAATAATCATGGGAGCTTCAGAGCGGTCTCGGGGAGCGAGCGTTATTTTCGGAACAGTTGTCGACAGAGTCATCGAACGGGCAAACACCAACATTTTCGTGGTGCGGGCTTAGAACTTTAACACTTTCGTAATAGGGCTTGGAACCTAAATCACTTATCTAACCATGGTGTTCGTAGCCGTAGCATTAAGCCGTGGCGTTCGTAGCCGTAGCGTTAAGTGCTGCAGCCTTGATCTCCGCCATGTGCAGAGCTGTGGCGTTCATTAGCCCATCTAATGCAAGGTTGAGCTTTAGCACGTTCACCCGTGGCTCACCAAAGACGCCGAAAGTTGGGTTCTCCGTGTATTGGTCGACAAGCGCAGTAAGTCTACTTTGGGAGATACCTGTGAGATTCGATATACGTGGAATCTGGAGGAGGGCGCTCGTCACTGATATATCAGGATCCGTTCCAGACCCTGATTGTGTCACTAAGTCGATTGGTACCAACCTCATTGATGGATTGAGTGCTTTCTGGTAAGCAACCCGTTGAGTGACATTTTGTATAAGGGCAGGATTAACCGGTCCCCAGTTTGAAAAACCAGGCGGTCGTGACTGAAAGTGCATTGGATCGCTAAACGGTTGTCCGACCAAGGCCGATCCCACGACTGTGCCATTTTTCACCATGACGCTCCCTTCAGCAGCAGGCTTCATGGCAACTTCTGAAATCCCAACGAGCACGAGCGGGAAAACAAGCCCCGTTAATACAAGAAAGATGACAGTTGTTCTTACCGCTGCAAAAGCGTCTCTTCGGAGCATTGATTCCGATTATTGGGACATAATCACTTAAATAGTTTGCGGTGAACGGCACTTTGTAGATTAAGTGTCCTCTGTAGAAAAAGTTAAGGGTTTTTGATAAGTTAGGCTTTGGATAACCGCCTTCTTTAGGGGAAAAATCTACTGAGTAGCAACCAGTATATATCTAAATTGAGCATTTATAGGCAACGCCGTGTGGATCGAGTGCGGAAGCACGATTTATTTTAAATTCGCTTTGTAACGATTATTCTGTCTCTGCTTGTGAAAGTTACAGCTATAATAACTAAGACCATTGTTTTTAAAGAAATTTAATAAAAAATGCGGAAAGAAGACAAAACAAACTGCGATGAGTTGATACAGTCTATCTCATATTAAAAAATGCCACGACTGAATTTATTCTCTCGAATTTCAAGTGCAAAAGTATTTTCACAAAAATGCTAATTCCCTCTGCTCGGGTTCAAGCATTTTCTTACAGCGTTTAAAATTGCGAAAGTGCTAGCTGAACAAGTTAATGGCATACTATGTTCTTCACGTAACAGAAAAGAATGAAAGTGGTGTGCCTGCTGACCTAAAACGACTAGTTGGCGCTTATCGGAATTCAAATATTGAAATTAAGACTGGTTCAGTAGCTGAACAGATAACGATTAATGGCCGAGGATCACGATCTATTGATTATGGGGGCTTTAGAGCGATCCCGAGGTGTAGTTTAATCTTCGGAACTGCAGTAGACAAAGTTATTGAGGAGGCGCCAACTAACACTCTTATTTTGCGAATCTAACTTTGTTGCTACTATTTGATATTAATAAGGCGTCAAGCAGAGACGTTAAAACATCCATCTGCCGCTCGAAGAATGTACTATATTCCTATATTCCGCTCAAGAATCAACTGAATGCCCATGTTCTTCCTCAAAATCGGTTAAACACGCCTAAAAGAATTTAGGAGCGAGCATTTCTGTGCATTAGATACGTACCGACTTGCGAGATCGACTTGTTTTAATTCTTCTCGGTAGATAATTCGTACGCGCACTAAACAATCGTTTTACCGAAATCTAAACCAAGCGTTCGGTCAATGATCTCTACAGGTTCTAATACCCAGACGCCTGCTAAGTCTTCACTTCGCACCTTTAGTTGATCTAGAAATTTTTCGTACAGTGGTCCAGTTGTTTGAAACTCTTTTACTTTACATCGTATTTGATAGACTTTTCGAGTATTTTTTAGGGTTAGAGCAGAAAGCACTGATACAGATCTTCCAGTATTCATAGCTTGAATGAGGTTTTTGTCCACTTCTTTCATTGCGATATTTGCAAGGATTATTGTATTTGGATCCGGAGCCATCGTAGAATCTATACATATAAGGTGAAGTTCAATATCCTGTGATAAAAAAGCAAAAATTTTGACTGCACGTGGATCATTGTATAAATCTACTACATCGTTACGTAGCTGCATAGAAATCCCCATTTAAGGGACACCACAAATCTACACCTTATTTTGAATTTACACCACAGACGTAAAGAACGTTGTTGCCCCTCAATATGATCGTTCCTAATCGTGCGAAAACATCCTCACCATTTAGCTCTTCGGCCTCCTCTAGCGTGATGTTCCAATGGGGGTCGTACCCTAAAAACTTCCCTCTGAAGTCCTTAGAACCTTTAAGTCTAACAGTTACTACCTGCCCGATGTTGCTTGATAAAATGTCAAAAGGACGTTTTGCTGCCATGGAAATTGACCTTACGTAATTTGAAATAAGACACTTTTATTAAACAATCAACTTATTTAAATGTAGGCGTATATTTACGTTAAGGTTGAATTTCTTTTGAGGGTTCATAATCTTTATCTTGTTTGAATATGTCAATTAATTGGATGAAAAATATCCCGATCATCATAACTTTAACCCTATCAATAGCGTTGACCCTCGGATGTTTAGGCCAAGATAAAGATACCTCACAGACAAGTACAGCGACTGCGAACACGCAACTAAAGTTGAACTCTACGACCGTCACGCAAGGTGAGTTTTGTTCTCTAGTGTGTCAATTGAACATGACGCGCGGGGTAGGTTTAAACAACAAAACAATTGTTTGGTCATTAGATAACAATTACAAGGGTAAGAGTCATACGATATGGGGCTATGCAACCTATAACTTAACGAGTGCTGAAACAAGCCAACTATCTGTTGGCGTCCATGCAATAAATGCAACTTTCGAAGGAGATGGCGACTACGTCGCGTCAACAGCCACAGCAACGCTACAGGTAAATGCCCCAACTCCCACGGCAAAGCCAAGTGCGTCTCCGACATCAGCTGCAGAGTCTCAAGCATCCATCTCCCTAAATGTTCCATCTAATGTAAAATTTGGCTGTGTAGACATAACAGGCACTCATTCTGGCATTACCCAGGATAAAAATATCTATATACTCATTAAGCCTGACAAATCTGATAATTGGCGAGTGCAACAGTATCCGCTTGTGTTTGTTAATGGCTCTTACACGTGCCGAGTTTGCTTCGACAAACCTTCAGATAAATCGGAACTTAAATTCGAAATAACTGCGTTGATAACATCTGAAAAGTTAGCGCCAAGCTCAGATGTAAAAGATTTGCCGAACACTGATGCCCAAACTAGCACAACTATAACCGTGAAGGGATAACATCTCTTCTTTTGAGCGTTAGCAGTTTGTTTGTTTTATCTGATTTTGCATAGCTATTAAATACAAATTAGTTTATAATCGGATATTGCGGCTGACTGACTGAGCGAATTTTTAGAAATGTAGTAAAACAAAACAATAATTTCGTGGAATCGCTATAATCGAATATGTTAATTTTTTATGTCCTAAAACAGTTTAAATAAAGCTTTAAAATTAGGGTAGTATTTTTATTTACAAAGACAATTCAATTATTAGTAAAATGCTCTGGGAACGAAATAAGATAACGTGGTATGAACGATCACTGATAATATCACTTCTTGACGGGCTTGTTCAATATACCCCCTATATGGCTTCATTAGAAAGATACATAGAAAGATATGAAGGAATACGGCTGCGATTAGAACGAGATAGCCCGCTTATACCAGGAGACAAAGAATTGCTTAAGCATCTTTTTGCAAGTTTATACTGGAAAATTGATCTTTTAAAATCTGACGAAGAAAGTTGATCCGGCAGAAAATGAATTTTTAATTTGGAAAAGTTATAAAAAATAAAAAAGAGTGTGGAAAGAGATTTCATTTTAGTTCCTGAATGAAATATGAAACGAAGCTAATCATGCCTTCAACAGTCGATTATATCGTGCTCTCGCCTCTCTCTCCGGTTCGTATCCTAACCACGTCCTCCACTGGATGGATGAAAATCTTTCCATCTCCGATATCTCCTGTTCTAGCGGTTGTTACTATAATATCAATTGCCTTTGCCACATTATCATCGTTTACGACCATGTCAATCTGGACTTTCGGCAAAAGATCGACTCGATAATCACTCCCCCTGTACCTTTCAGTGATGCCAAGTTGCCTACCATGACCTCTCACATCATGAATAGTCATGCCAGCAAATCCGCTATCTAAAAGAGCTTTCTTTACCTCTTCGAGTTTGCTTGGTCTAATTATTGCTATTATTTTTTTCATTTACTCACCCAGAGATTTCTCTGATCTACCCACGTTAATTTAAAACATATAGATTGCCCTCACATTTTCATAATATGTAAGCCTCTTCCTCGTGTAACGAAAGGTCCAATCCTTGCGTCTCTTCTGAAGGACTAACACGTAGTCCTACTGCAATATCTACTATTTTCGCGATTATTAATGTCACGATGAAAGAGTACGCAAAAGTGGCTGCAACTGCAATGGCCTGTATACCTAATTGTGATGGGTTACCATAAGCTAACCCTCTTCCTAGCGCATTAATTGCTGGGCTCGCAAAAATGCCTGTTGCTAGTGCCCCCCATATACCAGAGAACCCGTGAACTCCAAACACGTCGAGAGCGTCATCATACCCCAGACGAGGCTTAAGAAACGAAATAGCTGAGTATGAAACAAATGACGTGATGAACCCAATCACTATTGCGCCTGGAATATTAACAAAGCCTGCCGCTGGAGTGATGGCAACTAGACCGGCTACAATTCCCGAGACTGCGCCAAGAACGGTAGCTTTTCCATTTCTTAGCCATTCGATGAACATCCAAGAAAGCATTGCTGTCGCAGCTGCTGTATTAGTGACGATAAATGCTGATCCTGCAAGGTGCCCAGCTGCCAGTGCTGAGCCAGCGTTAAAACCAAACCATCCGAACCAAAGAAGCCCCGCTCCGATGACCGAATAGCCCAGCTGATGCGGCAACAGGCTTACATCTTTTCTCTTCTTGAGAAGAAGAATTAAAGCTAAAGCTGCCACTCCGCTGTTTATGTGAACAACAGTTCCTCCCGCGAAATCTAATGCGCCGAGCTGTGCAAGCCATCCTCCGCCCCAAACCCAATGTGCTACAGGAAGGTATACGAATGTAAGCCATAGCGGTATGAAAAGCATCCACGCACGGAATTTCATTCTCTCTACAAGAGCACCTGAAATTAAAGCCACTGTAATTGCAGCAAAGGTCAATTCGTATACTGCATAAACACTGGTAGGTATAGTCCCGACTAGCGATTGCGTCTCGACGACGTTCGAAAACAAAATATTTGCTGGGGCCCCTATGAGCCCTGCAATATCACTACCAAATACGAACGGGTATCCATAAACAAACCACAGTACGCTTACAACAGCGTACGCGGCAAAAGAGAGGAATAGAGTATTAAGAACGTTGACTCTCTTGACAAGCCCACTATAAAAAAGAGCTAAACCAGGAACTGTCATCAACATCACGAGGGCTGTGGACATCAACATCCACGCCGTATCACCTGAATTCAAAACCGCATCCATCACCAATTCTCCTGTTAATAATTAAATGGAACTAGGATTCCTAATTCCGTTTGAACTGCTTGTTGCTGATATATAAATATTTTGAATAACAATATGGGTGAAAAAATTGTTATTCTAAAATCTAAAGAAAAAGTTGACCTACAAGAAAAAGCCTTGTAATTCAGATTGTAAGTTAGAAAAATGTAAGGTGTCTATGGTCCGATTTTAATGCATAAATGAAATAGCTGATGGGCTTAGCCTATCATGCGCAGGAGACAACTATACAGCATTTTTACCTCTCTCCAGTTCGTATCCCCACCTATCCTCCACTGGATGGATGAAATTCTTTTCACGTCCGATATCTCTTGTTCTAGCCATTTTTACTCTAACTATAACATCAACTATTTTAAGCCAATTTTTGAAATTCAGAAGGTGTAGTCTGCACATTTAACAAGATAATGGTTCAACTGAATACAAAATTGAAGTTTTACAATTCACGCTTACTATAATTGAATAGAACGCAAATTGCTATTAAATAGAAAAAAAGTTGTGAAGAATGGCCCTCCATGGTGTGCGCAATTACTTCACAAATGTTAATTATTTTATTTCCGTGTTAATAACTGTTAACTATATGGCTTCCCTACCCGTTTCCCCAGTACGAATCCTCACAACTTCATCTACAGGGAATACAAAGATCTTCCCGTCTCCAATAGTCCCTGTTCGAGCGGCGCTTATTATCGTCTGAATTACGTTATCAACGCTTTCTGCTTTAACCACCATATTGATCTCGGTTTTGGGCAAGAGATCTACCCGATAATCGCTGCCGCGGTACCGTTCTGTGATACCCATTTGCCTGCCGTGACCTTTTACCTCTTTGATTGTCATGCCTGAACATCCAGCTGCGATCAGAGCTTTTTTTACTGCCTCAAATTTATTTGGTCTCACAATAGCTACTATTTTTTTCATGTTCTCACCAAGCATCCCATAAGCTACTTTTGCAATTTGTCGCCTAATTCTCTATTTGAGATTCGATAACGACTTTAATTGAGAAGAAGAGACGGGCTGGAAGAAAATTTACTTATGACTCCTTCCACAGGGAATACAAAGATCTTCCCGTCTCCGATAGCCCCTGTTCGAGCGGCGCCTATTATCGTCTGAATTATGTTATCAATACTTTCTTCTTTAACGACTATGTTGATCTCGATTTTGGGCAAAAGACTCACTAGATATTCAGTGCCGCGGTACCGTTCTGTGATACCCATTTGCCTGCCGTGACCTTTTACCCCCTTGATTGTCATGCCTGAATATCCAGCTTCGATCAGTGCTTTTTTTACTGCATCGAATTTATTTGGTCTTACAATAGCCACTATTTTCTTCATGTTCTCATCTGGCACTCCTCAAGATGTTTCCGCACTTTTATACCTAAGAACTCCCTATTCAAGATTCGTTAACGAATCTTATTAAGGCAAAGGGCGGACATGTGAGAAAAAGGCGCTTTGCCGCTTAGAATTCGTAGATTCTAACGCGATTAAAGCGCCACTTACACCTCTACTTGGTTGCTTTCTTATCGTTGAGCGGCTAAAGCGCTAGTATACCTCCTGCCAGTCTTCTGTTTCTGTTTAGCGGCTGATCCTTATGGGAAACCCCTTTCATCAGCCGATAACCGTTCATACCCGGATACCCCCATTTGTCCAATGTCAAGACCATCGATTTCTGTCTCAGCGTCTACGCGGTTTCCTACGAAGATGTCAATCAGCTTGAAAATGATAAACGCAATTGCACCGACGTAGATGAAATTAGTTAACACGCCAATACATTCAGCAGCAAACTGACCCGGGTTTCCGTAAAGGAGGCCTGTTACAGTCCCAGAGACTCCATTCCAGCCAGCACCATAAGTACCATCTGCAAAAAGCCCAAGTCCAAGGCAACCCCAAGCACCGGATACCGCATGTGCCGATATAGCGCCTACAGGGTCGTCTATCTTCAATTTTTTGTCAATGAAGAGCACGGATTCAACAACGAGTATACCAGCAACTAGCCCAATAATACATGCACCTTGAGAATTTACAAATGCACACGGAGCGGTTATCGCCACCAGACCGGCAACGAGCCCATTACACATCATCGTAGGGTCAGGTTTGTCACTGCGAACACCCCACATCCAAAAGGTCGCGGCAAGCATGCCTAAAACTGATGCGAGCATGGTGTTTGTTGCTATAACACCTATGCGCAGGTCAGTTCCGGCAAGAGTTGACCCTGGGTTGAATCCGAACCATCCGAATGCTAAGATGAGCGTTCCAAGCACCGCCATAGGGATGTTATGTCCAGGTATTGCGTTGACTGTCCCATCTTTATTGTACTTGCCTATACGTGGGCCCAACATCCACGCGCCGACCAATCCTATCATCCCTCCTGTCATGTGTACGACAGAAGACCCTGCGAAATCCACATGCCCGTGCCCTAAACCAAAATTCACACCGAGCTGCGATAGCCAGCCTCCGCCCCATACCCAGTTTCCAAAGAGGGGATAGATGATGGATCCTACCAGGAGACCATATATTACAAAAGAGGCCCATTTCCATCGTTCAGCCATAGCTCCTGTCGGGATCGTCGCCGCTGTATCCATAAATACTACCTCGAACAGGAAGAGCGTAAACACTCCGACATCATAAGTTCCCGTCAGGAAAAAACCTTGTCCACCAAATAAGCCGAAGCTATGTCCAAGGATGGTTATGGCGACTTCATGATTGAGTCCTGCAAAACCACCTAACGTTGTTAGTGGACCTAGGCCACCATACATGAGGGCGAATCCACAAACATACCATCCAAAAACTCCTAATCCGTAGATGAATATGTTCATTCCCATTGTATGCGCTACATTTTTCGCTCGAGTAAAACCAGTTTCTAGGAAGGCAAATCCTGCTTGCATGAAAAATACGAGGAAGCCAGCGACTAACGTCCACACAATGTTAATAGCTATAATGCTATGACCAACAGAATTAGCTAATTCAACTACACTAGGTTGGCCTGGAGTTGCCGCAGGCACATCACTGGCAGTGCCGGTGTTTTTACCCGTCGCGTCGGGGTGTGGAGCGTTTGACTGATCCGTAGGCGCCGGCGTTGACGTATTTTCACCGTGTAATACTATGATATTTGAAAATAACAAGCACGCAAACGTTACTATCAAAAAACATTTTATTATTATTTTTCTATGCTGTCGATTCATATTACTTCTCCACGTTTCTATTGCTGATTTTTTACAGTTTTCAATTTTTTTGTCACACTGAAAGATACTAGGAAATAGGTTTCCTACTTCCGTCTGCAAATCAATTTCAATAGATATAAATATTTTGGTTAGAGAAGATGATCGTAAATTTCTATAAGCTTGCAAATTTACATAAAAATCGAAGCCAAAAATAGCAGTGCAATAGCCTTATAGAAACGTTTATATATAATAAAGAAAATTCAACAGTTCACACCGTTTTTGATAGGAAGTCTATTTCCTATTTAATAACAAGAGGAGGAGGTGTAGTAGTTAACTCGATATTCATCCATTTATTAACGAAAATTACTAGAGTGGCACAGTCAATTTTTATTAATTGATTTAAAAAAAGCGGTATTATAAGATTCATTGAATTTACTAAAAGTGAAGAATGTTATCGTGACTTCCAGACTTATTGAATCAATAGTTGATGTATAAGTAGTAGACTTGGAGTGTAGAGAGGAGGTGAAGAAGTTTGGTTGCTCTAATTTTTTGTGATATAACTGTAGATTTAATCGCTTTAGCTACAGCGATAGCGACCGGCGTTGCTGTATCTTTTACTTTCGTTGGTTCAGCTGTATCCTTCATAGGTGACATACTTTTTGTTATCGGAGGCGCGGGTACTCTTGTAGGATCTATAGCTCCAGCAATTCCTGCTGCGTTACTTTTCTTAAGCGCGTTCGGGATAACGTTTCCAGTGGTATTTCATATATAACGGCTATCCGCCAACTAACTTTTTGCGCTTTTTCATTTTTTATTTCAATGATACCTTGTCGGCTCTTTCAGAGTCGTACATAGTAATGATTTAAGATATTTGCTTAAAACATTAGAACAATTACACTTTTTTGAGATATTTTAGCAGACAATCTAGTTAGTAAACAAAGCTAAAATTAACAGTTTTATTTTACAAATCCACCTCGCTGTAAGTTGCGCTATAGCTTTACTGTCAACTGAGTAATGGACAACAAGATCTCAGGAGGTTGCAGCTATTGTTGGGGGCTATTGTTGGGGTATGGCAGTCTGGCAGCTATAAATCGCGGCAAACAGCAGATAAGTTTAAAATTAATAAACGAACACTGTTTACGTATATTTGATTAATGAAAACGGTAAAAATTAAACATTAGAGTACTGGTGTTTAAAAGATCAGAACACAAAGGGTTAACTTGCCCACAACGAAGCTCGGCGATCTATCAGCACATTATAACCCAACGAAAAACACGTGGAAGCCCGCTGACGAATCTCTTTACAAACCGGTTGATCTGTACCGGGGCTTTGGACGACGCGCGTAATATGCAGCCAAAGATGATCAAATATACGTTCATCCGCCATTACAATAACAAAGACCTCTACTACACGTACTGTGAGACAAGAGATGCCCGCAGTATGATGAGCATAATAATGTTATGCTAAATATACTAAGCATGGAAAAAAGGAAGGTGTAATCAGCACATGCACCGAAAGGAACAGAAACTCACATTTAAGGAGAGCAAACATGCAACAAGACAAAGTAAAGATTAAGTTAAGTGGCGTATCGGAAACACTGATGTTTCCATTGTGGGGCAGAGCACAGGTGAGCAAAGAAGATAGCTCACTATTTTATGACGCGAAAGCAATTGAACTTATAGAAAAAATTGATTTTGACTTCTTAGCAAGTGATATGCCATTCGTAGGTATAATGCTTGATATAATTCGTAAAGGCAAGCTGCAGCCAATGTTCATTCTAGTTGCACTAATGGCAAAGCAATTCGACGATGAGATAAAGGCGTACATAACCGAACACCCTCATGCGTCAGTGGTGAATCTCGGTGCAGGGCTTGACGCAACGTTCTACCGCGTTGATAATGGCATCATTCAATGGTATGACCTTGACCTTCCAGCTGTCATTGACTTCAGAAGACAATTACTCCCAGAACCTGATCGGGTAACGTACATCGCAAAATCCCTTCTCGATCCGAGCTGGTGCAAGGACATTAACACCGAAGACGGGGTATTTATAACAGCTGAGGCGGTGTTGCAATTCTTTGAGGAATCCGAGATGAAACAGTTCTTTTCAATGCTCGCAGATAACTTCCCTAGCGGTGAAATTGTATTTACTTCCATGTCAAGATCTGATATTTTTAGAGAATGGTTTGACATGTTTCCACCAGAGCAGCGGGATTCGATGCGAGCAGCATGGACAGAGGCGTTGAAGGACTGGTGGGAGAAATCGCCACAGGATCAGAAAGACGCGGCGATAATCTCTCTCAAAACTCCCACAAAGCCGAAGGGTACGAAATGGTCAGATCTCGAAGCGTGGGGAGAGAAGCTCAGCGATGAAGAAAAGGAAGAGGCAATGCGTGACCTTGTGACGGCCTTTTCTCATATACCTAGTGGTAGGGTTGGTATGTGGGCGCTAAAAGACGTGAATGAAATCACAACATGGGACAGCCGCATCACTGTGATAGATCAACATCCGTTGTGCAAATACATTCCACGAGACTCGTTAAGCGCAGATGTACGAAGATTAATGGAACACTTCGACGTATGTGGGGCATTAAATATTTTTCACTTGCGAGTATAACAGCGATGAATTTCCTATGAGGTTGTGTGTTTGATAATGACATCGGAATTCATTCGCAAGTGGTGCATCAAGCTCTTAGAGCCGTGTCTGGATCCGACTGGAGTGGCAAAGAGCGCAGCATGTTGACACGTCAGATGTGCAGTAGGCGTTGGGGTATTTGAATTTGAATACCACGCAAGTCTATCTGCAGTTCAATGACCAAGATTTGCAAGAGGGGGTATAACAAGATCAAACTCTAATATAATGTGAACGACTATTTAAACTCCTGTCAGCTCTTTTAAACGTAGGGGAATAGAAGAAGATAAAAATGCCATTACCCAACGTATCGTTAACGATGGAAGTTTTGAGCGATGTGATTGGCAAGATTTGATCAGTGATCAGTTTGTCCAAAAAAGACTGCAAATATTATTGAGCTAGGTCCTTTAAAATTGTGTTCAATGCCACTGATAGCCTGCATTTAACTCGACTTAATAACTTAAAGATAGATATGTTAGAGTCTTACCGAGGTTTAGTAATTTGGTTGCCAACAGAGCTAGGTTACACGCATATCTAACTCTTAAGATTCAAGCGAATGAGCATGTTGCTATCTAATAACGACACCTTAGGTGGAACATAAAGCGTTGAAATTTGAGAAATTCGGGCCGATGTTAATTTGCCGAGAGTGACATGCTGAATGTCGGGTTCACAGAAAGGATATACGGCGGCTTCGTACACAACCATTTCGTGTTCTAGGTCATAAAACTCACCCAGATATTCAACTAGCACATAGAGGCCACTTAAATTGTATGCCATATCCCTCTTAAACCCAAGTTCACCGATGACACCAATCTGCCACAAAATCAAAGAACTTGAAGGATCAAACCTCCTCTTATAAACAAGGAAATCTGTCGCCTCGAAACTTTGACATCCGCTTTTTCCAGGATCAATGCCAAGATCTGCAAATAAACAATCCTCTGCCGAGATTGCTGGAAGCATATCGGCATGATATCCTTCTAAGCGAGCCAAGCGGATAGCCTCGTGCGAGGGATTAACGAAAACCCCAGGATGTCCATAGAAAACAACACACACATTTAGATTTTTTCGGACGTAATTGAGAATTCTATCAACCATACATTTATAGGCTTGAATGCGCGGTTTGCTCTGTTTATAACATGAGTGAAGAGATTCCGCAGTATTGTTCAGTTTCTTGATCCACAATTTGGAGACTGGATCAGCTAGAAGATATAGAACTTTCTCGGCTTCCTCTATTACAGCAGTTGTCTCTCGGCTCGCGTGAGACACTAGTTTGATACCAGCACCTACAACTACTAGTGACCCTTCAGACATGATTGCTTATCGTATTATCGGGTGACGAAGGCTGCTACAACCGCTACAATCGCTACATCATCTTCTGGGAGCATCCGACGTAGTTCTATTATGTCTCCGCTTTTGAGAGCATCTTTTTCAGGTTGAGCTATGTTGTTATTTTTCAAAACTGTCTCTGGATTGGCCTTATATTCTTTCACTAAATCGTGGTCTTCAGCCAATTTTAGTAAGAATTCAGCAAATCTTTTGGGATCTGGCTCGGGTACGAGTTCTTCTGTCAATAAAATCACCAAACCAATTATTATTTTTTTACTTAAAAGTGTTGGTTTTGTTGACAAAATACAGAAATTCTCCTTTCCTTTGTACTATTGTAAGTATCAAAGGAAGACTTGCTGTCCTCGCGCTGCTGCGTTTTGTCTCTTTTCGCTAAATGATTTGATTTTTCAACAAACCTCACTTTATAAAAAGTTTTATATATAGTTAGAAGGCATAAAACTTCCTGTAAGGGTAAAATAGGAAATTAGATTCCTAGTAATTGATCTCGTACATGTTGTGCTATATCAGAAAAACCTGGCCTCTGTATACAGTGACAAATTCGGTTTGATCGCTCCGATAGCTTCTCTGTTGAGGCATTTATCAAATTGTGTATGTGATCGAAATTAAAACCTACAGAATAAATCGACAAACAATGTCTAGGGAGGAACTAAAAAAGATGAGACAAGTAGCAATTTACGGAAAGGGCGGCATTGGCAAATCAACAACGACCCAAAATCTAACTGCAGCTCTATCCACAATGGGCAAAAAAATCATGCAGATTGGCTGTGATCCAAAAGCAGACTCGGTGAGAATGCTTGTAGGTGGTAAGCGCCAGCCCTCAGTACTTGATACACTCCGCAAGGATGACGAGGTGAAACTTGATGATGTTTTGAAAGTCGGATTCGGTGGAATAAAATGCGTTGAGTCAGGCGGACCTGAACCAGGCGTTGGCTGTGCCGGGAGAGGGATTATTACATCTATCGGACTGTTAGAAAATTTAGGGGCTTACACACCTGATCTAGACTACGTATTCTATGACGTCTTGGGTGACGTTGTCTGCGGAGGGTTCGCTATGCCTATTAGAGAGGGAAAAGCTAAAGAGATTTATATCGTAGCCTCAGGGGAAATGATGGCCATTTATGCTGCTAACAACATCTGCAAAGGAATACAGAAATTCGCTGAAACAGGAGGAACGAGGTTAGGTGGAATTATTTGCAACTCCCGCAATGTCCACCGCGAAGAGGAGCTTGTTACGGCTTTCTCAGAAACCATAGGCAGTCAGATGATCCACTTCGTACCAAGAGATAATATCGTCCAGCAAGCTGAGATACGAAAACAGACTGTGGTTGAATATGCGCCAGACTCAAACCAGGCTAGTTCTTACCTCAGTTTAGCTAAAAATATTGATGAAAATGAGATGTTCACTGTTCCTAAACCCTTGGAGTATGATGAACTTGAACAGCTAATGATCGACTGGGGCGTCGTGGAATGAAGATGATTAAGGCCATCGTTAGGCCTGAAGTTGTTGATCACGTGGCGAACGCGTTAGAGTCGGGAGGTTTTCCGGCACTGACCAGAATAGACGTCTTTGGCCGAGGAAAACAGAAGGGCATTAAAGTTGGAAATGTGATCTATGACAATTTGCCTAAAACGCTGTTGATGATCGTTGTCAATGACATCCAATTAGATGAGGCTGTGAGTATCATTGAGGACACTGCAAAGACCGGCAATATAGGCGATGGCAGAATTTTCATTTGTCCGGTAGAGGAGTCCGTACAGATCAGGACAGGACAACGGGGGCTGTAACATAGATGAAGGAGGTCATTGCAGTCATCCAGATCAACAAAATTGAAGCAACGAAGAACGCCCTAGATATCATTGGGATTCCTTCATTCACCGCGTATAAAGCCTATGGAAGAGGGAAGCAGCGGGGTCTATATACCGCATATTCCTCGCTTTCAACAGAGCAAGGCGAGCGAAAAATGAAGTTTTTGCCAAAGCGCATGCTTTCAGTAGTTGTCGACGATGAATTCGTACCAGCAGTGATTGCCGTGCTCACAAGGGTGAATAGAACCGGCAATATAGGCGATGGTAGAATTTTCGTGTGTCCGGTAGAGGAGTCCATTCGAATCAGGACTGGAGAGCGAGGGGAGGATGCCATTAATGAGTACAGTTGACCGCAACAGAAACAAGAAACCAACTAGCATAGACGAAAGCCAAAAGATCGTAAACGAGTTGTTCAATGATTTTCCGCAAAAAACGGGAGAAATAAGAAAGAAGCATCTCATAGTGAAAAATTCGTGTGACGCTAGCCAAAAGATCGAGGCCAACACCCGTGCAATCCCAGGTGTGCTGACCAATAGAGGATGTGCGTACGCAGGGGCTAAAGGCGTAGTCTTAGGCCCGGTGAAAGACATTCTAGACCTCACCCACGGCCCGATAGGTTGTTCATTTTACACGTGGGGCACGAGACGAAACCTCGCGAGAGCCTCAAAAGGCGAAGACAACTTCATTGGGTATTGCCTAAGCACAGACATGAAAGAGACTGATATCGTCTTCGGGGCAGAGAAGAAACTGGCCAAATCTATACGTGAGGCCTATAACATCTTCAAGCCTGAATGTATCTGTGTTTATGCTACCTGCCCTGTAGGCCTGATAGGAGACGATATCGAGGCAGTGTGTAAAAAAGCAGCAGAGGACCTAGGGATCAAAGTTATCCCTGTGAGGTGCGAGGGATACCGCGGTGTAAGCGAGTCAGCTGGACATCACCTTGCCTCCAACGCCTTAATGGCGCATCTGATTGGCACAGAGGAACTTGAGGACCCAGGACCATTTGACATTAACATCTTCGGTGAGTACAACATAGGCGGCGATTACTGGGTTATTAAAGAGCTCTTGGAGAGAATTGGCTACCGTATAATTTGCCCCTTCAC
>DASPRZ010000024.1:0-11652 GCA_035624185.1 Candidatus Acidiferrales bacterium
AATAATACGATTTCTAACAACGTTGCCATGGACGAGAGGGGGATGCCCAACGGGTCAGCGTTGGGTGATGGGATATTCATGGATACCTCCGCGTCCAATACCATCTCCAATAATGATCTAAGCAACAATCACGCGTTTGGCATCTCATTATACGAGTCATCTAATAACACGATCATCGGAAACGTCATAGCCGCTAATGACCAGTTCGGCGTCCGCCTTCGCCAATCATCCTACAATACGCTTGTTTTTAACACTATACGTGCGAACGTGCATCAAGGCATTTACATCGGCGATGCATTAGGAAACATGATCTATCTCAACAATTTCATGCAAGAGCCGAGCGACCTCAGTTACGTCCCGGGCACGGTTCTCAATTCAACAGAAAAACTAGAGTACAGCTATAACGGCAGCACGCGAACAGGGTACATGGGCAACTACTATTCGGACTATGCCGGCACTGACACTCGTGGCGACGGCATCGGCGATAGTGCCACCCCTCTTGGTGATCAGTACCCGCTGATAAAGCCGGTTGAACAGTATGGAAAGATAACGTTGACGCTGAGCCCTTCACCTTCTCAGTCAGAGAATCTGGGCCAAAACAGTACAACTATGCAGAAGATTCCGGGATTTGAAGTGTGGTATGTACTAATTGGAGTGGCAGTAGCAATGCTCATTGCAACAGGTAAAGCTCGTCGCAAGAAGTGAATGATTAGAGCGTGGGTTTCTTCACATGCATTGACCATGTCAATTGTTGATGACTTATACATGCAAAGAGGAGTAGTTGCAATCCCTAACGGCGCTGTAAAAGTGACTACATGGTATTCATGTGCATTAATTAAATGGATTCGCATTCAATGTGCACTTGTGCCCGCGACTATCAGAGAGCGCAACCATCGGGGTAATCGCCATCCCATCTTTCGTACCTGAACGTTTAGCAATACATTGTAAGGAAAAAACATCAATCTAGTAGTTGGTGCCACTCCTGTAATAGTATTTACCACTCAATGAGTACCCGTATAGAAGAAGGAAGGGTAATGGCTATGGATGTACGGGCCAGAGATGATATAATTCTCCCTTGGAGGCTGAGAAAAGTCAAATGCCCCCATCATATCGCTGTTCGCTGCATCTCTTTTTGTTAGGGGTGAGAGAGAATAGACAGTTTCGATGAATTTGAGGATTGACGTGAAGTCAGCTTGCGTGTGGTCTATGAATCCCTCTTTAGCATAGGGGGAAATGACCAAACAGGGAACCCTAAACCCAAGGCCGAAGGAGTCGATCTGCGGGGGCGGGACATGATCGTACCACCCGCCATAATCATCCCATGTAATGAAAATGGCTGTAGAATTCCAGTACTTGCTTTGCATTATTGTGTTAATCGTCGACGTCATGTAGCGCTCTCCGACCCTAATATCGGCAGGCGGGTGTTCGCTCTTGGATTCTCTGGGCATGACCCACGTCACATTAGCGAGAGTGCCATTAGCCACGTCATCTACAAACTTATCGTTTGGTGCAAGATTGTTAAGCCGTGACTGGTTGTCTTTGAACGACTTAAACGCTGGCAGGGGGCCCCACATACCTGGGGTCTTGTAATCCTTCTCTCCGTTGTAGTAATACTTCCACGATACGCCATGCGCGTCAAGTTCGTCCATGATTGTTGGGAAGTCAAAAGAGACGTTCCTTGCATTTTCCGTCAGGTTACCTGACTGTCCAGCGATCAGATACAGATGGTTGGGGAGACTGGGACCCATCTCAGAACTGAAAAAGTTGTCCATGAGGACAAACTTGGATGCATAGTTCCAATAGTTAGGGATATCGCTGTAGTCGTAATGGCCCATAGTGATAAGAGTTTTTTCAGCATACAGAAAACCATCCATCTTCCCGCCATTAAACGCTTTTCGGGCAGTACTAGCAGAATTACTGGCGTCGAGAGTCGCCGTTGAGTTGAGGTGAAACGGATGCACTGTTACCGTTGAGCCTGGAGCGATGGGGAGGGATTCATTCCCGCTGAGACCGTTTGCTCCTGGATATGTCCCAAAGTAATGGTCGAAGGCACGATTCTCTTGGTACAAGACAATGATATGTTCGATGGACATTGTGATGTTTATCATTGTATATGGGGAACTCGAATATAGCGCACCACGAATTGCCCCATCGTAGTACATTTGGGCGTTGTATACGACCCACTTTGCATCAGGCTCGGCAACCGGCCCTGAAAAAATCCGATAGGTATGCCCTGATTGGAGGCGAAGCCATCCAAGACCACCGTACGAATAAACTGGCACGAAACTAACGTTGGTGATGTCCCACGCATAGATGGCAACAGCGGTGCCATCCACGTCATAGTAAGGCGTCGTGGACGACTGTTTGTAGAGTGCTGCTTGGGGCGCTATCCAGCCAGAGCCATCGCCCGTATTGGTGATGTCCCATTCAAGATAGGTCGAGTGCAGAGGCACTGAACGAACGGCGGTGATGGTCACAGACTGTGCTGCTGTAGCTTCACAAGCCCCAAATAGTGAGAGAATGATTGGTACCGCCAACAATATCGAAATTACTTGCCTCTTCATTTATTGATCCCCTGACACTCGCTACATTTCGGAGTATTGCGCATGTAGATATAATTAACAGATAGGTACAACTATTAATTATTTTGGTGCCTGCTTATTGATTCTCTCTCACTCTCCTTCCAAGCTTGTTTGTCTAAGACCCTCCTTAGAAGGTTAAAAAGACTAATACAAAAAGATCCTTTTTAGAACAAGCGGGACGAGTTAGTAGTACTGTTTTAGCAAATCAATTTCACGAAGGGCTCGATTATGCCGGGGTTCTATTTTAAGCCTACATGGGCATTTGTAGTATATAATTTGCAGATATTTGAATCTGGAAGTTCCGCATGTTACTTTTTGTTCAAGAGTAAAGACCTGAAAAACGGCAGAAGAGTATATAGTTAGACCGAATGAGAGAAGTGCGCATATGTTTGAATTTTAACAGATTTAAGGGGGCATTGATACAGCGTTATTCGATGATGGGAGAGTCTTCTCATAATTCTCGACATCCCCCTGATGCATTATGTTACCGTGGTCTCGCCCTATGACGCATTACTATGGTGTAATTGTATAGTACCTCTACTCTGTATCGATGAGAAGATTACATCATAAGGTTCATAATCATGCTTACAAGATCGGGGGGCAGGAGCTTCAAAATATTCCACGCCACGTTACCAAGAATCAGCTCCTCAAAGTAACTGAGACTTAGCAACGCTAGGTTTCCCAAGTCTACCAAGTCTACCATTTTTTCACCTCTTTACTCTGGGGGTACCTATCATTTATTTATATCGTATTATAGTAGTTCGGCAACGGACGTGAAGGAATATTGCTTCGCAGACGTGTAAGCTATTTAACTAGTGGTTTACCACATGGAGGGCGGACATGGACGTCGGACTGTTCCTCTTCAGCTTTGTGCTAATCTATGCAGGGAGTGTCCTCTTTACGAATGGGGTTGAATGGCTTGGGCACAAGCTCAGACTCTCTGAAAGTGTCGTAGGGTGCGTGCTGTCCGCCGTGGGTACAGCACTCCCAGAGACGCTCATTCCTATCCTAGCGATTTTCTTTGTAGGAGGTGCGAACGGATACAACGTTGGGATAGGTGCAATACTCGGCGCGCCATTTATGCTCGGCACCCTCGCGATGTTTGTCACGGGGGTTTCTATCTTTGTGTTTCGAAACCGCCAGGAGCTAGGAGCTGCGTTAAATGTGCGCGGTTCGACAAAAAAGAGAGATTTACGCTTCTTTATCATTACGTATTTCACTGCAGTGATGGTATCGCTTATACCAAGTGATACTATAAAACCTATGCTTGCGCCTCTTTTTATTGGTATCTATTTCGTGTACCTTGTGGGCGTCTTCAAAGGTCAAGATTCATGCTGCAAAGCAGTGCTTGACCCACTGACATTACACGTGCTCTCTGCAAAGCTGAGGAGAGGCACGGTGAGAGAGAACCCCTCTGTATCTCATGCCGTTATACAGGTGGCGCTATCACTCGTATTAATTGTAGCAGGAGCACAACTGTTTGTTGCTCAAATCGTGAGTTTGGCCGAGTCGTTACACCTCGATGCGATCCTTCTCTCGCTGATCGTCGCTCCTGTTGCTACAGAGCTTCCTGAGAAGCTCAATAGTGTTTTGTGGGTGCGACAGGGCAAAGATACCCTCGCTCTCGGGAACCTCACCGGCGCTATGGTCTTTCAAAGCTGCATCCCTGTGGCATTTGGCATTGCCTTCACGCCGTGGACTCTCGGGCGATTTGAGACCATAAATGTATTGCTTACCCTTATTGCTAGCGTTCTGCTCTACATCCAGATTATGAAAAATAGGTTAAGGTCACTCTCGCTTCTTTTCAACGGAGTGCTCTACATCATTTTCTTAGGGCTCGTTGTAATGTTTGCGTAATATTCGCTCGACACGCAGAACTGCGTTTGCTGCCAGATAACGTACCGATTACTAAATTGGGGTTAATCGATCAGAAGAATGCCTCTCCTTCAAACTGCCCTAGCGAGTGTCTCATAACAGTCGACTGGCAGTGATAGTCGCAGTATCCATCAATATGTATATATGTAAGAGGATGAACATTGCCCAAACAGAGGAGATACTTGACATGGGTCAGATAAAGGAGTCCGCATTGCGTGTTCTGGTCATCGATCACGAACTTCCTGCCGACACTGCACGGGGTAGCAACATTCGGGCTATTGTCTCAAGCTTGGAGAGCAGGGGTATAGATGTCTTTAAAGCACGTAGTAGCGATGAGGGGATATCGGTATTCATTGCCGATCCATCCATTGACTGTATCATTATCAACGGGGATCTAGTGCAGACCGAGGAGGAGGGGAATGTCACCCCCCGACTCATCCCACAGTTGCGTTTAAGGAATGAAGATGTTCCGGTTTTTCTGATTACCGAACGTGCGACTCTATCCTCAATACCACTAGATGATGTCCAGGAGATAAACGAATATATCTGGGCTCTGGAGGATACCCATGAATTCATCAGCGGAAGAGTCGAGGCCGAAGCCAAGGCATACAGGAAGAGTCTTTTTCCTCCCTTTTTTGGAGAGCTGATTAAATTTTCTCAAGTTCATGAATATTCTTGGCATACTCCTGGCCATGCAGGAGGGCGGGCCTTTCTCAAATCACCTGTGGGAGGCCAGTTTTACCGGTTCTTCGGTGAGGAACTCTTTCGCTCAGACCTCTCCATCTCGGTTGCGGCCCTAGGATCTCTTCTTGCCCATTCAGGTGTCATTGGCGAGGCCGAGCGCCAAGCAGCTAGGATCTTCGGTGCCGATCTCACTTATTTCGTCACTAACGGTACATCCACGTCCAATAAAATCGTATTCTTTGGCACTGTTTTCAGAGACGAAATTGTCCTAGTAGACCGCAATTGTCACAAATCTATCGAGCATGCGCTGATCATGACGGCAACCATCCCCGTGTACCTCATCCCGACCAGAAACAGGTACGGTATTATCGGCCCCATCCCCGCCCCGGAGATGCGACCCGAAACCATCCGGCAGAAAATTGCAGATAACCCCCTGCTTTCAAACCGCGGCGATGCCCAGCCGTGCCTTGCCGTTATCACCAATTCGACCTATGACGGGCTCTGTTATAATGTGATTAACGTGGGTTCGCTCTTAGGTAAGAGTGTCGACCGGATACACTATGATGAGGCCTGGTACGCTTATGCACGGTTTAACCCTTTTTACCGAGAGCGATACGGTATGCATGAGGGGCCCAGAGACGGCCCCACCGTTTTTGCCACACAGTCCACACACAAGTTGTTAGCAGCTCTCTCCCAAGCGTCTCTCATCCATGTCCGACAGGGTCGTGCTCCAGTTGAGCACGATAGATTCAACGAGAGCTTCATGATGCATACTACTACGTCGCCACTGTACACCATCATCGCATCAAACGACGTCTCGGCGAGGATGATGAGAGGGACCTCAGGACTGGCACTCACGAGTGAGGCCATCGATGAAGCGATAGCCTTCAGAAAGATGATGTCTCATATCCGCAGGAAACTTCTTGAGGGCAATAGCGGAGACTGGTGGTTTGACGTATGGCAGCCAGATACCGTCCTCGACTCTGAGACCGGTCAGCGCCTGATCTTTACCGATGTACCCGATGCCACCCTCCGTGCGGATCCCCGATGCTGGCTGCTTCATCCCGGTGAAAAATGGCATGGATTCAAACATTTACACGACGGCTATTGCATGCTCGATCCCATCAAGGTCACTCTTCTCACTCCCGGGATTGCAGAGACTGGCAGCCTTGAAAAAACCGGTATTCCGGCAGCTGTTGTTAGCAAATTTCTTGAAGATAGAGGCATAGTGCCGGAAAAGACCGGGCCCTATACAATCCTTCTGCTTTTTTCAATCGGTATTACTAAAGGGAAATGGGGCACACTGATAGTTGAATTGTTTGAATTTAAACGCTTATTTCAAGAAAACACATCGTTAAAGGATATCTTCCCTGATCTGATTGAACGTGCTCCAGATCGCTATGGGACCATGGGCCTCGCCGATCTGTGTCACGAAATGCACACCACTATGAAGGATACCAACGTTACTGAACTGATGGATCAGGCATTCGATCTTCTCCCCCGCCCTGTCATGTCGGGAGCCGAAGCTTACCGTCACCTGGTAAGGAATGAGGTAGAACTGGTTCCTGTTGAGAAGATGGGATCTCGTACCGTCGCCGTCGGCGTCGTTCCCTATCCCCCGGGAATCCCAGTCCTGATGTCAGGTGAAGAGACTGGATCCCAGGATGGACCGATTCTCCGCTATCTCTGTGCGCTGCAGGAATTTGACCGCCGTTTCCCGGGGTTTGAACATGAAATTCATGGTGTTGATATGGCGAACGGCACATACAGGACATATTGTATCAGGGAGCAAGACGGTTTACAAGTTTGAGGAATTAAAAAGCGATGAACGCAGTCAAATAAACTACTGTCACCTGTTTACGCAGTAGTTTATGAGAATACCGCTGGAAACGTTAAGGAAAGTTAAAAAGTTATCTCTAAAAGTGAGCGACGCCATCTGCCTTTCGCGCCCAACGGAGCCACCATCGACGGAGAGCGACAAGAGTCCATACGATTTCAATAATGCCAAACGGCCATGTCCCAGCAAGGAAGCCGTAGAGTGAGGAAGCCGCACTGGTGAGGGCGAAGGCGAAAACCCACCAGGAAGAGCGATGTTCTAGGGCGTAAGAGAGAAGCGAGAGACCAACCGCAGATGCTCCAAAGATTGTTAAAAAATCCATATATCCCCCAGGTTCAATCCTTTTTCAGCTGTATCATATTGTATACTCATAGCGTTTAATTTGTCCCCTACCAACCACAGTAATGTCAAAGTTGTGCTACTGTTGTGCTCACTGCATGCGATCATGTGTGGTGCAGTAAATGGAAGCTAAAATGTCAAATGTTATTTGACATAACTCTTCTTTTAATATCTGGCGCGGCTTGAAACACATCATCGACTACCTCGAGAGAGAGGTTAGCACTCCTTGCGCGATGTGGACCCGTAATCCCGCAACTAAATTCCGCGGGGGAAGAAGATCATTGAGGGCTGGCAGAGCTGCGGCATACGATCGGAACGCACGAGAGAAGGTCAAGCTCTTCCCACCAATAATAGAGATCAAGCGCGACGAAGCAATAGTCTTTGAAGAGGACTAATTTCACTGTGTAAGAAAGGTGAGTACGAGAGAGACGGATGCTACTCGTTCCACAAGGATTAACAAGCTGCCAAGCAACATATTGATTGGGTACATGACCCGTTAAGTGCTATTTAATTAAAATAGTTAGCCTGAATCAAATAAACACTTTTAGACAAAATGGAGATTCTGGTCAATCACTATATCTCTCCTCCAGCCATGGGTCACCACGATTATGATACCCGTGAGATTCCCAGAACCCTCGCCTTTCTTTTTTCATAAATTCTACACCAGTAACCCACTTGGCGCTTTTCCAAAAATACAGTCTCGGAACGACAAGACGTACAGGATAGCCGTGTTCCGGCGTCAATACCATATCATTGTGTTTAAAAGCAAATAAAACATCCGATTCAAAAAAATCGCTTAGAGAGAGGTTGGTCGTAAAGCCTCCCAGTGCATGGACTAGCGCGAATTTCGCCTCAGGAAGTATAATGATGAGATCTTTTATCGCACTCGTACTCACTCCTTCCCAGAGATTATCGAGTTTTGACCATCCAGTGACGCAATGAATGTCCGAATAGACAGCTACGTGTGGAAGTGACAGAAATTCTTGATAAGTAAGCGTTCTCTCATTTTCAACCAACCCTGAAATCTCAAAGATCCATTTAGAAGGATCAATGCGAGGTACCCCTCCATAATGTAGAACAGGCCAGTCCTTTGTTATTCTTTGCCCGGGTGGGGTTCTTCCTTTCCGTTCAGTGTCTGGGCTTACAATTACCTTCTCGTCTTTCATATGTCGCCCCTTCAATGTTTCCCTGCCCTTGATGGAAAGCTAGCTGTGAAACGAGTCAGCAATACACGTGAGATCAAAAAGGACGCCTTTGCGGTGTGTTCTGTGCTAATGGCAGTCTTCGGTGTGTGCCTCAACTATCATTTTCTTTTAATGCTCTCCAAAGCTTTGTCCGCCGCATATCGCACATCTGGATTTTTATCCTTCAATATCACTGTAAGGGGGTCTACCGCTCGCGGGTCCTTTATCGCTCCAAGGGTCTTTGCTGCCCTGATTCGAATGTCAGGATCCTCATCCTTCAATGCCTGAATGAGGTTGTCTACTGCGGGTTCTCCTATCTTTCCAAGGGCCTCTGCTGCTCTCCATCGAACGCCCTTACTCTCATCCTTCAGACGTTCCGCGAGCTGTTGCACCTCCTTAATAGTGCACGCATCTCCAAGACCACATATCTCTCCAAGAGACTTTGCTGCCCTCTCTCGAACAGCTTTGTTCTCATCCCGAAGATCTTCGACGAGGGGCCCAAGTGCACGCATATCTCCTATTTCTCCAAGAGATTCCGCAGAGCACAATCGAACGTACCACTCCTTATCCAGTAAAGCGTTGATTAGTGGTTCCACTGCCCTCGCGTCCCCTATTTCTCCCAAGGCTTCTGCTGCTCTCTCGCGAACGTCCATGTTCGCGTACGTCAAAGCTTGAACAAGAGCCTCTACCGCTCGTGGGTCTTTTATCTCCCCAAGAGATATCGCTGCTCTTGTTCTAACTTCTGGAGTCCCATGTTTTAGATCCTGAATGAGGGAGTCTATTTCGCTCTCATCTTTTATCTCGTTAGGATGCATCTTTCACACCTCTTGACTTTGCATATACCACGTTTCCAGAATATCGACATTACAGAACTTAATGCAGTGCATTACAACTTCTTCTGGCTTGATCAAAATACAACGAAATTTGACCTTAGATAAATCCGATGCTTATATGTTTATAAATTTCCATCATGTTTAGGTGCTTACGCTTAAATCCCTCAACGTGCAAATTTACACTATTCAGTATCTTCTGCGTAAGTACATCAATTCCTTTCATGTCGTGTGGCCTTTTTGAGTTATGCCGTGACGATTATACGTGCTGCCTGCCAGCGCCAATCGGGAACATATTTCCATTTATATCTATGGCGTCGGACCAACATCAGAAGTGACAAGTATAACGATCTTCTGTAGCAAAGAGGCTCAGTGAATAGAGAGATAGGAAAAAGCGTTAATTAAATAACCATCGTACTTAGCTATTTTATCGCCACTTTTACGCCTTCGAATCGCTCTGCCAATGGCACTGTAACGGTTAGCAGTCCGTTTTTAAATGTGGCATCAGCCTTCTCCGGGTCAATGATATGAGCGAGGTTCCAGCAGCCAACATACTCAATGTCGCCCCGAGGGGCCCTGAGGCAAAAGCCTGTCTCTGATGCTTCAAATTTTATATCCTTTTTGTCTACACCTGGAAGTTCCACTTCGATCGTGTATTTCTCCCGATCATGATAGACACAACCAGAAGGTGTGACCAATATACGCTCTTCTTCAGCCAATGCATATCACCACAAGAGGGTTCAATTCAAATCATTAAATATTTTTCCCGAGAATTTAAGGTTCCATGGCAACATTCTGCCACAGGAGGTTCCCTTGAGTCGAGAGATCTTATACCGGCTCTTGAGCATATTTCAACGTATCTTGCTTTGAAGTATGATGTCACAGTGAGATTGTTGGATGGATGGAAAATATGATGACACGCAGCTCCATGTGGCTAATAGGACATGCCGAGGAACAGATGATGATTGATAAGTTATAGTCACAAGGATCAAACAAGAGGAGGTTACTAACTGAAAATATGAAAGACAAGTCGATAAAGCGCACTCGTGATGGATTTTTACGTCATCTATTGGCATATTGCCTCATCTTAGTGCCTACACGTTCGGCAGTCACCCCCATTTTTATGTAGTGTGAGCGAAACCCATGTGGAAAAATCGTGCCCGAAATTTAACGACTATTTGCCAAACCGTCTAAGATTTTACATAATTCTCTCATGTAGGGTGTCTTGCCGAGGTACCTCTCAATTACACACGCTGCCTTTGCAGCATGTTACAGCTTTAACAACACAGTTTTCTCTGTCATCTGGGCTTGATATGCATCTTTTAGCATTAAAAGTCATTCAGCTCCTTACCAATTCCACAGACAGACATTAGATTGCAGTGAGCTTAACCTTACGAGCAGGTACAAAACAATAGAGGCTCCTTTGCAGGGGGCAACACAATTCCCTCCGCTGGAAATGCTTCCGCACAGTGCACATATATGTAATGTAGTAGATCCCCCGCAATTGCTTGCATGTATGAGCTTACGCGTGTCAGAATGCATCATCTGCAGATAATACCTCTACGTACTCTGTCCCCAGAAGCTTGATAGCGGTCTGATGCTGAATCCACTCCATTATTAAGGGGCGTATAGGCAGTTGCGAGCGATTCGATCCATTAGACTAAGGTAAATCTCGATGGGGGTCGCTTGCAGCAACGCAACCGTACGCATCGAACTGTATGACGGTGTCGGATGTGATCAGTGCCTTCATACATCCTCCCGCTTAATCAGCCTCGGTAAGGACAATAACCTCGTCTATCAATTTTAAGATCCGTTCTACCTTCTTCCGTTGTTCAAGTGCTTGCGCCCTGAGCACTCGCTTGCCCTGATCAGTGATCGTGTAGGTGACTTTTTCACGCCCCCCTGTCGGTTCACTCGCAATCACATCTCCTCTCTCTTTAAGCTCATGAAGATTGGGATAGACGTTACCGAACGTCGCCTTAAAG
Source organism: Candidatus Acidiferrales bacterium (assembly GCA_035624185.1). GTDB lineage: Archaea > Halobacteriota > Bog-38 > Methanoflorentales > Methanoflorentaceae > DASPRZ01. Next base: position 11,317 of record DASPRZ010000024.1, read on the forward strand.
TATCCATAGCTTCTCTCCTTAATGAGCTGAGCAATTTCGTACCCACTTAGAGGTCCCTCGGTCAAGAGTGAGTACAGCACGAAAAAAGAGTACAATAACATCCTGAACTCAGATGGAACGGGCTTCAGTTCGGAGTTTTGGGTCATATAGGTATACCTATCAACATCTTTATATATATCAATTACTGTCATAACCCATAGTGATATAAAATAAATTGTTATATTAAAGTAGTCATTCGCTGATAGATGATGAGACATGAATAGAAATTTAGGCTGTACAGAAATTTTGGGTTACCTAAAGTTTATATATATTGGGCTAAAAGCTATAGAGCACTAT
>DASPRZ010000043.1:0-31373 GCA_035624185.1 Candidatus Acidiferrales bacterium
TAGAGGAGATATTAGCCGATCAAGGAGTAGATATAGCGAAACTCATTGATAGATTGCAAGATGGATGTATTGAAATACTAAAAGAACATTATGATATTGAATATTCAAACGATAACTCAAACATATATATATTAGAAAATAAGTTTAACCCACAACTTGCGAAAACGCTTGGCGTTGATCAGGGGCCGCTATTTGCAGAGCTTGCAAGCGGAAAGCCTGTCTGTATTGACGGGAAGTTGATTAAGCCTAATGAAGTACACTCAATGGTTAAAAAAGCTTTAAAAATCAACTAAAATCAAAAAGCCTATACGATGAAGTGAGATTTATGCCATGTGATTTCAAGCTGGAGGTCGTAAAATGAAATCTATTATAGAAAGCGCGCTTGCGAGAGAGAAAAACGATATAAGCGAAACTCCACAACACAACTACACAGAAGATAAGGAACTGGAAGAGGTTCTCAAGGAACTCCAAACCAACGTTATTGTCGTGGGATGTGGTGGGGCTGGTTCTAATACCGTAACACGGATGGAAGAGGAGGGAATTCAGGGAGCGGATTTGCTTGCTCTCAATACTGACGCTCAGCATCTTATAGGCACCAAGGCGCACAAAAAGATCCTTATAGGACGCCAACGAACTCGAGGACTTGGAGCAGGGTCGCTCCCGCAGATTGGCGAAGAAGCTGCAGTAGAAAGTCAAGACGAGATACGCGCAAGTGTATCAGGCGCTGATATGGTGTTTATAACTGCAGGTCTTGGTGGCGGAACTGGCACTGGAGCTGCCCCGGTAGTAGCAGAAGCATCGCGAGATGCAGGGGCGCTTACGATAGCTGTTGTTACTTTGCCATTTGGTGTCGAGGGGATGGTAAGACGTGCTAACGCCGAAGCGGGCCTCGAGCGACTTCGTGATGTTTCTGACACAGTAATTGTCGTTCCGAATGATAGGCTTCTTGAAGTTGTTCCGAGATTGCCATTGCAAGCTGCTTTTAAAGTCTCTGACGAAGTCTTGATGCGCGCAGTAAAAGGGATAACTGAACTCATCACAAAGCCTGGACTTATAAATCTTGACTTTGCTGATGTCAGAACTGTGATGCAAAAAGGCGGCGTTGCGATGATAGGATTAGGTGAATCCGACTCTGAAGATAAAGCAGTCGATTCCGTTAAAAAGGCGTTGAGAAGTCCACTGCTTGACGTCGATATATCAGGAGCTACTGCGGCATTGGTAAATGTCATAGGTGGCAATGATATGACGGTAGCAGAAGCTGAAGGAGTTGTGCAGGAAGTATATGAGCGTATTGATCCCGATGCACGTATTATATGGGGTGCTCAGATTGATCCAGACCTTGATCACGCAGTAAGAACGCTGCTAGTTGTCACAGGCGTTAAATCACCTCAGATCTATGGAAAGACGGACATGGCTAGAAGCAAGGGAACGCAAAGGTACGGCATAGACTTTGTGAAGTGACAAGCGTTCGTTTCAATGGGATGCCCACAAAACATTTTATATTAAGAATGGCAAAGTGGGTATCTAATAATATCTTATTGGGTTTATTATTATATCTCACGATTTTTATTAGATTATAATAATTTGGTGAATTGAGGATGGCTAAAAATGAGAAGAGAGTTACGTCAAAATCAAATAAACAAAATAAGTCTGCGGAGCCGTCAATCTGGCGTAAAATCGAACGCAAACTTCGTGAATATCAAAGAATATTAACGCTTACTCGAAGGCCGTCCAGGGATGAGTTCACAACAATTGCAAAAGTCGCCGCGATTGGTATAATTGCTATTGGTTTTGCAGGATTTGTGATCTATCTTGGTATGGTGATTGCACCGCAAAATCTCGGCATAAAAAATGCAACGTCAACTATGCAAAATGCAACCGTGCCTGCTGAAAATGCGACGATGCAAGTTGCCGCGAATGCTACTGTTACAGCTACACCGAGCAACGTTACAAGTCTGGCGGGGACACCGACGGTTAATCTGTCTAATTCCACTAATTTAACACCGTGAATAAGGGGCATCGGAGTGTCTGAAGAAAAAAAAGAAGAGACTGAATCGTCAATTTATGCGATAAAAACAACGGCAAACCAAGAACGTGCTGTGGCTAATCTACTCGCTCTAGCTGCTAAAAAGGAGAATTACGATATAAGGGCGATTCTAGTACCGGATGAACTGAAAGGCTATGTCTTGGTGGAGACTACTTCACAAGCCCTCCTAGAGCAGGCAATTCAAGGAATACCGCATGCACGGGGAGTGGTGAAAGGCAAGACTGATTTCGCTGAAATCGAACACCTCCTGACACCTAAACCAGCAATTGCTGGGATTGAAGAGGGTAATATTGTTGAGTTGGTAGCAGGGCCATTTAAAGGTGAAAAAGCGCGGGTAAAGCGCATTGATGATCGGCGTGAGGAGATTACAGTGGAGTTATTTGAAGCGATGGTTCCAATACCAATAACTGTGAGAGGGGATCACGCGCGAGTTTTAAGTAAGGAGGAACAAGAATAAATGTCTGAGATCGTGCAGGTGTTGATACCTGGTGGGAAAGCAACGCCCGGGCCACCAATTGGTCCTTCTTTAGGACCTCTTGGCATAAATGTAAAAAAAGTTGTAGACGATATGAACGCTCAAACGGCATCTTATAACGGTATGATGGTGCCGGTAACAATTATAGTCGATGAAAATAAAAACGTCACCCTTGAAGTTGGAACCCCGCCAACTTCAGCGCTGATATTAATGGAGGCGGGATTAGAAAAAGGCTCCTCTACAGGAGAGGTTGTTGGGAATCTTACAATCTTACAAGCAGTTAAAATAGCTCAGATGAAACGGGAGAAGTCGTTGTCTTACGAATTAAGAAACACTGTGAAAGAAGTGTTAGGAACTTGTGTCTCCATGGGAATCTCTGTTGATGGAAAAGCGCCAAGAGAGGTTCAAAGGGCGATTGACGAAGGGGATTACGACAGTCAAATTGAAGATCAGGTGGTTTAATCTGTAGAAAGATTAAAGTAAACCTTCACTAAAATGGAAGTAGACCGTAGAAGATCATTTTAGTGGTCGGTTCACTACGGAGGTAGGCATGGTAAACGAAAAGATAGTAAATGCAGTAATTCAAGCTATTGAGTCAGCGCCAAAGAGAAAATTCTCAGAAAGCATTGACTTGGCGATAAATCTAAAAAACATTGACTTGAGTCAGCCAAAGAACAGAATTAATGAGGCAATACTGCTGCCACATGGCCGCGGTAAGTCAACTAAAGTAGCTGTTTTTGCAAAGGGCGATCTAGCGATTAAGGCCCAAAATGGAGGAGCTGACTTAGTTATCTCTCCTGATGACATAACCAAAATTGGCGGTGATAAAAAACAGATGAGGGCAATCACCCGTGGTATCGATTTCTTCTTGGCAGAAGCTCCACTTATGCCCTCGATTGGTAAAAGTTTTGGACCGATTCTGGGGCCTAAGGGTAAGATGCCCGATCCCATTCCGTCGGCTGTTGATCCTGTACCTATTATTGATCGCCTCAAGAGGACGGTGAAGGTGCGATCTAAAGATAAAAAAACTTTTCATGCATTAGTCGGAAACATGTACATGCCGCCTGATGAACTTGCGGGGAATATAGAGGCTGTGATAAACACCGTAGAATCAAAGCTGGAAAAGGGCACGCAGAACATTCGTTCGATCTTTGTAAAGACCAGTATGGGGCCTGCTGTGAGGGTGATGTGATATGGGATTTGCTTACAGCGTTCATCGGCCGGCTTGGAAAGATAATGAAGTTAAAGAATTGAGGGACAAAATCACTGAGAATACGGTTTTTGCAATAGTCAGCATACAAGGCATTCCCGCGAAGCAATTTCAAAAGATACGGGCGGAACTCAGAGGAATTGCTGAATTAAAGGTCACAAGGAATACGCTTATCGATCTCGCTCTTAAAAAAATTGGCAAAGATGCTGCTGAACTTTTTAACAGTGTTGAAGGACAAACCGCTCTCGTCTTTACTAACGAAAATCCTTTTAAACTCTTTCGATTGCTTGAACAAAGCAAAACTCCTGCTCCTGCAAAAGGAGGTGATATCGCGCCGCAAGACATTGTCATAAAAAAAGGACCTACGCCTTTCAGGCCGGGACCGATCGTTGGAGAGCTTCAAACTGCAGGCATTCCAGCAGCGATAGAGAAAGGAAAAGTCATTATTCGCGAGAATAAAGTTATCGTAAAGCAGGGAGAGAAAATAAGTCCTAGGATTGCTGATGTGCTCCAAAGGCTTCAAATTAACCCTATGGAGGTTGGTTTATATCTCCGAGCTGCCTTTGATGGTAATGTCATTTACACTTCGAAAGATCTTGCAATTGATGTCAAAGCGTACTTCGACCAATTCTTAAAGGCGGTATCGAATGCGTTCAGTTTGGCAATGAGCGTAGAGTATCCGACAACCATGACCATGACCCCTCTGCTACAAAAAGGTCTTTTGATGGCACGGAACCTTGCTCTTAAAGCAGAAATCTTCGAGCCAGATGTGATGGATGCTATCATAACAAAGGACTACAGCGAGGCGCTTACAATAGTTATGCTGCTTCCTGATGAGGCATTGGACGATGAACTTAAGGCTCTTAAAAGTCAGTCTGGAGCTGGTGTAGTTCCCGCTCCGGAGGTTCCAAAAGAAGAAGAAAAGGTTGAAGTGAAAGAAGAAAAAGAGGAGGAACCTGATTTTGCCGGTTTGGGGGCACTATTTGGATAAAATCAGAGCTAATTAATTTAAAAAAGGTGATACTGAAAATGGAATATGTATATGCAGCACTTATGCTACATGCTACTAGCAAGGATGTAACCGAAGATGGTATATCTAAGGTTCTTACCGCGGCTGGAACTAAAGTAAATAAAGCAAGAGTGAAAGCACTTGTTGCCGCGCTTGAAGGCATTGACATCGATGACGCGATTTCTAAGGCAACATTAACTCCTGTTGCAGCTCCTGCTGCCCCTTCTGTCGCTGCCCCTGCAACAACAGAGGTACAAGAGGAGAAAAAAGAGGAAGAATCTTCAAAAGAGGAAGAAGAAGAGACTGGAATGGAAGGGCTTGGGGCTCTGTTTGGTTAGCCAGAGAACTTCCTATCCTTTTTTTATTTAACTGACACGTTGATGTACATGGTGTTTTCTATCTAAGTTTCAACGTTAGAGATACTAACGTTGTTAACTATTTGTGCGTGTTGTTTAAGCTATCTTTGAAATATTAGTTTTATGAGAGAGTAGTATGTCTTAAACTATCGTTCATCTAAGCAGACAAATACATTTTTGGGATCACAAGTAATATCAAAATGAATTGGTATGAAAGGTAACAACAATTAAATTGCTTTGATGAGATCAGTAATTCGGACACTAAGCGAAAAGAACCCAACATCTACCGGTTTTCAACGAACCGACGTTCCTACTTAAGTTGGAGAATTAGCAAATTTTAAAGTCGAAGTTGATTTCGTGTGAACTGTGAGCGTTTAACAAGCTGATGTTGATCCCTGTAATTATTATACGTTAGTGCTTTCAACAAAAGCGTAAACTAATATTTGTTCCCGTGTAAGCATCAGTAGCAGGTTCTAAGTTTTACTTTTGTTGGTCTTGTTGTTTAAGGCACGTAAATGTTCAAATGTCATTATTCTATCTTCTTAAAGTTTCTCTTTGAAAACTTCTATGGCTGTAAAGCTCACTTAGCAGGTTAAACTAGAAAGCACTTCTGTAAAACCTTCAAAATCGCACTTAATTATTGATTGTTTTAATTAGCTTGCAGTGTTGTTAAACCGTTGTTTAGTATAAATAATAAATCGATAGACTTATCGTAGTAAATCGTTATCACAACGGGAGACTTGTGGTGGTTCAGGTGGACATACAGCTCATAACGACTCGAAAAAAGCCGCCGCGCGCGACGTTATAACCCTCACCAGACATACGGAATGAGACGCCATCTCACATGCGCCATATAGGCGTCATAACCTTTGAGCCCTTTCTGTAACACCTGTTCCTCTCCCACCGCTCGTCTCACAAGCATGCCCCCGATAAGCAGCCCCAGAATTACTCCGATCCACGACCCCAGCAACAGTGCCGATCCCAGAAAGAAGAGGAGCGCACTAGTATATAGGGGGTGGCGGACGTATCGATACGGTCCCGTCGATATCACCGTTTGTCCCCGGTCTTCCTGGATACGTACTACTCCCGACAGGTAAGGGTTCTCCCGGTAGGTGAGGTACGTGAGGTAGGAGGATGACAGGAAGACAATAACTCCCACGAGGTGGAGCCACATCGGCATGTGTGACCAATGAAACCGGACGGCGTCGAGTGGCATGGAAATCCCCCAGATACCAATGATGATGTATGCCAGTACGGCGATCGCCTTGTCCCGGGTGGGTCGATCAGATTTGAAGCTTGTGCGCTCTTCTAATAGTCCAGGATCGTGTCTGAGCAACCACATAGTGAGAGCAATCATAAAAATGAAGAGTAAAATCAGGAAGACCCAGCCGTAGAACCAAAACACGGTGCCGGCCGCAAGAAAGAATAACAAGCCAAGAACGAAGCAGAAAACCAGTGGCAGGACGATACCCATTATAAGCGTTTTTGTGTTTAAAGGATCACCTCACACTCTCATTTATGTGTCAATGATAGCTATGAAACCTCTCAGAGAATCCTCGACCGCACTGACATAATCCTTCATAACTGTCGCAGAGAAAATAGATTCTGTGTATGAGAATGCTGCGTGAAGGCATCCACATGCGGTGAATGCCGACGCTTGCAGTATCTTAAATGGTCCCGGCCCAGGTGCCAGGAAGATGATCTTTCTGACCTTCAGGTCTTCGAACCGTTCAGGAAAATCCTGTCTGCCAAGATTGGTCAGTGTTATGCCAGCAGACGATTTTGCCATATTTCTTCGAAACCGCTTTGTCATTGGATTCTCGAGCATACCATAGCTTTCGAATGCAAGAGCGTCGAATAGGCTTGGATCGATCATTTCCATCACCATGAGACCCTGAAAAAGTTCCCTATTATCGTGTATCTTTCTCGCAACTTCAGAATGGATTGTGACGAGGTTGTGCTCGAAATCTTTCTTAGGACTGAACCGGGCGTGAAGGGGAACCAATCCAGCATAGAACCCACACCCACGTCCCGGGTCCTCGGTCAACTTATCCCGCAAGTTCACCGCGACGCGGAGTTTATCTGGAATCACCTCAGCAAGCGCCGGTACAGCATACTTTGCCGTCAGCAATGCAGTGAGGAGAACACTGTTTACTGTCACTCCTTTCATGTGACATTTTTCTGCTAAGGTGGAAGTCTCCGCAGCAGTGAGTGAGAGCAAGAGTGTACAGTCTTTCTCTTCGTATCTTTTTTCCTGGAGCTTCACAAAGTCATCGTCGCTGAAAGTGACTTTATTCCTCCTCCAACGAGCGTTCATTCTGCCGATAACAAATCTCGCTATCCACGGAGTGTGGAGTCCTACGTCGGGGGGGATACTCTTTACTATGTCGACAGGAGGGGGGAGGGGAGGGAGCTCTTTTTGTGGGTCACCGATGAGTGAGAGCAGATCCTCCATTACGTACAGTCCGCTCAACCCGTCGCTCATCACGTGGTGCATATACAGCACGAAATCAGAGGAGGTCTCTGACGTCAGCAGCATGAACCTCGCCAAAGGCCCTACATTCATTCTGAACGGTATGCGGTCCTGTTCGGAAACCCTCTCGAGCCAGTCCAGATCACCCCTCTTTTCATATACCTGTAGCTCGAGGTCAGGGACTCGTTCGGTCACGAGCCACGAACGCCCCTCTTGATCGAGTATAATCTTCGAGCCGAGGAGGAGATGACGTTTTTTCAGTTTTGGCAGTGCTCGTCGTACTCGTTCTGGATCGATCCGTCCTTCAATAGTAACAAGGATCTTTATAATGTTTCCAGCGAGCCCGACTAAGTGCTCAGTCCCTCCCACTTTCATTTTAAAACTATAATCGGCGAGTTCATCCCCTTCGGCCGTCACACGGCCAGCTTGCTTAGTAACTTGTTTGGCTGTCAAGTCTTCCCCCACCTGAATTGTGCTCATTACGGGTATTTTTCCATTCAGAAAAGCACCTCACGTCGCATCTCATCTCATTTGATACTGCAACTAATCATATGAATAATATTCATAACCTGTTACTATCAATCAATATTAATAAACTTTATGAATAATGCTCATAAAGTTACTATGGTTACTATACTCTATGTCAGCGACACCTGCTACCCCTAACCTTAAGAAGAGCATCATTCGAGATAGAGAAGCAAAGATCAGAGCAATTCTAGACGCCACGCACGCGTTGATCGGGACGAAAGGTTATGACAGGGTCACGATAAAGGACATAACTGAGTCTGCGGGGGTCAGTGTAGGGCTGATTTATTTATATTTCCCGAACGGTAAGTTGGATATCGTCAAGGAGATACCGTCTCGCAATGTTGAAAAGTGCTTGATAGAGCAGCCCGAAACCATTGATTTTAACGACTTCCCTGGTTACATGCGGGCAATCATAACAAATATGCTGCAATCTACCAAAGAGAACAGCGCATTGGTAAAGGCGAGCATCTCTGCTGCATTACGCGACAGTGGCATAGCGGAGGGGCTGAGAAAGCTAGACTTAGAAGATTATAACGCCATTTCTAAATTATTTGTCCGTTTTGAGGGGGTTGATATAGATGAAGTAAACTCCTTGAAACTCGTTATGCACTGGGGCGTCATGGTGAAAAGCATCATCCTTTACAATACGATCTATCCCGTGGTGTTAACGGATGAAGAGGCTTTGATTGATCTAATGACCGACCTATCGTTGAAAATATGGGGTTATCGGAAGAAAAAGAAACCTTGAGGTAGACGAAGAGCAATAAAAGGAAAACACATCGGCCGGCCCCTTCCGCTCAATTGTTATGCTCGACTATAACAATCTATCTCATTTTATCTCATGTAATCTCATGAAAATAAAAGAGACTCAAATACAGCTTATTCATTTCGTGAAATCATTCTTTTACGAAATTTAACCTTCCTTATGTCCCATAAGGGGTCTTGGAACTTGGGCTTTTATGCAGGTGTAATCGACATCATATCACCCGTACTGGACAAGGGGTTATCATCGTCGTTCGTAACGAGCGATGGACATCGTCTACAAGATGCTGCATACTCCCAAAATCAACGCTGTTACTCGTTTTCCTGAAGACGTCATGACTCATTCATTATGTGATGCAGCAACCGTTGCTCTGCTTTCCTTAGATGTTTATCCAACGTGGAACGTGCAAGGTTGAGTGTTTTAGCAAGCTGCACAAGGCTGATCTTCCTTGGTACATCGTAGTAGCCGAGCGTATAAGCAGTGATGAGAGCATTTCGTTGCTTTTCTGTCAGACGACTAATGAGCGAATAAGGCGAGATTTTTGCATCCGTAAGTGAGACGACCCTGTAGCGGACACCTGCATCTTCAAATATCTTGATAGAAGTCCTCATCTGCTTTGTGTTTCCGAGAAACGTAATCTTCACCTTTCCATCTTTTACAACATACGGCAAAGACAAGTACCCCCCAACTGCTTTGGGGTCTTGGTCTCTGCGGATGGCTAGTGGTGGCCTGACCTTGATAAAATAGGTGTAGATATCTCTCCCGGTCTTTTTTTCCTTCTCTTGTTCAAGAATCTGTGCCTCAATCAACCTATCGCGAAATACCGCTTCAATGCTGGCATTTGGCTCGTTAAATTCAACTCTCAGTATCTTAGCGACTTCCCAGTGATCGTACTTCAGAAAGTGCAAGACTTCCATCGACTTCATCTTCTCGAACGAGCTTTCTGGATCAAATTTGCTAAAGTCTTGAGCAGAGAGTTCCACAATAAGTCTGAGCATAAGACAGAAAACGGCAATGATAGGCTATAAGGATTTTTGCCTTAAAAAGGCGAACATAGCTACCACAATTTTGATGTTCGGTGAAGTATGACCAACAGCTACATTAATTGACGCTACTTTAAACGTGTGTCCATGGAAGTGTATACCTATGCGAAGCAAGATAGCCGATGCCATAAAGTTGAAGAATGCGCCTGTCGCCATTCTTTTGACCGATCACAAACCCGAAAAGGCGTTGCAGTTTCGGGAAGGGAGACAAGGAAAAGGGTCGGAAAGAGGGAGTACTTGCATTATCCCTTTGTTCGCCGCCGCCGCGAAAGGCCGCACCGCTGTGTTGGAAAAAGCCACTGTCCAATGCCCTGGTGGGCAGGTCGGGCTGTGCTTTGGCAAGTTCCAGTTGGGCTGGATAGACTACTTCATCGCAACCGGAAAGGAGGGGGAATTTGAAGGCGAATATAGAAAGAAAACTCCTGATTTGGTGCGAGAGTTCATTAAAAACGTTCCTGACATCTCGGTACCAACGCGTTATATGGTGATGAAGCCGCTTGCGGAGGTCGCCGATGAAGAGATAGATGAAATAGCAATAGTCTTCTTCATGGTAAACCCCGATCAACTCTCGGCGCTCGCGACCCTCGCAAACTTTGACAGGCCCACAAATGACAACGTAATAACGGAGTGGGGAGCGGGTTGCCAAAGCATCGTCCTCCAAGTACTCGAGCAGGCACGATCTGAACGGCAGAAAGCTGTTATTGGTCTCACTGATATCACTGCCCGCAAATTCATCGAGAAGGATGTGCTGTCCTTCAGCGTGCCTTTCAAGAGGTTCCTCGAGATGGAGGCCAACGTTGATGAGAGCTTCCTTACTAAAGATCAGAGAGATTGGCCGGAAATTACAGAACGGTTACAGTAATATCACATCAAGGAACGAATATCGCAATGGAAAATTACATCGATCGACCATACCGCGAGACCGATTGTTGGTGAATACTAGGCAAAGGAGTATCGTGGTCAGCCGTTTCGATTTCACGGGTTATGGAATGGACGTTCCCTACAACACACAGCGTGCGGCAAAGGCGCAGAGAGCGGAAAAAGAAACTTGAGAGTTTAAGATAGCTCAATACGACTATGCGATACGCCCGAGCATGTTTTCATGCCTTACCTCCACACCGAGTTATGCATAAGATTTAGTCTTCGACGCAGGCCCCCCTCATTTTTAGGTTACTTGAACTTACATCTTGATAATGTCGATCTGCAAGCTTCAACTACAGGAACGGCTACTGGCAGCTCTCGCAGACGGCTGAGTGACTTTTTTACTTGAAAGTCCCTTGCTGTTCCATTATGCTTGATGCCTTGTCATCAAAAAAACCTTTCACCCGTGGTCTTGTTAAATAGAACAAGAACACCGCTGCAATCAACACCCCAGATATCGCCGCGATATTACCTTGCGCGACTGAAACGGCATCCCTTATCCCATTCACTGCAAGTGTTACTATGACGATCCACCACGCCCACTTTAGACCTTTGACTAATCCATATACTGAACAAAATCCAACTACAGCAAGAACGAGTAAGAGATATCCAAACAGAATCCCAACAGAAGTGTTCTTAAACCCAGCCGGGAAGGAGTTTTTTAGGCTCCATATCGTATCCAAGGGGGTTCCAGCAAAGAGTATTGATGTCGCTACAATTAACGCTACAACCGCAGCAAGGAAGGCGACTATCGCTACTACTAGGACTCCCGTTGGTCTGTTTGTCATATCTAGATCGCTCGAATTTTTTGTGAGGTATTATAGGATGGTATAGATGTCTATTAGGGGTACTTAACTCCTTTTTGCTGCCCGTGCCCTGTAATCATTTCGATCCTCGTTTGACTCCCACTATGCAAGATGACTCAACCCATTCAAGCGGCGTTACATCTTCATTCCCTACAATACGCTGCTTGTGGCAAAGGAGCGGAGAGCAGAAATTAGTCGTTTTAGCCTTTTTCTGCGTGGAACAGTATGTAGAATCCGTAAATATCATACGCAAACCCTTTGAACCCTGCTTGTGTGAGGTACGTATCAAGTTCTTCTACATCGAAAAGATGTTTTCCCCCTAACGCCCCCTCACCTATAAAGTTACTGGCTGCCATCCGCTCTGAAATCAACTCGCTCCACTCCTTAAGAACGGACAGATCTTGCTTTACAATTGTTAGCGCTGCCAACCGCCTGCCCTTCTTCACGACTCTTGCCATCTCCTTCAATGCCTCTGCGGCGTCCGGAAAAAGGTGCAAAGCACCGACGCAGGTAACTCCGTCAAATACTTCATCCGGAAAGGGAAGTCTGTCTGCTCCACTGCGGGCAAAACAGATGTTTTCTACCCCCTTATCTCGTGCATACTCCGTCGCTTTCTCAAGCATGCCCATGGAGACGTCGACCCCGTAGACGAGTCGCATCTTTTGGGCTAAGGGTCTGGTGGCGTATCCTGTTCCACAGGCCACGTCCAATCCTACGCCGCCCTTTGCATCCACCATCTCCGCTATTGTCTTTGCCCCTTCTTCAATCGATGGGAGACCTAACTCAGCGTTTGCCATATCCAAGACACCATAGTAAGATGGGCCTTCATAGATCTCAGCTAAGTCATCGAGCTTATCGACTGATTGCAAAACGACACTTGCGCTCTTTGTGAGGTCGTCTGTGACAAAGTCCGGGATTCCATTTTTAACGGGGTATTCCACTCCATCTCGCTGACAGCATAACCCATTTGTTGCGGGGGTTAAAGACTGCTTACACACTGGACAGACATAATAAGGGCTCTGCCTTTCTTTTTTAGTATTAATGCTCATGTGATACCTCAGCTTCTTGTTTGTATAATTCCATGTAACTCTTTCTCTTACTCTCGTCTGAGGCCCATAACTATCTCAGCCTCGACGAATGTCTTGATATCGGATAACTGAGCGATTAAGATTGTGGCGAATTAATTCGTCGTTTTCTGACAAAATTCTTATAGGACATCCTTTCAACTTCTCTTTCATGCGCAGACTTATTGTGGAGGTTTCTGGCAGAGCCTTTAACAAATTACATCCAGAAATACCATTACAGAAAATAAGATCGATGGAAGTCCTACACTTTCTCAAGTTCGATTACGAGGAAGTCGCTTTGATAGCAAGAGTGGAATTTAATAAGCCAGATTTCAGAATCGAGGATGCATTTCCTGATGACTTTGCTGAAGTACAAATACTCGAGCAAGAAAAGGAGGGGAGAATCTGCACCTATTTCATAAAGGCCAGACCACTACAGCCTGTCCATGGGGAACCCGATCCCACAGCAAATGGGGGGTATCTCTCCCTACCGTTTGAAGTAAAGGACGGAAAGGTAAAATTAACGTTTCTCGGAAGTGCGAAGCAGGTGAGACAGTTTCTCACGCCATTTGAAGACGCAGGTGTCCGCTACTGGGTAATCTCACTTACGGATGCACAGTTCCCGCCTCACTCGCCGCTGAATCGTCTGACAGAAAAACAACGAAATGCTCTCATCACTGCTTACACGCTCGGCTACTACGATGTACCAAGGAAGATCAGCCTTGTGCAGCTTGCTAAACGGTTTGACCTCGCACTTTCCACATTAGATGTCCTTCTGAGGAGAGCGGAGCGACGGTTGTTGAATCACATAATGAATGAGTCATAAAACACGCAGTGAAGAAAGGATTTCGGCCGGCCGTTCCGCGAGATCAACTGGCGAAAGGTTGACGAGTATCAGGCAAAGGGGTTATCGCGGTCGGCCGTTTCACAGGAGATGGAATAGACATCCCCTACAACACGCTATTGGCGGCAAAGGGCGAAGTTAGTGAATTAAAATCAATCGCAGACCTGTCATTAATTTCATCGCATTACTTTCGCTCATTAGCAAAGAATTTTTCAAGGTTATCATTGGCGAGCGCTATTGCGCTCCTCGGAGCGGGAGTATTTGTAATTGTATTGAGCATCACAAAGTCGTGGATCGTTCCTAAAAAGCGGACCGCCGTAACGCGGACACCCGCTTCATTTAACTTGTGAGCGTACGCTTCGCACTCATGGCGAAGCACGTCGAACTCACCGTTCATGATCAGTGCCGGTGGCAAACCTTTAAGCTGGCCCACTGAAGCTCGGAGCGGAGATGCCGTAGGGTACGCCCGCTGTCCTTCGTCGAGCAAATAATTGTTCCAGAACCATTTCATCGCCTCTCGGGTGAGCCAATGCCCGGTCGCAAGTTCATTATACGAGGGTGTGTTAAAATTGGCATCAGTCACTGGATAAAATAGCACTTGAAAGCCGATGTGGGGCCCTCCCCGCTCTTTTGCCAGGAGGGTAACAGCGATTGCCATGTTCCCTCCAACGCTGTCGCCCACAACTGCCAGCCGTGACGAGTCGAGGTCGAAGGTCTTACCGTGTTCCGCCACATACTTCGTCGCAGCGTAAGCCTCCTCTATCGCGGTGGGGTACTGAGCTTCGGGAGAGCGTGTGTAATCAACAAAAACGACTGCTGCATTGGCGCCGTTTGCTATCTCTCGGACAAGCCGATCGTGTGTGTCTTTATCACCGAGCACCCAGCCACCACCATGGAAGAACATGATCACCGGCGGGGCTCTGGTGATCCCTTTCGGTCGAATGATCCTGATTGAAACCTGACCTTTTGGACCTCCAGGGATTTGATGATCTTCAATGTCAGCAGACAGCTTCGCTACATTAACAGCTTGTAAATCAGAAAGCACCTTTCGGGCTTCTTCGACGGAGAGCGTGTAGATTGGCGGAGCAGGATTGATCTCTTCCAAAAAGGCCCGTGTAGTTGGTTCGATTGAATAGCTTAGTGGGGTATTGGTCATTTGTCAACACCATTCGAAAGAGTTGCTGTATCTAAAGAAAAGAGTTGCCCGTTTTTTAGCACAAAGTTGAAAGAAGTAGTCCTCCTTAAAGCGAACTCTCAAAGATGCATTGGAGATAGATAAGGAATCAGCAGAAGCTATTGCTATCTGTATGGCTGGCCGTTCTGCGAGATCAACTGATAAAAGGTTGGCAAGTATCGAGCGAAGAGTTATCGTGATCGGCAGTTTCGATTTCAAAGGTGATGGATTGGACATTTCCTACAACACGCTACTATGCTGACCTGATAGGTGTGCGAACTTCAGCCCAACCGCATTCACCTTGTTCGAACACCGCACAAGCACATCCATAGCTTCTCCTACTCTCCTCGGAATTCCTCGGGGATTACTGCTTTTGCATCTCCTGCTGAGCAATTGGGGATAGCGGTTATCAAATTGTGCATTCGTTCGTAGGGTATTGACAGGAAGAGTATATCTGGTTCAAATCCCTGTTGTTTTCGGGCCGTCCAGTCGCCCGTCGTCATATTCGTACATCCAGTCATTACGGGATACGTTATAGCGCTATGGCATAATGCTCCTATAATTTGTTGTTGTGGCGATATGCCATCCCAGTAGGTGTCTAAAGTTATGAGACGACACGCTTGTTCCGGGTTACATTGAAATAACACAAGGTCTGGCCGTATTGTTGTTTTTTCAAGTGGACAGATAACTAATCTGTCTGCCAAGCCAGTAGGTGGCTGAACTGTGAGTTTCAGCATTCTCTCAAAGGATACAATCGTGCTAGTGAGCTTCTCTCCTTTGGTAAGGAATCGTTGAAGTCTTCTTTTCTGTCCTTCGGTAAATTCCGTGAAACCGCAATATCTGCTGCCGCCGGGGCAGGTCTCTACCTTTTCGTCGATAACAAAACAGTCACCTTCTCCAGCGCGTTTCAACGCCTTACAAATCGACGTTTTCTCGTACTGCCCACCGGAAACTTCTTCATTGGTGAAAGTGATTGCCAGCGGTTCCTTTTTTAATCCCAATACCTTTTTTAGAAGTTCTGATTGTTCCTTAAATTCCATACCTTTCACTCCAGTAATTAGTCAAATCTGACATGTTACTTGAACTAATCCAAATAACAATGTCTCGTCTGCTTTTATCATCGTCGACCATCACATTGAAGGTCACAACAGCGACGCCCCCTCTTGTGTGCCGAGCTCGTTGGTTCTCAGAGTCCTGCTTTTACTACTGCTACGATCCAGACTAAGATGATGACACAACTAAGGATGGCAACAAACGCTCGTGACCGATATTTTAGGGAACGAGAGATTCCATGTTAAGGTTTGAATCCCTCCACCAGCCCATTCATTTGTTCATCAGGCTGTATCAGATTGATTTTGATAAAACCGGCCGATTCGAGTGATGACTTAATTTCTTCAAAAGAATAGGTCCCACCTCCTGTAGTCCCAACAAGCATATTCACGGCAAAAAAGGCCCCACTGGTCGGCTGGGTATGATCCGAACTCATTACATGGTCACGGATAACCAGTCGTCCCTCCGGCTGAAGGGCGCGGAATATCTTCCGGTACAGTTCAATATTTTGTTCCGGGCTGTTTTGATGGATAATAGCCGAAAGCAATGCCAAATCATGTCCTGTTGGAAGTTCATCGCTATAAAAATCACCGGCAACCAACTGGATTCGGCCAAGCAGACCGCTATTGGCCAGACGCTGTCGGGCCATGTTAATGACCGATGGCAGGTCAAAGATCGTGGCGGTCAGACCGGGCGAGGCTTCGAGAAAGGCTTGTGTATATACACCAGAACCACCGCCGATGTCGAGTAGTTTTCTGGCCCTGCTTGGTTTTATAGCTGCCACTATCGGGGGAGCCATCTCATTGGCGATGGCATGCATGGCACCGATAAAAGCCTCCTGTTCGCGTTCATTGCTGTCAAACGCTGTTCCTCTCATCCTGTCTTGTCCATGGCGTACAATATCCGTCAAATCCGACCACCTTTTCCACCCCCCTGTAGCCAACATAGCTATGGGCAGTATCGAAGTCGGTGACTCCTTTGACAATATGGAGGATACTTCGGTCGGACAATGGTACTTCTCTTCCTTTTTCTCGAGCAAACCCATGCTCACGACAGCATCAAGCAATATGGTGACGCCCCGCACAGTGGCTTCTAATCTATTCGCTGTTTCCTGGGCCGACATTGGATTTTTTGCCAGTAGAGTAAAAACATCCATTTCGGCGGCTGTCAGGAATATTCTCGATTCTCGAAATTTTGTTGCTAGGGACATGATCGCGAAAGGTGTCATCGGCATAGGTTGTCTTTACGACGTCACAGCGGATAAGTATTTTGTAACTATTATAGACGTATAAGTAACATTTATAGTGTGGCAGGACGAGCGTATGAGCATGTTGCTTGATGTGGAGACGCTCGACACGCTGCAAAAATTGGGGCTCTCGACGTATGAAGCAACGGCTTACATGGCCCTCACGGCGTCAGGCCCTACAACCGCAACTGTGCTTGTTGCGGAATCGGAGGTTCCTAGAAAGAGGATCTATGGGGTGTTAAAAAGGCTAGAGGAGAAAAGTGGATCACCGTATCAAGCGGCAGGCCAAGCACGTACATGCCCCGTTATCCGAA
Source organism: Candidatus Acidiferrales bacterium (assembly GCA_035624185.1). GTDB lineage: Archaea > Halobacteriota > Bog-38 > Methanoflorentales > Methanoflorentaceae > DASPRZ01. The sequence continues at coordinate 17,324 of DASPRZ010000043.1, forward strand.
GGACATCATCGAACAGCGAACGACCCTCTTGCGTGCCGAACTCGATCGGTGTTCGACCAATTTGACCCTGTTGTATGACTGGCAGATCGACAATGAAGCGCTAAACGCACTTCTTGTGAGAAGGTTCGAGAGCAGGGCGCAGCCAGTACATTACTCATTAAATTAAATCTGATGGATGATGAGAGCATACTCCATGCCGTGGATGAGGTAGTTCAGGAATACAAGAAAATTGATATCTTGATAAATAATGCGGGAATACTGTCGTGGACGTCGTTACAAAATCAGAATTTTAAGGACATTGAAATACAAGTGCGGACAAACTTGGAGGGCCTTATGAAAATGACGAGAGCATGCCTACCTTATGTCAAAGACACAATAATCAACATCGGGAGCATTGCGGGTACAACCAGCATGGAGGAACTAACCGTCTTGTGTGCGACTAAGTTTGGGGTGAGGGGCTTTACACAAGCTTTAGCAAAGGAACTACGGCACGTCAACGTGTACTCCGTAAATCCCGATTTTATTGCGACCAGAATGACCGATTTCAAGGGAGACCTCCTGAGGAAGTAGCGCGCGTCGTTGTGAATGTTGCAAAAGGTGTATATGGGCTGCCCTCGGGGAGCGACATCGATGTGTGGAAGGTGATTCTGACTTGATTTACGGCGTGCTAAACAGTTGTTTGGAGGTTAATTAACAAGTTCCCCAAAAACTGCAGGCAGCTAAATGAATAAGATAGACCTATTAGTGAAGACAAGAATTCGTGAGCATGGAACCTCTCATAACGACTAAACCCCCTGGCCCTAATGCCCGGGCAATTATCGCGCGAGACGCTAAGGTGATCTCCCACTCCTTGGCGCGACAATACCCTCTCGTACTCCGGAATGCGAGCGGGATCAATCTGTGGGACGTGGATAGCAATCGGTACCTTGACCTCACTGCAGGCTTTGCCGTGATGAATGTGGGATGGAATCATCCCAACGTCGTGCGTGCTGTTGAACATCAAATCAAGTACCTTTCTCACGGGTCATTCCTCAGCTTTTATTCAGATGTTCCCGTCACCTTTGCAGAACGGCTCACAGAAATGCTCAGTCCACAGCTTGATCAGATATACTTGTGCAACTCTGGAGCAGAAAGCGTTGAGGCAGCGATGAAACTCGCGCGGCATCACACCAAAAGAAAATATTTTATCTCTTTCTACGGGGGTTTTCACGGGCGAACTTATGGAGCACTCAGCCTTACCGCATCAAAAGCAATTTACCGGCGAGGGTTCGGGCCGTTCTTGCCGGTTTTTCACGTGCCATTCCCGAACCCGTACCGTCCGTATGGCGGCGAACGGGGGGTATCCGCAGAGGACGCTACTCTCACCCTCATGGCAGAGGTATTTAAAAAAGAAGCCCCTCCGGAGGAGATTGCAGCCATCTTTGTTGAGCCGATTCAAGGAGAGGGGGGTTACATTGTCCCCCCGAAGGCCTTTCTACAAGAATTACGCTCGATATGTGACGAGAACGGCATCTTGCTCGTGATCGATGAGGTACAGGCCGGGTGCTACCGGACAGGAACGTTTCTCGCGTCAGAACAGTTTGATGTGATGCCGGACATCGTTTGCTTATCTAAAGCCATTGGTGGTGGCTTGCCGCTCGGAGTGATGGTCTCATCAGAGGAGATTATGACGTGGCAGCCGGGATCGCACGCAAGCACCTTTGCGGGTAACGCGCTCTCCTGTGCAGCGGGCATAGCGGTATTGGATATTATGAAAGAACCGGGATTCGGCAACCACGTGGTGCACGTGGGAGAACACCTGCTCAGGGGATTGAGAGCGCTGCAGCAAGACTATGAGATAATCGGCGAGGTTCGAGGACGTGGCCTGATGTCAGCGATCGAACTTGTCCGAAGCAGAACTACAAAGGAAGAGGCAGCCGAAGAAAGAGCAGCGGTTATCCGTCACGCTTTTGAGAGCGGTGTGACGTTATTGGCCGCAGGCGAGTCAACAATCAGGTTTTGCCCCCCATTAACGATTGAAAAAGCGGATATCGATATAGGACTTGATATCCTCCGTGCGGCAATCGAGACTATTGCCCCGGCGCGTGAGTTATAAAGGGGTCAAAGAACTGGCATATCTATCTGTCCCATATGCATTGAAACTGGAGTATCAAGTAAGGAGAGTATCGTGGTCGGTCGTTTCGATTTCACGGGTGATGGACTAAAATATCCCTACAACACGCTGCGTGCGGGAAAGGGGCGGAGAGCGGGACTTTTACCCGCTGTATTTTATATGACATCCCTCCAGCAAATACATGAATCTTTTCCAATTGTGCGAACATGTCCGCTTTAATTCCACGTATGCGGTGGCGGAAGTGCCATAGTCACGATCAATAGTCACTATTTTTCCCAAATACGAGACAGACGAACCATCTCGCTTATCTCTTCTTGTCCTCTCCTGGGGAAATCAAGTCCCAAGTGCCAAGGGAACACGAGGCAGAACCACTTGTTCAGTCTGTTCACGTAATTTTCCCAGCTCCAGATGAGATCGGCAAACTCCTCCTTTGTCTCAACGGTATCCAAAGAGTCCACAATGTCATTACAGAGCTCGACAAGCTTGGGCAAATTCAACCATGGAGCAGGGCATTTAGGAGGGTCAATATCGCCCAAGAGCTTGGCCATGTGTACAGTCAAGTATTTCCACATCCTCTTGCAGTGCTCAAGAGTAAAAACGGGATCTGCAATCGCGGATCGGATCGCAGGTTCGATGGTCCACCATCCCATGGCCTGAGTGTCAGCGACAAGGAACAAAAGGTTCCCCAGCACCTGACCGTTTGTCCCCGCCCCACTTGGAAATATCCCGAGTCTGCTCATCTTGACTTCCTCGGGTTCCTCCCACCATATTCGGTCTATTTCCTCCTCGATTTCGTTTTTCACTTCTTGCCAGTGCTTAGGCATAACTCACATCCTTTCTCTTTAGAGTGATCGTCTGCAGTTGGTGCGTGATGAATTGGGCGTTCCAGATCTCCCTCCCTGCCTCATAGAGCGCTCCCAGAAAATCTTTAGAGACTCGTGCCACCACCGGCCCTCTCGCCATTAAAGGCTCGGTCAGATCGGATCCATAGGCAATCGCAATGTCGTGTCCTCCGCTATATACGATGGAGCCTGGCTTCAGTTGGCTGAGAAGAAGCTGTTTCTTTCCGAGGGGAGTGGCCTGTGAACCTATGACAATAGGATGTCTCGGAGGCCGTCCACAGCCATGGAAGTAGTCCCCTGTGGACAATGTGTGATGGCATATCATCTTCATGGGTTGGCCTAAAAGATCCCACACGATCCGGCACATTTCGGGTTCTTCTTGGATAAGGAGAGTTGCGGGGATTCCTGTCTTTCTGAATGGAAACTTGATCAGAATTATTTTGTCCATAGGATTCATTCTCCTTCCATTAAGACAGTTTAAGTCCTTTATCTTATTTGGACCTACTGAAGCATTCGGTTCGTTTGTAATCCCCATCGCGGTGCCAAGACCCACTTATACTCTTGTAACTATAGAAATTGTGTCTACTTCACTAATTGTCTGGTATGCACGGACGTGGCCTAACCCTGAAGGTAGCCAAATAATAAAATCTAATTCATTAAGAGAAATTGAAATAACAAACCGGAGGATGTCAACTTAAATCCTCCGTAAATTGTATAACGCTACGAATGCCTCACACCACGACACCACACTCGCTACCCAAGCGTTATGCAGCCACTGCCGATAGAACTGTTTTATCCTTTGTTTAAAGATCAACTATATGGGGTATGGAGAACCATATTAGGGAACGTCACTCGTTACCGTCAAAGGACGACAGATTATTATGAAGACTGAAAAACAGACAACAAAAGACCGTGAAAAAAACGCGCGTATACAGATAAGTGAGAACGGACCGTATATTGTATCAGGGCACATCCCTTTGATCAAACTGATCATACGCACCGATGCCAATGGGCATCCGCTCAACTATGTCAAAAGCGAAGAATACCCCATCGATGAGACGTATACCTTGTGCCGGTGTGGACAGTCGAAGGATAAACCATTTTGCGATGGAACGCACGTCACAGCACAGTTCGACGGCACTGAGGTCGCAAGCCGAAGACCCTACCGCGCTCGGGCGAGAGAGATCGACGGGCCTGATCTCGTATTGACCGATGTTCCGGACTTGTGCAATCACGCGGGGTTCTGTCTGCGAGCGAAAGGAATTGGAAAGTTGACCAGATCTTCAGACGACCCAGAAGCGAAGCGGATAGCCATCGAAGAGGCAGGAAATTGCACGTCTGGACGTCTGGTGGCGTGGCAGAAGAAGCAAGAGCAGCTACTTGAGCCTGAGTTTGAACCGTCCGTCGCTGTCATCGAAGAACCACATAGAGGATGCAGCGGCCCTCTGTGGGTGCGGGGGAACATTCCGATCGTACCATCTGACAGCAGTACTTACGAAGTTCGCAACCGCGTTGCTCTCTGTAGATGTGGCGCCTCCTCCAACAAGCCCCTCTGCGATGGGAGCCATATGGTCATTAAATTTACCGATGGCGATACGTCGCTTGATCGATAGGAGTATAAGAAGAGGTTTATTGGAGATGATTGCTATGGTGCTCCTTTTTGGCTGCTTATTCGATCATGCCCGCAGTGTTTGGACAGTACGTGGTGACCCACTCGCTGATGCTCTGCAATATCGGGATGAGGGCTTTGCCGGCATCCGTAAGCTCGTACTCCACCCGGGGCGGGATCTCGGGATACATCGTCCGGATCACCAGCCCGTCCTTCTCAAGCTCACGCAACTGTTTTGCGAGCATCCGGGGGCTCACGTTCTCCAGCGGAACGCGTAACTGGCTGAACCGCGGCCGCTCCGTTCCGATATGCCAGATGATCCCGGCTTTCCATTTCCCCCCGATGATGGCAAAGGCCGCCTCGATCTCGCAGTGATACGCGCATCTCTTTTTTGCTCTCTTCATGGTAATAAGTAACAATATGATAACTGGTTACTATATAATACTGACTACCGATATTATACTAATACGGATCTATTCCGTGGGAGAGAATCTATGAAAGTCGTTGCATTCAATGGCAGTCCCCATCGGGACGGCAACACATACCGCCTGATCCGGCACACGCTGGACGCGATCGGGAGAGCCGGGATAAAAACTGAACTCATCCAGATTGGTGGGAAAAAAGTCCACCCTTGCCTCGCATGCGGGAAATGCCTTGAGAACAGGGACAGGCAGTGCGTCCAGAAGAAAGACATGGTGAATGAATGTATCGAAAAAATGCTTGAGGCCGATGCTATCATCATCGGGACCCCGACGTATTTTGCCGGAGTCACCCCGGAGATCAAAGCATTCATGGATCGGGCGTTTCTCGTGGGAAAAGCAAACGACGACATGTTCCGGCAGAAGCTCGGCGCCGCCGTCGCGGCCGAGAGACGATCCGGGGCAGTTTGCGCCGTGGACACTATCAACCATTATTTCTGCATCAGTGGGATGTTCTCTGCCGGATCCCGGTACTGAAACAACGCGAAAGGTTTTATGCCCGGCGATGTCGAGACGGACGATGAGGGAATCGACACCATGAAACAGCTGGGAGAGAACATCGCGTGGTTTGTCAGGAAAACCTATAACCACTGATCTCTCTCCACGCTCAATACCTGTGAGAAGGAGGATATTTCCTACGACACGCTGCGTGCGGGAAAGGGGCGGAGAGCGGGAGAAGAGTGATCAAAGATGATTTGCTCACCTTATTCTCTCCTGCGAAGCAAAATCGCTGCCGTAACGAGGAAGACCAGGGCGAAGACGAGTAATGCAACGATGTCAGGGAATATCTTATCCAATCCCCATCCACGCAAGATCACCGCGCGCATCGCTTCAACGGCGTAAGTTGGAGGAAAAATGTACGATACCGGACGTAACCATACGGGAATCGATTCTATAGGCCAAAAAATGCCAGACAGCAAAAATGTGGGCAAAACGACTAATGGCAGAAACTGGATCGCTTGCGCCTCGCGCTCGGCAAGGCTTGAAAGGAGTATCCCTAATGCCTGCGATACAATCGCGAGGAGCGCAATGACTGCGAACGCGATGACGATGTTGCCGATGATGGTAATGTGAAACAGGAGAACGCCAACCGCAAGCAATACCGCAGATTGCATGATGCCCAACGCCCCAAAAGCGGTAGCGTATCCCGAGACGAGTTCGCTTTCGCGTATAGGAGAGGCTAAAAGCCGGAACAATGAGCCTGATGAGCGCTCTCCCACGAACGAGATGAGCGTGAGGAGCGTGGTGAGCTGCCAAACGGCCACCGAAATGATGCCTGGCACAAAGTAGTCGATAAATTGTACGTTAGCCCCGTAAATCGCTTCGCTCGCGTCCAATGAAAAAAGTTGTTTACGGCCCATGTCTTGCATTGTCTTGGCGAGCGCCCCGTTTACGGACGCGATAATGGCGTTTGCGACGTTGACATTGCTTTTATCGGCCAGAACACGAACAGTAACGTCCTCCTGTGAGACTGAGGTTTTTCCTAACGCCTTCGCGCTCACAGATTGGGTAAACTGGTCGGGAAACACAATGACAGCGTAGCCGTCCCCGCTTTGTACCTGAGCCCGAGCGTCGCTTTCGTTGCTCGAGTACTCTACGTTCAGGATATCTTTGTTGAAGTTAGCGATGACCTTGTCTGAGAGAGAGCCCGAGGGTGTCCCTTTATCGTGGTTGACTACAATTACCTTAACATCTTTTACGTCTCCCGCAAACGCAGCACCGAAGATGCACATAATCAGTATAGGGGCGACAAAGATGATGGCGAGCGTGCGCCTGTCATTCTTGAGATCTCGTAAAACCCTTTTCGTCACCGCAAATGATCGTGCAATATTCATTCCATTTCACTCCAGTTCCTCCATTTTCGAAAATGATAGAAACGCATCTTCGAGTGACTCTGTACAAGTCAATTGGAGGAGCTCCTGTGGGGGGCCTTCGGCGATGAGGTCGCCATCTCGCATAAATCCGATACGGTCGCAGTGGCACGCTTCGTCCATATAGTGAGTGGTAATCAAAATGGTGGTTCCCGCATCTCTCAGTCGTTCAAAATAGTGCCAAAACGACGCGCGAAGATCAGGATCGACTCCGATGGTGGGCTCATCGAGAAGAAGGAGCTGTGGTTCGTGCAGTAAGGCGCACGCGAGCGAGATGCGCTGCCGCATGCCGCCGCTCAATCGATCGATGACTTTGTCGCGGTGTGCCTCAAGATCAACGAGTTTCAAGAGTGCCTGCTCGCGCGCCTTAATCTGCGCTTTAGTAAGGCTGAATATCTCTCCGTAAAACGCGAGGTTTTCGTGTACGGTCAACCCCCTGTAGAGTGCCAACTCCTGCGGCATGTATCCGATACGCGATGCAATGCTTGGATCTGGGATCTTTTTGCCAAGTACGTATACTTCCCCTGATGAGGGGTGGAGCAATCCACAAAGTGTTTTGATTACCGTTGTCTTCCCAGCGCCATTTGGGCCTAATAACCCGTAGATTTCACCGCGCTTAACGCGGAGGGTTAACTTATTTACCGCTCTGAAAGCTCCATAATGTTTCTCCAGCTCGGAAATGTAAACAGCATCTGTCACGTTCACGTAGAGCTCCTTTTTGCTTTTTGTGGGTACGCGCTATTCTTTTAACAATCGCAATAAATATTGCAAAGGAGACGTCTATTGCACAGCGTAATTAACACCTAAATTATATCTCTGACTTTAACTGCTTTCCCATGGGAACGAGATATTGATTTTCTGGCTAAATTAAGACTCGAAAGTGCCGTAATTTCTTTCTTAATTTTAAGCGCTTTACTAAATCTCGAATTATGCACACAAAAAAGCGAAACATTTAAGTCAGTTTTGCTGCTGAAGAAAACGTGACACGCATTTTAGCTGAAACAAGGGAAATATTTAAGTCACTTTCCCTTGCACCGTTTCATAAATAAATAGGGGGTGGAGACTATGCGATTTCTGATCGTAATAAAGCTATTTGATACGATTACCAGTTCGGAGGTAGTTCGTGTCCAGCAAGAGATGAGTGAACAACTGCAGTATATGCTAGGTACAGGCAAAGTTGAAACAAACGGCGCGTTTACCGACGCACGAGGCGGCTTCTTCGTTGTTGACATTGATGAGGAGGAAGATTTTCTCGACCTCCTTGGCACGGCGATATTGGATAACTTTCATGTAGAGACTCACCCTGTAGTGCCGTTTGAAGAGGTAGTTAAGATGCAGAGGAAACTGTACAGATCCCGGTTGTAAATTACAATTATTCCCTTTCATAAATAATCAATTGCACGTTCCACGTTAGATGTGCATCTGAGGAAAGCAGAGAGACGATTTCTGAATCACATAATGAATGATTCATAAAAGCACGCAATAAGAGGAAGCACATCGACCGACCATTCCGCTCTATTATTATACTCGACTATAACAATTTTTCTTAATTTTATCTCATGTTATCTCACGAAAATAAAAGGAACCCAAATATGGCTTATTCATTTCACGAAATCTCAGAAAGCGAAATTTGTTATGTTGCACTAGAGAGAGCAGTCGCATTCTAGCGTAAGAGAGGTGAGCGCATCATTACTAAGCTTGATAGTAACAAATAAGTTAATTTTATTATTTACACGAACATTGATGCATGCTTTAACGTCTCAACGAAGTAAAGGAGGTAAAAACGATGTCATCCCTTATATCAATATTATCATCAATATTAACGCTTCCAATAACAATTCCATTAAATATATTAGCTTTTACGCTAGCTTTTACGATAGCTTTTCCGATAGGATTTCTTCAGGGGTTTTATACAACAATTAGTATTGCAATCACACACATCTAGGCCCCACTGCTGCACGGTAAAACCTAACAAAGTATGTCCGTTTGGAAAGACTGATGGCCACACAAAGAATTGTACCAAAGCAAGTAACAAACAATCAAGTGTCATGATTTGCCCACCCTAGAATAAAAAGAACATTGCTATATTTCACCTCCTATTTAGAAATCACATGAATACGTGCGAAGCGATGATAAATCTATCCTCATTTTGCTTAGCTACAGGAAGAACTGGAAAATTTGAGGTTATCTTGGATTGTTGGATGCACCGCAACATTTCGCAATATTTAAATGGATAGGGGGCACATAAAGTGTTTTTGAAAAAGGAGGTGAAAAACGTGTCTATATCTACCCTTTTCGTAGCTGCTCTCTTATCCCCTCTTTTACCTCTATTAGGGCCTCTTTTACCTGTAGCAGGACCTATTTTGCCTTTATTAGGGGCCGCTGTAGCTTCTATGCCCCCACTTTTTATGCCCATGCCCATTCTGCCCCCACCGCCCCCTCCGTTTATGCCCATGCCCATTCTGATTCCACCGCCCCCAATTATTATACCCTAACCCATCCAAATTCTGATTCCGTTTCCACCAGTTATCTAAAATGGTTTCAAGTTGGGCTATTTTGGGTGGTTCAATTGTTCTAGCAGCCGCTATCGGCGTAATCCCAGCCTTTATTGCTCCGGGCATCTTGAAATAGGTGCTTAACAATCGAAGATTATAATAATTTTTTAATCAACTTTAGCCACATTCCTTCGCAATATCTTATCCCAAATGTTGCGCTTCGGTGCTGGTAATAATAACGCATCTAAAGGCGGATGTCTCGGAACTTAATGGTGAAATTAAACTCACTGAACATAGGGCTGAGACACTGAAAATGATAAAGCAGACAATAGAAAAGACGTGAGATCCTCTCACACATTTTTATTTTTTCTCATTCTTTTGTTTTTTGATTGAACTAACATTTTTTCCATTATTTAACGTCGAATCCAAGAGGATTTTCTGTCAAATAAATATTTAGTAACTTCAACGCCCTTTCGCGGGATAGTATCGCTAGAGTGCGTTCGGTCCCCCAAACACGAGCGTGCGATGAAGTGAAACACATCGACCGGCCCTTCCCGGAGATCAACTGGCGAAAGGTTGACGAGTACCGGACAAGGGGATTATCGTGGTCGACCGTTTCAAGGGTGATGGACTAAAACATATCCTACAACACGCTGCGTGCGCCGCAGGGCATACCGGTTGCAAACGCTACCGTTCGCATAAGGTCATCGTGGTCCCGCTCCTTTATTCTTTTTTCGAGACCCTGAAGCCAGTCGTAACCTCATCCCGTTGCGCTATGAAGGCGGACATGGCCTCCTCCTTTTCACGCTCCGACACCTTGTAATATTCAAGGGCACGTCTGACTTCCTCCATGGCCTCGTCAAACTCTTCGGGTTTGATGCGGAAATTGAAATGCGCGTCAACCTTGTTTTTACCGGTATATTCAAAAGGCCCGCCTGCATCTGCGGCGACCCACAACGTCGTCATAAACCTGAAACCCGGCCCCCTATTTGCCTAGCTGTTTGCAGTTCAAGGACGCAGATCTGAGAGAGGTATATGACAAGGTTGAATTTTAACGCGCGTGTAAGTGTATTACGACGTTTTATATGATGAGAGCAGGTACCTACCGTAATTTATTGATCTATTGAAAGTAAAAACCTAGCGTTATGGGATCGTGGAAAACGAGAGTCGGGTCCTGGCTTCCTGGTTCGACAGAGGCATCATGTCGATAAAATTTGACTTCCATCTTCCTTTCTTCTAGATCTGCTATATATGTCCACAGAGTTCTTCCTGGAAATGGGAGTGCTCCTCCTGCTGCCTTTACATCCCGATAATGGGCGTACACGAAGCTCATGGCCTCATACATGTCTTCCTTGGAATAAACTCCATTGTGATTTTTCAGGTACTCGGCCAAACGGTTCCAGCGATTAAAGGAGTTATATTTCTCATTTGGGTCGTACTGAGGGAAGGTCGATGGATCTGGGTACAGGTGAACGGCGTGGTTGGTGACAATAAACGGCTCATTTGGTTTTCCGTCGATAAAATAGTACAGCCCTGACTGTCCGTCCACTTCAAACAGAGTCACGTTTCCGTCCAGATCTGCAATCAAGAAGTGTTGGCCACGAAATGGGAAATAGATTCTTTGCTGTAATATTTCAAGTTTGGCTTCTTCCACGGTGGCGCACGTGTTGAGCAGCATCGTATGGAGCTGGGAGAACGACATCCCAGTGTCCCTGCCACCTGCCGGCGGTATCATCGGCGTATTGACCCCTTGCAAATCAACGAGCATGGTTACAAATAGCCCCTTTTCATTGAATCCGTCTATAAATGGGTTTAACAGGTCGTGTGAACCCAGTTGTAATGTTTTGCATCCGTCGTCGGGGTAACATTCCACAGCGACAACTCTGGAAAAAGATTTGGTTCCAGGTTCACTTTTTCCTTTTATCCCCGTCATTACCTCTACCATTTCTGCAAAACTGGCGGTGTACCAGTCTAGGTTACGACAGACGCAGGGGTGGTTGTTTTCAGTCAACGAAGGTGGGAAGTAAATTGCAGAACAGGCCGCCTCGCCTCCATCAAAGGGTAACATGGTGGTATCGTAACTGGTGTCTTCTGGACGTAACCCAAATGCTTCGGCAACTCCCCTCGACCTTTCGGCCAATACCGGGATATTTTTTCTCATATAACTCTGTCTAGCCCTCCCATAAACAGCGTCTTTATATTTTTCCAGTGCGACTCCGTACTCTTTCATGCCGATTTCTGCCAGATCTTTTCCGATTTCAAAATCGGAGCCTTTTATGGCCAGGCTACGGACTTCCATGTAGTCATTCGACCGTTTTGGGATCAGAATTTTATTTTTTACTATCATACGCCAGCCTCCTCTGTGCGTCCTTCTTGGAACGCACTGTTACTATAATTATTTTAAGATATTAATGTGATTCTACTATTTTTCGTTCACCATTTCTGGTCGCAACTTCTCGAGTGATGCAATACCTCGTCCCGTTTTGAGATATGCAAAGTTCCGCCACAGCTTTGCGATTCATTTAGTGAGGTCTAGCCTTGATTTGCAGCGGGTGCACCAGTTGTCGGGGCAGTCGAACTTGAAGCCACAAAGTATATTTTCAATTCAAAGACGAAGACTTGCTAGAAGGGTATACAAGGTAGAGTTTTAAAAAGAAAAAAGCTGTAAACAAGGATATTTCATCACTTTAGCTCAAGCCTCACTCCCTTGGGCGCAGGCTTTGGCTCTTTTTTCGGCAGCACTACCTCCAAAACACTATGTTCGAATTTTGCCTCAGCTTTGTCAGGAAGAATCTCCACAGGGAACGGCACTGTCCTCTTGAACGCCGCATAACCGCGCTCTCTGAACAAATACCCCCCTTCTTTTGACTCCTCCTTTTCCATAGTTGATTCTGCACTAATTTCAATGCTATCAGGCGTCAATTCAATCGAGATATCTTCTTTTTTTACCCCCGTTAAATTTACCCGCCCGCTGTCGTCATGACCCCAAGCTGGCGCATAATAGTTGCATAGTCGCTGTACTCACGAGCGCTGATGATCTTGCCGTCCTTCATATGGAAAACGGAGATGGCCCTTATCTCGATTTTTTGCCCCTCAGGGGTTATCTTGATATTCAGATGCTGTATCTCTTTTGTCATCGCGCCGCTCTCTTTTGGAATCGTGTGGCGAGCAGTCCATTCAAGACAGACCCACTCTTCACTGGCAAATGCATTCGTGATCTCGTTTCGGCCCCCCTCAGCCCAGTGCGCCCAAGCGCCCTCAATGAGCTGCCTCATCTCGTCTATTCCCCGGTGTTTCATATTCATGGGAACCACCTCCCAATCAATATTCTCATCCATTAGCTTAGTCATGGTCTCCAACGAGGCAGGGCTGGGGTGGTGAAGTGCCTCCCAGAATTTCCGGATGACGTTGATGTTGTCCTGAGCAGTCTTGGTTATGTTTTGTCCCATTTTTTATCTCCTTCGAAACTTCGAGGGTAGAAGCCGCGTCTCGTTTCATCGAACGAGTCATATCGTCTTTCATCGATCTTATGGTCATCTCATATCGCTCCTCGCCACTCACTCTCTCGATCAATTTTAATCGACCCCTACCTCTACCCACGCTATCAGGCACGAAGACTATTTAGATTGTGGCGAATATCTTCGTGTTTTTTAGCAGAAACTTTATAGACTATCATTATAGCCTTTATCTTATGCGCAGACTCATCGTGGAAATTTCCAGCAGAGCCTTCAGTAAATTATTTCCTGAAAAACCGTTGCAAAAAATAACGTCAGCGGAAGTCCTGCACTTTCTCAGGTTCGGTCAGAAGGATGTCGCTATGATACTAAGAGTAGAGTTTAACCAGCCAAACATCACGATCGAGGACATATTCCGTGATGACCTGATTGAAGCACAACTTCTCGATCGTGAAAAGGAGGGAGGGAGAGAACGTTACACCTATTTCATTAAGGTCAAACCAGCACAGCCCATTCGCGGAGGGCCTGATCTCACTGTAGGTGGAGGATATTTCTCTCTGCCGTATGAAGTAAGGAATAGAAAGATAAAAATTACGTTTCTTGGGAGTGCGAAGCAGGTGAGAGCGTTGCTTAAGACAGTTGAGGGTGCAGGTGTCCGTTATAGAGTGGTCTCACTTACGGATGCAAAATTCTCTCCTCATTCACCGATTAGCCGTCTGACAGAAAAGCAACGGAGAGCCGTCATGATGGCATATACCCTCGGCTACTATGATGTCCCGAAGAAGATAACCATTGCACAACTTGCCGAAAGACTCGGCCTTGCGATTTCCACGTTGGATGTGCATCTGAGGAAAGCTGAGAGACGATTGATGTATCACATAATGAACGAGTCATAAAGCACGCAATGAGGTGAAAACACATCAGCAGACCCTTCCGAGAGATTAACTGGCGAAAGTTGACGAGTATCGGGCAAGGAGTTATCGTGGTCGGCCGTTTCACGGGTGATGGACATTCCCTACAACACGTTGCACGCGGCAAAGGCATGAAAGCGAAAAAATATGATTGAGAGTTTAAGATGGCCCAGTACGATCTATGCGATGCGCCCATACATGTTTTCATGCTTTACCTTTCCGCTTTGTGCATATAGGTTACTCTCGAAGCAAGCTTTTTCTGATAGCGTGACCTT
>DASPRZ010000044.1:0-11004 GCA_035624185.1 Candidatus Acidiferrales bacterium
TTCTTCACTGGACGTGGTAAATCAGATCGTACAGAAATAGTACTTGATGTGAGAAACACTGAAACCGCTCAAAAGGCTGACGTTTTCCTTCAGCCTGAGCAAGGTCGTGACTACGAGCTGATGGACGCGCTTCGCGTGGCCCTTAGAGGGGAACCGCTCCCAGAGTCGGTTGCCGGTATCCCCAGGAAGGAAATCGAAAAGGTCGCTCAGTTGATGAAAGATTCGAGATTCGGCATAATCTTCTTCGGCATGGGCTTGACTCAGACGCGCGGAAAACACAGAAACATCGACATTGCGATAAAGGTAACCACAGACCTTAACAAGTACACTAAGTTTTTGATCATGCCCATGAGAGGGCACTACAATGTAACGGGCGCAAATCAAGTTTCGCTGTGGGAATGCGGATTTCCATACGCTGTTGACTTTGCACGCGGGTATCCAAGATATAATCCAGGCGAATCGTCAACAACAGATTTACTCATGCACAATGAAGTAGACGCAGCGCTCGTCATTGCGGCAGATCCCGGAGCACATTTCCCTATAGATATGGTTAAGAGGCTCGCTTCGATTCCTCTGATCTCAGTCGACCCGCACGCCACGCCAACAACTGAAATTGCCACTGTTCATATACCAAGTGCAATGGTTGGGGCCGAGGATGAAGGCAGTGCTTATCGTATGGATAACGTGCCAATCAGGATGAGAAAATTTGTCGAGCCTCCTGAAGGCATATTAACCGACAAGGAGATCATCGAAAGGATCCACGAAAGGGTAAAAGAGCTTAAAGGCACTCCTAGTGTGATCCGTGAGAGAGCCGAAGAAAAACCAGCAGTCAGAGTAACTGCGCCCTCGTTTGACAGCTTATTACAGAAGGCCACATAATTAGACGGAGAGTGAAAGAACTTGAGTGAAATACTAGTCAAAAATGGATACGTTTACGATCCAAAGAATGGTGTAAACGGCGATGTCATGGATATTGCCATTAGAGACAACAAGATCGTAGACAAAGTGTCCGCGACTACGAAAGTTATCGATGCAAGCGGCAAAGTCGTAATGGCTGGCGGTATCGATATACACGCCCACGTCGCAGGGCCTAAAGTGAATTCAGGCCGTTTAATGAGGCCAGAAGATAAGCTCTTCAACACCTCACGCCGAGGGAAGATGACACGATCAGGAGGCGGCTTCTCAGTCCCCTCCACCTTTGAGACGGGTTATCTCTACTCAAAGATGGGGTATACGCAAGTCAACGAGGCTGCTATGCCACCATTACTTGCGAGGCACACCCATGAAGAGATATTGGACACCCCGCTGATTGATCAGTCAGCCTATACATTGCTCGGCAACAACTGGCTTGCAATGGAGTACATAAAAAACGGCGACCAAGATAAACTCAATGCATTTATTGCGTGGATGCTAAACGCCACAAAAGGGTACTGTGTCAAGCTCGTAAACCCAGGCGGATCGGAAGCGTGGGGATGGGGATTAAACTGTATCCAAGTTACGGACTCTGTTCCGTACTTTGATGTAACGCCTTTGGATATAATAAAGGGACTTGCAGAGGCAAACGAGGCGCTAAAACTTCCTACGTCGATTCATCTGCACTGCAACAACCTAGGGCACCCAGGTAACTACACGACAACGCTTGATTCAATAAAGCTCCTAGAAAATGTGATGCCACACAACAAAGAACTCAGGGATCAGGTGATAAACTTCGCGCATATGCAGTTCCATGCATATGCTGGAACGACGTGGAAGGACTTTGAGAGTGGTGCAGACAAGATCGCGGACAGTATAAATAAGAACAAGAACATGACCGTCGATGTTGGCTTCGTCACACTCGACGAGACAACGACAATGACAGCTGACGGCCCGCTAGAGTACTACCTTCACAACACTAACCACCTCAAATGGGTGAACTCGGACGTCGAGCTGGAGACCGCTTCCGGAGTTGTGCCATACGTGTACAGTCCAAAAATACACGTTTGCGGGATCCAGTGGGCTATAGGGCTTGAACTCGCTCTTATGATCGATGACCCGATGCGGACCTTTATCACGACTGATCATCCGAATGCAGGGCCATTCAGGAGCTATCCGAAGATCATCAGCTGGCTTATGTCCAACCAAGCACGTCTCGAGCGTTTAGAGACACTACACAAGTGGGTACCAGACAGGGTCAACATAGGTGGATTGTCGAGAGTGTTTGACTTTTATGATATCGCCAAGTCAACGCGCGCAGGACCTGCGAGAGCCCTTGGCTTGGGCGACACGAAGGGGCACCTCGGCGTTGGTGCAGACGCTGATGTTGCCGTGCTGAACTACAATCCTAAGACAATGGATCCCACAACTGATCCTATCGGGATACAAAAGGCGTTTACCAATACCGCCTGCACCATAAAGGGCGGCGATATCGTTGTCTTAGATGGTGAGGTGGTCAGTAAGGGTAACAAGCGAACTATCTGGGTCAATGCAATGAACGGAACGATAGATCCAAAGGTCATGCATGATATCGAAAGTAAGTTCCTCAGATTCTACAGTGTGACGATGAATAATTACCCTGTTCAGGATGCGTACGTTCGCGACAGTCTTGAGATCAAGCCAGAGGTGGTGCAGTAAGATGAAAAAGATCATCTTAAAGCCCAAGGAAAAAGAGTATTTGTTCCTCGATGCTGATAACATCACTCCCGACAACTTTGCTAGGAAGACGCTTGAGGATATCAGGGCAACTGAGATATACGAGGGCAACAGGACTTATGCCCTCGGAGATTATTTCGACGTGACAGGAGAATCGGATCTCGATCCCAGTGAAATCGGAATAGTGATTGACGGCTCAGTCCCAAAAGTAAAGTACATCGGCATGCGGATGTCAGCCGGTAAGATCCTTGTCAAAGGATCAGTGGGAAGCTACGTCGGCGGTTGGATGACTGGAGGTTGGATAAAAGTCAACGGTGATGCCGGCAATTATGCTGGAATTAGCATGCAAGGCGGAGAGCTCATCATTGACGGCAACGCTGGAGATTATCTTGGCGCTAACTACCGAGGCGACTGGCGCGGCATGAAAGGCGGCAAAATCATTGTAGGTGGCAGTGCCGGAAGCGACATAGGAGAGTTTATGCTGGGCGGCGAGATAGTCGTCAAAGGCAACGTGGAACTTCAAGCAGGAATACACGCAAACGGAGGCAAAATCATCGTAGAAGGCGACGCTGAAAGCCGTGTAGGGGCTCAAATGACAAAAGGTGAAATTGTCGTACTGGGTAAGATTGGATATTGGCTTCCAGGCTTCATTTACCAGAAAGATGACCAGCTAGAATACGATGGCACGACGTACAACGTTAAAGTCTATCAGGGAGATCGCGGCGACGGAGGAAAAGGAATCTTATATTATGCAGGAGCTTAATCAAGCTCCTTTTTCTTCTATTTTTATTTTGCTTGTTTTCGAAACTTTCTAATCGATGTGCACCCATCCAATAGTGATGGCTACATGATAATACTCTTAATCAGATTTCAGTCCCCAACTCCTTTTCTGTGATGTTGAGAAAAACATCTTCTAAAGTTGATCGTTTCATTTCTAGTTCCTCAAATGTAATACTTTTACGACCTAGAAGCTCTACGATCTCATTAAGATCGCTCTTTTCCGTCAGAGGAACAATCACATTACCATTTTCAAGTTTTGAATTATTCCACTTGATCTTCACTACTTCAAATGCGAGTGATCCTCCTCCATGTATGATAAGAGTACCACGCGAGCTGTAATGATTAACCAAATTAGCAGGTGAGTCCATAGCCCTAATGGTTCCGCCCAGTATTATGGCAACAGTGTCTGCTAACGCCTCTGCTTCTTCCATGTAGTGCGTTGTAAGAAACACTGTCTTACCCTGATCACGGAGATTTTTTATGACATCCCAGACTCCTCTTCGTGACTTAGGATCTAATCCCTCCGTGGGTTCATCTAGAAAAACGACTTCCGGATCGTTGACTAGGGCTATCGCAACGCCAACGCGCTGCTTTAGGCCTCCCGATAAGTCTTTATACTGTGTGTCAGCTTTATCCACAAGATCAACGTCACGGATAAGGTCGTCGATGCTCTTCGTTCGGTCGTAGAGTGCCGCAAAGTACTGTAAGTTTTCTCGTACGGTCAACCTGTCAAAAGTATTGAACTCTTGTGGGAGGACTCCAATGCGCTTCCGAATTTCATTTTGATCTCTGCTTATGTCTAGTCCTAATATGTGCGCTGACCCACTTGAGGGTTTTCTCAAACATTCGAGCATCTCTACAGTTGTCGTTTTACCAGCCCCATTAGGACCCAAGAAGGCAAATATTTCGCTGAAGGGTATCTTAAACGATATTTTGTTCACTGCCGTAAGCTTTCCGTACTGTTTCAAGAGCTCATCAACAACGATGGCATATTCATCTTTATTCCGCCTATTATCCATTCTGTCACCGACTTGCTCGTTATTAGTGCGTTCAAAGATGACTCTAGACTGTATGTTCATACACCTTTGATGTCAACACCGTCTAAGAACCCATCTAAGCTTCTGCCCTCTCTGTTAATAACAAAACGTCTTCAAGTAGTTCGTTGAAAATGCAAAAAACATATCTCAGACTTTGGAGGAGCGACTCGCAAAATCCAATAGCTTCAACTCCTGGGTTGAACGAATAGATTCCTGGTTCATCTGACAGTAAATACTGATTTGGAGCAACCTCAAAAAACATGAAATTCATTGCAAGATGCGTCCTGAGCTTCCAGAAGTAACTTTCCCTTGAAATCAAACAATTGTACATAGAATCATCAATAATTTTTGTATGCTTTTTTTGAATTTCGGGGAATTTTGTCTGTGAACCCAGCTTCTCTATGAAATCATCATTAAGAAAAACGTGTGACTCTACGATGCCGAGATCAAATAAGTCATTCATTGTAGCTGCGAGGCTATCAAGCACGCTTTTGGCTTCAAATATCAAAGCCTTAGCATTTGCATATGCTTCATTGTACGTCTTTGCTGTTTTTAATAAATCGAAATGGTATGACGTTGCATCCAAACTATTAACTGCAGAGTCGAAGTACTTGTAAAATGTGAAGGGCAAGGTTATCCCCGATTATTTGTCAATACTTTTAATTATTACTATTCAACATTTAGAATAACCCAAATATTAAATATTTTCCGTGTATCTTTCAAAAATTTTTAACATGATTATATTTTTGGTTAACGATTTTTTTTATAGTTATATTTTAGCAATTGTGATAGCCTTATGTGAAGCAGATTTATAGTAACGACGACATACTATCAGTTGTATGTTCATGTGCGACAAATACAAAATGGATGCATACAAAGCACGAGGGATTACCCCCCATTATGATACGCTATGCAACGATGATTGTACCCTAAATTCAAGCACTGGAGGTCATTGCGAGCATTTATATTTACTCATTCAAAACGAGTTTGATCGGACGTACTCAAGCCTTGGAATCCCGGTTGTCGAGGGACCAACAGCTGTTTTAAAAACCGAAGTCCAAAATATCAGTGAACGAATAAATATGATTGGTGTCGAAAGAATCATGGACTGTGCTTTTGAAATATCACTTATCCTCTCTGAGATTACTCAAGATGGTCAATTAAACATACCCCGCGATGTCCTTGACAACATCGCTCATTCAGTTGTGCTTGGGCTATTTTTAGACAATCCTGAAGAAGTTGTAGATCGTAAGATGCTCAGAGCTTTAAGTTTGATTAAGGAGATGGCCCCTGATAGTTTCAATCACTACTGTCCTGGATCTCCAAATGAAGATTTTTAGATGGTTAGTCGACGGAAGTAAATTAAAACCGGGATTATTTATCGCAATTGTTTACAACTTCAGCCGCCACTAATCACCATTTCTATGTGCGTTGATCATCCTAATTAGTGGACAAGCTAATGGATGTCTGATTTAGAACGCATTTGATACATCACTTGTTGAATATTCAATGAAGTATGATTTAAAGCGCATAAACAGTTGTGTTCTTATTTGCTCTAAAATATACTAATTAATGCATGGCTCGAACTTGCATGTCATGATGAATAAACTAGGAATATTTCATTAATTGGATTATAAAATAGATAGCAATATTCCGCTGACTAGCGGTATTGTAATGTTGTCATCGATGTATTGGGGTGTTGTAAGTTCAACTAGGGCAACTATGAGTGCCACGAAAAAAGCCTTGGATGTTGGTAAAAAAAATATTAGTACGATTAACGTTGTGATAAAAAATGCTGTCGTGCCCTCCAACGTTTTATTTTTGACAATTTTGTGCTTGCCTAAGTAGTGACCCACTATTGCGGCAATTCCATCCCCGACTGAAAGGATCAAAATACTGAGTGCCGCATAAAAGCTGCTGAAAAATAAAACAGCTACAAAACATCCGATCAAGAACATAATCCCACCTCTAAAGGGAAATTTGCTCGGTCGGTCAAGTGTCGTGGATACCCACTTGAGGATGGGTAAATCATACTTTGCATAAAGATACGCCGAGATCAGCCCTCCAAAAATTATGACAAGAATGAACAAGAGTACGGTGTCCTTAGGGAAAAAAATTAGCAAGCAAAAAAAAATGATGCCGAGAAATATATGCAAGAATTTTCTACGTATTTCAAGCATTAGCTTACGCGTACGTATTTCGAGCATTAGCTTAATTACACCCTGACATCATAAAATATTACCTATTAAGCTTTCGACAGAGCACTTATCAAGAATATATTGCCAAAACATTTTAATAAAGAATCTCACTGGTATTTTAGATTATAATATGATAAAAAAATAAAAATCTGCAGGGTACTTTGTATCTTCACCGCGCTCATATTTGTGGATTAAACTAAAAAAAAACAATCCCTCGAATTTAATGCTTTTCAATTTCGTTCGTACAGAATTCGCCTACTGCATCTTTTTTTAATTATAAAATCATTAATCTTTATTTACCAGGTGGCTAATTAACATCATAGACTAGCGATAGGAATGATAAATGTGCTTTCTGGGATATTACTTGTCATAATTCTAACACTAATATTTACTATTATGCTCGTTGGAGGGACTGCAATATTCCTTCTTTCAAGTGCTCGCGCGATCGTGCGCGAACGATCCATAGGCGATGTTTACGACGGAGTGAATATAAAAAAGGCTGCCCACCTTAAACCTATCTTGCACAACTTTAGTGCAGTTTTGATAAACGTAAGAAACGAGAGCATAAACCGATTTTTAACGACATTTAATAGGCCTGGAGAGGTTAACCTTTTTGAGGGATCTCTATATTTTAGGCCTTATTTTTCAGGACGGGCGTATCTTATTAACATCACTGATGTGACAAATGTAAGTATAGAAGGAAGAAAGATCACTTTAGAATTCAGCCGAGGAGCTCAACAGATTAAGATGCAATATCTTGTAAGAAATGCTTCGCGGTGGCTTACGGCGATTCAAGAATTGAGATCTAAGTATAAATAGCATTATAAACGAGAAAATTAAATACCCAAACACGGTGATGATCACAAATATGTCCCAAATCAAGAGACTTGTCTTGGATGTCTTAAAGCCTCACGAACCGACCGTTATTCAACTGGCAAATGATCTTAGTGACGTAGACAATGTTGATGGAGTAAATTTAAGCTTATATGAAGTCGACCAACAGACGGAAAATGTTAAAATAACTATTGAAGGCTCAGACATTAGCTATGATATGGTCGCACGCGTAATTGAGAACCTTGGGGGAGTTGTCCACAGCGTCGATGAAATTGCGGCGGGAAAAAAAATTGTTGAAGAAGAAGAAACGCTTCATGATAGATGAGCGGGAACCATATACTTGAATTGGCGCTTGTCATCAATGCAGCTCATCAACTAAGGAGAGGCACGTTTTTAAAATCTTATGAATTTCAACATAGAAGAAGGAAGATATATAATCCTCGGATCTGTTGATGGATTACTTGCTACACTTGGCATAATTATTGGTGTTTCCATAGGGAACGTTAAAAATTCTATTGTGGTCGGCGCTGCGCTAGGTGGTGCGATCGCATTGGCTATGACAAACAGCCTAGGTGCATACCTAGCTGAGAGTGCTGTGGAGTATGGAAAGCTCACAGCCACAGAAAAGTCACTGCTGAGGAAACTAGAAAACACGTACGTCGAGTCCTTAACGAGGAAGAAGATCATGCGGGATTCGGCTGCGCACGGAGTATCGAGTTTCATTGGAAGTTTGGTTCCAATATCGCCATATCTTCTTTCAACTGGCTCACCAATTATGTCAATTGTTTTAAGTCTTATAGCGCTCGCATTGTTGGGGTTTTACTCAGGCTTCATATCGAAACGAAACTATATCATATCAATAATCAAAATGGTTGGATTAGGGATGATAGTGGTAATTATGGTCAATGTTCTAAAGTTAGGCCGCTGATGGAGATATAAAAGAAAAAGAGAGTTTAAAGTAACGTATGCTACTGAACAATGCCAACATTAAGTTAATTGTTCAATGTTATGAATACGTTGCCACCTAAAAAACATTGCTCAATTGGCCGAACATGGTGTGATCATAATGGTATCAAACTCTGAAAAAATGAATAGCATAATGTACCCCTTCTCTTTTTGACACGTGCATTGTGACTGCTTCCTTAACATCTACAATCGGTGGTAATGTTGAAACACGAAATTACGACTTATATGAAGATGCTTTACGAAAAAGGCTTTACGTCATCGTTAAGCGGAAATGTGAGCATTAGAGAGGAGGATATCATCTACTTATCTCCCTCGAAAGTTCCTAAGTACAGGATAAAAGAGGGCCAAGTATCAGTTATAACGATTGAAGGGCACCATGTTGAAGGTGCAAAACCATCAAGTGAGCTGCTCACGCATCTTGCAATATATCGAACGAGTGACGCAAAAGCTATAATTCACGTCCACTCACATTATGCAACCATTCTTGCGTGCCTTAAGCGCGGCATTAGTCCTATCGAGGTTGAATGTAGAGAACTTTTGAACTTCGTGCCTGTTATTCCCTATGCTAAACCAGGCAGCACAGAATTAGGTACACTAATATCTGAGGGGTTAAAAGGTCATAAAGGAGTGCTTATGGCAAATCATGGTTCTCTTACTATAGGAGCAGATCTCGAAGAGGCATTTATCCTAACGGAAGCCATCGAAAGAGCGGCACGACTACAATTCGAAATAAGCCTCGTTAGTTCCCGATGATTTGGATTATTACAGTTCTATTTCTTTGCTTCACATCAAGCTCCACAAAGACAATCTGTTGCCACGTTCCGAGCATTAACGCCCCCCTTGCAAACGGAACAGTTATGCTCGGTCCTAGTAGTGATGCCCGAATGTGCGAATGTCCATTACCATCCTGCCATCTGTAATCGTGGTCGTAATGAATATCTCGCGGAGCGATCCTCTCGAATGCCCTCTTTATGTCGACTACTAGTCCAGATTCATATTCGATAGTAGTGACAGATGCTGTGGATCCAGGAACAAACACGGTGACGATGCCATTATTCAATCCACTTTCGCTTAACGCGTGGCGGACTTTATCCGTTATATCGATAACATCAACACCGGGATTTGTGTTCAGCTGGATACTGTTTGTTTTGACGTCCATAGTTTCCACCTAGAGTAGTTACATCATTCAAAAATGCAACAATCAAAGAAGATAGCATATACAACTAACTAAAAGTATATTACCCTGAAGCTACTTCGTAGTTTGCGATCTTGACGCCAGCGATGCTTATAACTATGAGGAATGCTAGTATAACAAGTACATAGCCCAATGATCCAATGCCTGCCAGACTTACGGCGAGCAACAAAACCGTAAAAACGGCTACTGCTGCTATCAAAGTTATTATTTCGAGTAACATTCTTTGCATATGCGTTTACAATACTTACAAAGTGATATGCTTTACTATATAACAAAAATAACATATCGACGGGAGCGTGATAGTCAAGATGAGATTATTACCGAGAAAAATATTTTTTACAAATGGTGCTGGAAGACATAAAGAAAACCTAGAGAGTTTCGAGATGGCTCTACGAGACGCTGGAATTGAAAAATTTAATTTAGTTATGGTAAGTTCAATATTGCCTCCAAACTGCCAAATAATTGATAAAAGCACAGGGTTAAATGAATTAAACCCCGGAGAAGTGGTCTTTTGTGTTATGTCAAGAAATTCGTCAAATGAACCAAACAGAAGAATTTCCGCTTCCCTCGGATGTGCCGTTCCTAACGGCGAAGAAGAATTTGGCTATATTTCAGAGCACCACGCTTTCGGTGAGACAAGTGATGTATCCGGCAAATACGCCGAGAAATTAGCGTCGAGTATGTATAATACATGGACTGAATCAGAACCTAAAAAAACCTTTAACATTTCAAAATCGGCTGTAGTTACAGACGACGGGTTATGGACTACCGTAATTTCTGTTGCTGTGATGTTACTTTAAATTAACACTAGATCTACCAATAGGAGTGTTTTATGGAGTTCGAATGTCCACGCTGCACTGAGTGTATTAATGATGAAGAGCTTATCGAGGGCAAATGTCCAATCTGTGGCTGGTATACCGAAATTAAATCAAAGAAAGTGCTTAAACTTAGCTATGATGCATTAGACTTATTTTATGAATTTGTGAGTCGCGTTCAGGAATCCGTACACCATCCAAGTGATGAACACCCCCGCTACAGTAGCAAAAGTGCTAGTACCTTAACAGTAAATGACTTTGGTAATCAAGAGATGCAGTGTAATTTTAAACTAATTCCAAATTTAATAGACGCCATAAAACCTAAAAAGTGCTCCTCTTGCGGCAGGCTTCATTTGAAAATGGGAGGTAAAGTATTAAAAGTGCGAGTTACTAGGGACGTCGGGAATCATCACATTGCTTACTTCTGTGAAAGGTGTTTTGATTAAAAAGCACATTCTTTGTTATGATGCAACGCACGCGCTCAAATAACAACTAAACAGTCAGGATTTGAATTTTTTACTTGATGTACTAACTACTTTTCAATCAAACTT
>DASPRZ010000052.1:0-5086 GCA_035624185.1 Candidatus Acidiferrales bacterium
CTATCAATGGAAGTCCTGAGGGAATATGTACGGTGTTGTCCGTCTCCGCGTCTTTACTCTTGTGCTCAACTCGAATGGCGTCTAGATTGAAATAATATTCAGGAGCTAGGTAAGTCTCCGTGTCTTTTACGAAGAAGAGGACAGGCTCCCACGTGTTAGAAAACCTGTCAATTAATGACGATGGCATATGGTTGGGCTTGTACCAGACGATTTGATTTCGTAAAATCCATCCACTATCTTGCATGGCAATAGTAAGACGAGCGGGAATCATTAGAAGCTGCTTTTTCTTGCTGTTGTACTTATCTCCAATATTAAGGAAAAACGATCCCGTGTCTTTAAGCACTCTCTTCAATTCATTTGAAATTGAGAGTAGTTTTTGAACATATGCTCTAGGGGTAGCTTCTCGCCCTATTTGACCTTCAACTTTGTAATCTCGCTGTTGCCAATATGGCGGAGAAGTAACAATGACATCTACACATTCAGTAGGAAGATTTGCAAGAGCCTCTATGACGTCACCAATTAAAATCAATGGCGCAGTGTCCTCATTCTTTAAGTATTTAATCACTTCTTCTTTCATTCTCTCATTTATGGAGTTCACATGTTCTCACCTATTAGCTCCAGACAGCATGATTCCACTAGATGGACAACAAGTAAATTTTAATTCTCTATTAGCTTGTGTAAGCCTATTTTCTTAATCTTTCCTGTTATAGTTATCATGACAATCAAATTAGCGATGATGAAGTTGTTTACACGACTGGATCTTCAATGTATAACAACAAGCTATACCCCTGTGATTTGCATTACCACCGGGCCATGTTTACGTGCCCTCATGTGCTCATAATCGATCTAGCGGGACACAGCGGATAAATGTGCCCATGAGGATACTAAAATATCAGAGTGCTAAAAAATCACGTTACGCTTTTAAAATTTGCTCTGCTTCCTGTAAATCTTCTATTGAGTTTACATTAGTATACGCATCGCATATGTGAAATATCTTGACTAACTGTCCATCATCCACAGCACACTGAATCAAGTCAGGAAGCTCTTTTTCGCCCCTTTCTGGATGGATTGGCGTTCTTTCTATGTATCGAAGTATTTCGTTTTTAAAGATGCAGTTCCCGGTTCCTTGCAGACTATTGAGGGGCTTTTTTGGTTTTTCTATGAGTCTATACACCCTGCCCTCGTCATTTACAAGTACAGCATACGTTCTGCCGATCTTGTTTTTGTCTTGCTGCACACATACGCCGCACACCGCGAAAAGATCGTTGTCGAGGAACTCTCTTGTCATCTCTTTATGCCTACTGTTTATCAACACCTCATCGCCCAATAGCAGGAAAAAATCATCTTTCTCTATCGCGTCTTTACTGCATTCAATGGCATGAACTAATCCTTTCTGTTCCCCCTGAATCACGTAACGTATTCTTACGCCGTTTCTACCCGTTCCATACCTGTTAATTATGTCCTCTGCTCGGTACCCCACCACCATCACAATTTCGTCTACGTCCATCTCCAAAGCCCGATCAAGGTTGTATTCCAGGACTGGCTTATTGTCGATCTCAAGCATACATTTGTTAGATGAATTCGTCGTCTCCTTGAGCCTTTTTCCCCTTCCTCCGGCCAAGATCACTGCCTTCATTCGTTTTTCCCTCTAAATAAATCGATGTTAGCCCGCACCCACTCTATCATCATTTTTAGGCCCTCTTCGTTGGATATACGTGGCTCCCACTTCAAATTTTTTCTGGCTTTTGTAATATCGCTTACAAAGTACCATAAGTCCCCGACTCTCGCGTTTTCATAGCTAATAGTTTGCTCGATACCAGTAGTTTTCCGTATGAACTCCAAGCTCTCTGCTATAGACACGGTGTTATGCAACCCCCCACCGATGTTATAGATACTAGGCACTCGTCGCCTATAAAACGATTCAAAGGCGGCGCTGGCATCGGACGCGTACAAAATATCTCTCACCTGCTTATCGGTGCCAAATACCTTCATTGGCAGCCTTAGGATTGTGCGTATCACAAAATTAGCCACCCAGCCGTGATCCTCTCCACCAAATTGCCTCGGGCCATACATTCCCGTTAGGCGAAAGGTAGCCGCCTCAATTCCATATGTGTCTATGTACGACTGCACATACAGCTCTGCAGATCGCTTAGAGGCGTGGAGCGGCGTGATATTGCCTTGCATTGTAGGATACGTCTCATCGATAGTCGGTGGCTCTCTCAAGAATCGTAGCTCTTCCTCTTTTATCGTCTCGTTTATTTGGTTTCCATACACGTGAATCGTCGAGCAGTTAACGACCGGGACATCGTATCGTCTCGTGCTCTCAAGCACGTTAAACGTCCCCACTACGTTAGAAGTAAAGTCGAGTTCAGGATATTCGACCGAGATGGTCATCGCAGGCTGAGCTGCCGCGTGAGCGACATAATCACAGTCTCTCATGACACCCTGTAACTGCTCAATATCCCGGATGTCTCCATGTATGAGAGAGACGCCCATTTCTTTCAACGTGTTCCAATTATGCAGTCTTGCGCCTTCCGCATCGTACCCTGTGCGCAATAGCTCATATTTAGTGAGGTTGTCGAAAGATACAACTTCCTCACCCATTTTTTTGAAGTGCTCACATATATGAGAGCCTAAAAACCCACATCCACCGGTTACTAAGATTTTCACGAGACGCGTCTTCTCCTAATCTTGATCACATTGTCACTCGTTTCGAGTTTTAATTTTCCATGCCGTAATGCCTTCCGAAATGCGCTAAACGCCCTGTTGCCGAACGCAACTTCTTCATACGTTGTCTTACAAGTATCTCGCCACTGTGCCATAGACTCTTTGTTCTTTGGACACACGTTTGATCAATATAATCTTATAAAAGATAAGCTTCATCTCTGATTACGGCTCTTCCGACATAGTAGAAAATACACGAAGCAGTTTCGTTGATGTTTTCAATCTTCTCTCTAAACATACTAATAATCTAATAATCCGTGATGTCTATTTCTTTTCGAGTTCTCCTAGGGCCTTCATCCACGCTTGATGTGCATCACACTCTTGTTATTCCGCTCGATTAATTTAATTTGAATACTCTTGGCTCCTCTCATTACACCCATAGATGTTAAATGAGGCTCTCAAATACTTCGATTAATTTCGGTATGTTTTTCTCAATATCGTAGCATCTTTCAACCTTTTTTCGAGCATTCACCCCCATATAAGTAACGTTCTGATTCTGAAGCACAAATTCTACCGCTCTTTCTAGCTCGCATACGTTTCTCTGTTCAACAAGTATGCCCTCTTTTCCAGGTTCAATGAGCTCTGGTATGCCAGAAACGTACGTTGATATGACGGGCGCCTCACACGCCATAGCCTCCATGAGTGACACGGGGATCCCATCACGGTCTCCATCTTGAGCTATTATGCATGGGAGGACAAAGGCAGCGCACTCATTAAGCAGTTGGATGAGCTCATCATCTGAGACTCCCTTAGAAAATTGAACATTTAACCCTTGAGCAGCGTCTTTCAATGTTTGCTCGAGGGGTCCCGATCCCACAATTCTATACGTAAGTTCGGGGTATTTTTCCTGCAGGTTTTTTACCGCTTTTATTGAGAATATAAGTCCTTTCTTTTCAACCAATCTGCCGATGCTTAGTAATGTATGTCGTTTGATGGAGTTTTTAGGCCGCTGGCTGAACTTCTTCGTATTAACTCCCGCCCGTATCACATGAACCCTCTCTGGACTGATGTTGAGACTTCTGATATAGTCTGCATTGTAGTCAGAGATGGTTACAACGGCGTCTGCCTTTAACATCTGTCTTCTTGATGCGTCTCTGAATTTGGAACTGTACAAGTCGCTAGCATGCGCTGTTATTGAATGAGGGAGAGTTAGCGCTCCAGCTATTTTCGATGCCACATAGGACTGACCTGCAGCAAATTGTGCGTGGATCAGGTCGAGCTGCAGGCCCTCCCTTCGTATCAAATTTATAAAATATTTGGCTCTGATATATATGTCAGAGCGTAGCAAGCTCAAACCTTTCATCATCAATGAGCCTTTAAAAGTATGAACTCTGTTTTGAAAAAGTTTAGAGTTTAAAACATCGCTGTTCGATTTGTTCCGCTCCGGCTCGGATAACGAGAAAACGTGAACATTTACACCTCTTTTCATTAACTCTAAGACCTCATTTAACACAAAGCTCTCGGAAAGTGTTGGAAATGAGGTTACGACGTAGCCTATATCCATTTCGAATATAAGTTGCAATGGACTGGTAAAAATATTACGATAACTGCATACAAATGTAATAGGGTGGTGACTCTTCAAAGCAAAAAGCCGGTTAGCCTGTTAAACTCATATTTATAACAAAGCTCAAGTTCGCAAAATTTAAAACAGCACAAATACGGCTAATAAGATCAAATTATAATCTGATATCTGTGAGATCGATTTTTTCGCAGAAAAATATCCAATCGTTAAGAATTTTTTCTATCGGCCATTCCAACCGCACGCTAGAACAGTTTTTAGAAGTGTTATTGACCTATGACATCGAAGCTGTGTCGGACGTGCGTAGTGTACCGTGTTCCCGTGCCAACCCTCATTTTAATAAGGAGGTTCTTGACGTGGTATTGCCGTGTTCGGGTATTGAGTACGAATGGATGGGCACGGGGCTTGGTGGCTTTCGGCATAGGTCTCTCGAACAGTCGCCCAATGCCGCATGGAAAGTGAGGGGATTCAGAAACTATGCTGATTATGCATTAAGTGATGATTTCTCCGAAGCGCTGTCCAAACTAGAGATATTAGCGAAGAAGAAACGGACGACATACATGTGTGCCGAGCTGCTGTATACCAGATGCAACCGCCGGATTATCTCCGATTATCTCACTATGCGAGGGTGGGAGGTTGTACATATAATTGACCGCACACACTCAATGGTGCATCGCATCACGCCATTTGCAAAGATAGACTGGAACGAAGTGACCTATCCGTCCGGCTAAATCCGATTCACTTCAGCATGAAGTTTAGTGATCACTCGCGTTGCCTTACAACGTAAAAATAAGGGGATATCCTCTTCCACCCGCTTTCATTTATTATCAGGTGTATACGATA
>DASPRZ010000055.1:0-61838 GCA_035624185.1 Candidatus Acidiferrales bacterium
GTGAACATGGTGCTTCAGAAGCGTGAGGGTACTCACGTGAGATTAGAAGATATCCGTATTTTATAATTGCGATAGTTCTAGTCCATAATGAGAGCTTCTGCACACTTTTATCATTGTCGGTTGAGAAGCACGTAAGCGTAGAACTCAATTGAAAACTACCTCCTCTCGTATCTTCTTGAGCACTTCATTCCTTAGTTGCGTAAACGCAAAGTCTGTACGATCTCTCGGCCTCGGCAGTTCGATTTTTAATATCTCTCTCACATTTTTATTTTGAACTGACATCAGAACGATCTTATCGGCAAGAAACATCGCTTCATCGACACTATGTGTAACGAATAAAATCATTTTGTGCTCTACCCGCCATATTCGTAAGAATTCTTCCTGCATCTGATTTCGCGTCTGAGCATCAAGAGCACCGAACGGCTCATCAGCAAGAATTATAGTGGGATCGTTCGCAAGCGCCCTGGCGATTCCAACCCTCTGCTTCATCCCCCCAGACAGCTCGTTTGGGTAACTGTCTTTGAACTGCGCAAGCCCCACCAGATCGATGTACTTTTCAGCTATCTTTCGCATATCATTTTTTTTCAAGCATTTGAGCTCTAATCCAAATTCTACGTTACCCATAACCGTTCTCCAGGGGAAGAGGGCGTATTCTTGAAATATCATCCCCCTGTCGCTTCCGGGACCTGTAATTACCTTGTTATCCATTTTGATACTTCCACTTGTAGGCTTCTCAAGCCCGGCTATAAGCTTTAGAAGTGTTGTCTTTCCACAGCCGGAAGGCCCTATAATACAAACGAACTCACCTGCGTCGACCGTAAAGCTGACCCCATCGAGGGCAGAAAACCCGTCGTAGGTTTTGCTCACATTTTCCAAGCAGAAATACTCGCTACTTAGGTCCATCTTAACAACCTCCTCTGCAAATACAGAATCCCTTCGCTCATGATGAAACCAATAATTCCGATCATTATAATTCCCGAGATTATTTCG
Source organism: Candidatus Acidiferrales bacterium (assembly GCA_035624185.1). Taxonomy (GTDB): domain Archaea; phylum Halobacteriota; class Bog-38; order Methanoflorentales; family Methanoflorentaceae; genus DASPRZ01. The sequence goes on from DASPRZ010000055.1 coordinate 991, forward strand.
GGCAGCCTCCCACCAACCTCATACATCGCCATGATGAAATATCCCAAACCAGTACCACTTCCCCCTACGAGTTCCGCTGCCACTATTGATGCCCATCCGACACCAAGGCCTACTCTCATACCAGTAATCATCGAAGGAACTATTGCCGGAAAGACAACTTTAGTTAAAATTTGTCTCTCATTTGCTCCAAGAACTTTTGCGACATCGATGAGGATGGGATCCACTGATTTTACCCCGGTGACTATGTTTAAAACAGTAGGGAAAAATACCCCAAGAGCTACAATAAATATCTGTGCGAGCAACACTGTGTTACCATATGCACTAAATAATACGTATGTCAGTGGTATCCATGCGAGCGGGGGTATCGGCCTAAATACTTCGATTAAGGTGCTTGCAAAATAGTCAAAGCGTCGGTACCAACCGATCGCTATCCCCATTGGGACAGCAATGACAAAAGCTATCAAGGCGCTTTCAAGCACTCGAGTAAGACTCGCAAGAGCGTGTTCCTGTAGTGTTTTCCCAAGCACAGGCTCGCCTTCAAAAATAAGCCTTAAAAATGTCTGGAAAGTTTCGACAGGGGTAGGTATCGACAGTAACTTAAAAATAGCTACCACTTGCCATAAAATTAGAAAACAAATAATGGCAGCGGTACCATACATCGCCCGCGTAATTTTATCTTCCAATTTGATACTCTCTTCACTCTATGTTACGTCGATTTTTTGGGGCTGTATTTTACTCTATCTATTTTACCCGAACGTGTAGGTCATTCTGCTTTGCTGCCATCCTCAGGAGAATATCCTGAACTGTTCCGGCACCTGGTATTGCAACATTCTTCTCGTCTAGATCCTTCAACGATTTGATGGCATCGTTGTCTTTCATCACAAGAGCAGAACCATCGACATTGGCGCCGGCAATTATAGTAATGTCGACATTATCATTTATTCTCTTCAATGTTGCAGGTCCTAATCCAAATGATCCGACATCGATCTCGCCCGTCTTGAACCCATCCATTAACGCTACGCCATTTGCATACTGTTTTGTCACTACGTTGAGTCCGACCTCTTTGTAGTACCCCTCTTTCTCGGCTGCATAATCAGCGATGTCGTGACTGTTAGCCGTAAGAGCTCCAAACTTAATTGTTGCGTTAGTACTCGCAGGCATCCAATTCGGATTCTTTGCAAGGTTGTCTTTTACTTCTTTCACATAGTCTTGAACGACAAAACTGTCAAAGAATTGATCCTCATTTGAGTATCCTATATCTGTCACTTTTTTATTCAAGTATGACGTATTTTTCAGCTCATTATAAAAGCCCTTTACTGCACTTGCATTCGTTTCATATATATAGCGGATATTTTTTAACGAAGCATTCGCGGCTGCGGTACTTACACCAGTACGCTCCGCAATGTATTGCACAGTTTTATCGTGGTTTTTCGGATCGTTTACAAAATCTGTCCCCTTGACGTGGGCCCACACCAGCCCAAGAGTAACATTTCTATCAAGCTTCTGAAGTGAGTTAGTTGAAGCAGCAAGTATGCAGCACGGATGTTCTGGCCATATATCTTTCGAGTACGCAACTACTTTCCCGGTTCCACTTAGTACCGCGCTGGAACTGACAGGCTCCCATATCATGAAACCATCAATATTTCCTGTCTTCAGTTGTTCAGTCATATCGCCAACTTTGAGTGATGTTTCGTACACGGTTCCTTTATTTTGTCCGCTTTGTGTCATGCATCCCGCCGCAAATACTGTGCCTATTAATGATAGTACTACTAAAATGCCCCACGCCCGTTTCATATACATAGACGACCCTTGTATCCGTTTTAGTATGACAACAATCATTTAACAATTGTTATATAAATTTTATTACAAATTTTATTGTACTGTAGAATTGTTTATCCTAAAGTGACTATTATCTACCTGAATTTTGTCTATTTGTCATAATAAGCAAAAGTCACTAGCGAGAGGTCTCCTCCCGTTTTAGATCGGTAATATCTCGTAAAAGGTAGTTTGCGATCACCATTCAGTAATCATACGAACCGTTGTAAAAACTGGCCCCCGTAGATCTATTTTCTTATTTTGACTTGTGATGTAGCGCTTTGCGATAGGATCGATTCTGATATTGATATCACTGGGAGATCGAGATATCCTTATCCTAACCTCAAGTTCCTTCCTGCCCTCTTTTAAGGCTCTCTCAATTTCATGTGCTGCTTCTGCAGCGAAAGCAGCAATGTAAGTAATACCGGTTGAAATGCCAGAGGAGATTGTCGCGCCAATGACGTTGTTATCAGTCACGAAAATCTCATTCAAAAAAGCAGGGCCGCAAAGTTTTGTGTTCTCTTCGGGTTCAATAACTGAAACTTTTACAAACTCACCCAGCATTTCACCCTCCCACGCAACAAACTCAACGGGGCTCGGATCTTTGCCATGGATCTTGCAGATATCTACTATCGCATTTTGTACTTCTTTCCCCTGATCCGTAAGCGGCTTCAATCTAATTGAGATAAGATTGCGGATTTCTTCATCACTTAAGGTAAATTTTTCATAAAATTGTGGGTAGACGAGCTCTCTTATATCTCCATAGTCGTAAACGATCATGGCTATCCTTTCAACACCCGGTCCGCAGTTTAATACGGGAACGTCTATGCCGTAGTTTGCGAGTGTTACAGGACTGTACAGTCCAAAGTCAGATACCTCGAGCCATCCGTCACTCTCACTTGTCCCGAGGTCGAAGTCAGGATGATACGCATATGCTTCATAATGCTTACCTGGAGCATAATATGTGTCTGTTCCTGTTTCAATCCTGTCAAATTTAAACTCCTCGAACCCAAGTGGATTTAATAGCTCCGTTGTAATCCACTTCCCAACGTCTATGGAAACATCTTCATCCATCACAACGCAGGACGCTGAGTTATGAACTTTAAGGTGTGTGGCATCTTCGCGCTGCTCTCTCCGAAAACGAAGACCGATTGAAAAGAGTTTGACGGGGAGTGATTTATAATGTTGCACAGCACTTAGCGTGTCAAACCACGCTGACGTCATATGCGATCGGAGGGTGAGATTTGAGGGCAATGGTTTGAGCTTCTTGAATTCTGGAAGCGTTTTTTCAAATACCTCAATCGCACGTGCATCGTCAATGTTCAAAACCCTCGCGATTTCTCTTACAAGCTCATCTGCTTCGACCTCACCCGTTTTCAACTTATGGAGCGTCTCTTGCAGTTCTAGTACTTTCTTCTCCGGTAGTTCGATTCCAAGTGACCGTATTTTGGCTTGCTTCTGAGCGCTCAGTCCCACGTCTGGTCTCGGGAGTGCGGCGAGGTAGTAGCACCTATCAAGAATAGCGTACCCTGTTGGCCCCCATTGTTTCATCACATCTTCTGCGGGAAAAATCGTCTCATTTATGACTTCATCAAACCCCATTTCAAATAGTCGTTCTCTAAGCCTCCCTATAAGGTCATTTACCCTATGGCTTTTCCCGCGCACCCCTTTGGGGAGGATCCTCGACATGTTATAAGCGCTACCGTCATTTAGTAATTCTCCGCCATATTTCCATGCACTTTCAAAGTCTTTTTGCTCCTTGATCTTCAATAATTCATCTATGGGTATTCTCTTCAAAACAGACGCCTCCGGGCCGAATATAAAAAATGATCAAAATAGGATGATATTGAAATGCTACATCTACAACGTACTTGACACTTTCCTCTTTACTTCTAGTGCTTACAGTTTTTTGTAAAATCTATGTCAACCTATATCAAATTATTCACGAAATTTTCAAGCCAGATAGAAAGTTATAAAGTTTATTTATAATAGTCATCTGCTCTAACTTCCAATAAATCTTGAATACACGGATTTAGCTCTGTCTATATCACGTGTGCCCTTTATTATTGCGCGGCCATCTCGGAATAACGTAATTTCATAATTCGTTTCACTATCTTTAAAAATTAGCACATATTCATTACATTTGACGTCTCCTATTTTATCAAGCCTGTGAGTCATCTGCTCGAGTTTGATATTGCTCTCTCTGCGAGGGACAATCTGTATGGCATCACGACCACATAAAGCGGTTATCAAGTCTTCTTTTTTAGCTTCAAGGAATTCGAACTCGAATTTCGAACAGCATTTACAAGTAGGATTTTTTGGAACTGTTATTTTCTGTTGCTCCTGATTCCAAGCATCGTAGACGATCAGATTTGAACAAATATCAGTCGTGGCTCCAAGTAATATTTTTATAGATTCTGTTGAAGCGATTCCGGCCATAATAGAAGGGATTGTATTTAGGACTCCTGCCACGTCACAAGTCTGAAGTGCGCCTGAAGGAGGTACGTTCGGCAGGAAGCACCTGAAACAAGGAGTAGTGCCGGGCAAGATCACCATTACCATGCCATACGTTCCCACTGCTCCGCAGTAGACCCACGGGATACCATACTTTACGCAAACGTCGTTTATTAAAAATCGCGTCTCCATATTGTCTGTTCCGTCTAATACTAAGTCTGAACTTCTGAGCAGATCCTCAGCATTCGTAGCATTGAGGTCTTTTACTATGGAGTTCAAATGCACCTCAGAATTTATTCTTTTTAATTTTTTAACGACTGCTAGAGCCTTTGGCACCTGTAGATCATCTTCGTCAAATATAATCTGCCTTTGGAGATTCGTCAATTCAACAAAGTCTCTATCTATGATGTTAAAATTACCAATGCCGGCTCTCACCAACAGGTTCGAAATATTAGTCCCAGTGGCGCCACATCCTACCACAGATATCTTGCTGACGCTCAACCTTAGTTGTCCTTCGATACCAATTTCAGGGAGTATAACCTGTCTCGCGTACCTTGGAAGTTTGTCTTCAGAGTTCACTTGCATATTAATTTAAACTAATGACGATATATTATGGACTTTTTGTCTAACTTTTACCTAAATAAAAAGGTTTAAGTCAGGTATATTCGAGGAGAAGCACTTGTGCGATATTGATTTTGCTATAACCTAACGGTCTTCGCAACGACTCACGGGATCAAGCAGTTTCTGTGAGGGGTAAATGGTATAATTAATTTATGGGTTCCATAATATTTTAAAGGATGCTATGCGATTTTACTGTAATCCTTTGCCTCACTATAATCATCTTTCGATCGCAAAGTATGAAATTAATTACATAACATAGGTTACTAAAAACAATACTGAGTAATAGCTTTGTTGAATACGCGCGTTTGTAGGAGAAATCAGGCTTGTGCGGATAAAGTAGCTCGGCTTTTGGACGTAATCTACAAAGCCAGTAGTGCTAAATGTGTTAAGAAAGAGACCATTTTTGTAACGATCAATGGATATTTGTATTGTTTCGTGCTATTAGTCATTATGTTAATGTACTGTAGTTAAAAAAAGAGAGCGAGAAAGCGAATTAAAAGAAAATTCATCGTGTTTCACTCCATCTAACTAGATTAAGTTGGTTGCTGCAACAGCGAGAGAGTTAGAACTTATTGCATTCTCGTTTCCACCTCGGTTCTAACTCTCACGCGTACAATGTTACGATTTGGATGCTACATCAGTTGTTCGCGGTCTAAATTCTCTATGTACTTAACACCATACGGGGTAATTTTTATAGCTGTTACCGGGTGATCTTTTGTGCCCCTCACATTGACGTATCCCTTATCTTTGAAGTAATCAGCGAATCTAAGGAGTTCATCATCGCTGTATCCTAAATCGTTCGCAAGCGAATTGATGCCCGATACCCATTTATCCGGAACCCTATGTGCATAGTTGTAAACTTTACAAAGAAATGCATCTCGTCGTTCTTCTTCAGTTTCGTTCAAAATTGTCACCTTCTGTTTCTGATATACCTTCTATATCGTTCGTACCGCTTCAAAGTCTTTGTCTTATTTGCTGATCATGCGTTGCATGGATAACTATCACGATTGCGAATGCATTTGTATGCTTAGGCAACATCGTCTTGTGGTCCAAGGATTATGATTCTGTTAACGTTCGATGTTTCAGAAAAAGAAACAAAATGGTTCATTTTAGTAGTTACTAAATTTTAGGTAGCAGTGAAACGTATTTATAATCTTTACCCTTTTGCGCTATCGATGGCATTTAACTTCTTGGGTGGCAAATGTTACTATATTACAAAATAAGTTCCAAGTTTTTGGAAACGGTAACCGTAAAGTTATTACAAGTACCAGCACACTGTGTGCCAAATTGGAGGCTTATGAGTGGAGTCGGACAGATATTTGTCGCGCTGCATGTGGATTCGTAATCGTCCGCTTCGTTGACATTCGTAGTGTCGACACACTCTTTACATGCCCGGCGCATAATAAACTTTGTATCGCAACTACATTTGTTTACACTCGGTGTTACTCTCAAATTGTGCGATATTGTCACCATGGATAACGCACGACGTACATAATAGCCCACCTTGTGTTTAGTCCTTTCAGACGGTGGCTCTTGAGCCTGTAACGATATCGTTTGGCAACGTGCCGTCGATGGATCTATTTTTCTTATGTGTAGAGACAATCCTTGACGCCAACCCAAGGTATAACAGTGGGCACCGCTATTGATTCTGTTGTAACGTTTACGGAGCAGCGTAGGTGGGGTTGCTTGTAAAAAATTGCATATTTGATTTGATGACATGCGATATACTGACATCAATGAAATTTACGCTAACCGTAAAGCATGTAGCCTTCTGAAAAGGCTGCATATTAAAACTCGAGGAGGTGAAAACAAGTGGTCTTAGCAATATTGTTGTTAGTCGCATTGGCGGTTGGGGCAGTCGGCCTTGTAGCCACGGCATTCTTCCCATTGTTATCGCCGGTGATTGCCTTACTTACTCTAGCATAACTATTGGGGTGCAGTGGGATACTGCAGGTAAAGAGCATGGTAGCTGTGTCGGTGAATGAAATTGTCTCTAGAAGTTAAACGCTAAAATATATACAGCTGTTAAAAATAGTAGCAAATCTCACTGTTACCCTTTTATCTTTTTCTCTCTCAATATAGTTTTTATTTATATTTGTTCTCTATAACCTCAGAATGAAAAGCAGCAGTCAAGCATCTCTATGCATTTAAAGAAGACTGGGCTGAGCTGTGCCTGACGATCTACATTCCTCTATGGGCTGGATATTCTGAGGGATAAACACGCGAAGTAAAAAAAGAGCGTGGCCAATCTAATGCAGTTTCCGTCAAAGGCGATTGTACTTTAAGTAGGGTAAACCTGAGCGATAAAAATCAATATATTCCAAGCAGCTCGATTGAGAGTAAAGACTCAAACGAAATAAGTTAAACGAGGATTGGAAAATCTCTAAGGTCATTGCGTATCTGCACCTCGTGCGTATCGGGTGTGACGTGACGGACTATATGCTTTAACATGCTGGCAAACTTTCGTCTGCGTCACGCCGGTCGATACCGGTACCCCAACTTCATTTTACCTTGTACTGTTTCAGTCGCAATGAATTGGCGACCACTGACACGGAACTGAGCGCCATTGCCCCCGCGGCAAATTCGGGCCGGAGGAATCCCAGTGCAGCAATGGGGATCCCTACTGTATTGTAGACGAGTGCCCACCCGAAATTCTGCCGTATTGTATTCATGGTCTTCTTAGAAAGCCTGATGCTCGCGATGACATCACGTAGATCATCCTTTATGAGTGTGATGTCTGACGCTTCTATGGCAACGTCCGTTCCGGTTCCCATGGCAATTCCTATGTCTGCCTGCGCTAACGCTGCCGCATCGTTGATGCCGTCGCCCACCATCGCCACCGAATGCCCCCCCTCCCGAAAGAGTTCGATTTCGGCTGATTTGCCCGGTGGAAGGACGTTGGAACGCACCGTGTTAATTCCTATCTGTCGCGCGATGGCAAGGGCGGCTGTGCGATTGTCGCCTGTGAGCATCGCCGTATTAATCCCCATATCCTGCAATGCCGCGATCACCCCCGCCGCCTCTTCTCGCACCGTGTCAGCAAGGGCGATGGCCCCTTCCAGTTTGTTATTCACCGCCAGCAGCATGACGGTTTTCCCATCAGCTTCCAGTTCCCGGACCTTCAGTTCGAGGCTAACGTGCACCCCGTGAGCGCTCATAAGCTCTCTATTGCCGAGGAGGACCTCCGTGCCATCGAGGGAGGCTATGATTCCCTGCCCCACCACTGCTTTAAACTCTCGGGGCTCACCGAGTTGTACCCCCCGTTCATACGCGTGGTGAACCACTGCCAAAGCAAGAGGGTGCTCGGATCCCCGCTCTGCACTCGCGGCAAGGCGGAGAATGTCCGCTTCTGAAAAGGATTCATTCCCCACGATATCAGTTACCACTAATTCACCCTTGGTGAGAGTCCCGGTCTTGTCAAACACTATTGTGTCAATGTGCTCGGCGTTCTCGAGGTACTCGCCGCCCTTTATGAGGATGCCGTTTTCTGCGCCCAGGCCGGTCCCGACCATGACAGCGGTCGGCGTCGCAAGTCCCAAGGCACATGGACACGCGATGACGAGCACGGCAACCGTTCTCAGGAGCATAAGGTTGAACGGAAGGCCTACAATGCTCCATAGCACAAAGGTGAACAGTGCTGCCGCGATCACGCCGGGGACAAAGTAATTTGAGGCCCTATCGGCGAACCGCTGTATGGGCGCTTTCGACGTTTGCGCCATATCGACCAGTCGAATGATCTGTGATAACGCTGTTTCCGCTCCCACTTTCGTTGCCTGCACCTTCAACAGCCCCTCCTGGTTGATCGTCGCCCCAATTACTTCATCACTTGGTTGTTTATCGACCGGAATGGGTTCACCCGTGAGCATAGCTTCGTCAATCGCAGAATGTCCCTCAACAATGACGCCATCGACGGGTATCTTCTCACCGGGCCGTATGAGGAGGGTATCCCCTACTCGGACATCATCTGTGGGTATTTGATTTTCTCCTCCGTCCCGCACCACTGTCGCATATTCTGCTTTTAACTTCAGGAGCTTTCGAATCGCCTCAGAGGTTCCACCTTTCGCCCGCGCTTCAAGGTAACGGCCGAACAACACAAACGCGAAGATAAAGACAGACGTGTCATAATACGTGTCACCGTGAATGACAAAGGTTGCTGCAACGCTGTACGCGTAGGCGGCTATGGTCCCCAATGAGATGAGGACGTCCATGTTTGCCCCTTTATGGATAAGCGAGATGATCGCCCGCTTGTAGAAGCCATAGCCGATGATGATCATGACCGGGGTGGTCACCGCAAACTGGAACACGCTGTCCATGAGGATCATCGGGATAAACGGAAGATAGGGTGCAAGCATCGCGAGCAAGAGCGGTATCCCAAAAATGAGGGTGAAAATAAGCTGATTGCGGTAGCCCGTAATCTCACGTTCTCGAAACGCCTTCTCTCTATCTAAACGGACCGTTTCGGCTTCGACATCCGGAACTTCCACCACGTCATAGCCCGTGTCTCGTATCGTTTGAATAATCGTATCTACGGTCACGACTGATGGATCGCGTTCGATTACCGCTTTGGCCGTCACCGGGTTAATGCTCACGTCGATGACGCCGGGCACTCCTTTCAGGGCATTTTCGATTGCCGTAATGCAGGCAACGCACGTGATGCCCGCGATGTCAAGTTCCGTCCTTTCGATATCGACATCATACCCCACATCCCGAACCGCCTGTGCGAGTTGCTTTGGGGCTATTTTATCCGGATCGTAAGCCACAGTTGCCTGTGCTAATGCGAAGTTGATTGTCGCGTGTGTTACGCCCTCTTGATCTAACAGCTGCTTCTCGATCGTGAGCGCGCACATCGTGCAGGTCATGCCGAGGACTTTAAACGTGATGGTAGTTTCTGCCATTCGAAAGCCTAGTTAGTTTAGTAACGCATTTATTTATGCTAAATCATGATAGATAACGATTTGAAGCTACCGTCATCAACATTTTTTACCTTAATTACCTACTTCGGCACTCCGCTGGCGCTGTTCAGCTCCGTCTCGATCTGATACGCGCTCCAGTCACTTCACACTTGCCAGAATGCCACTACTCTTTCGACGTTTATGTAATCTCTACGGTTATCGTGCTCAAGAATTATCACGCCGTCAGCGCTTCCAACCACTTTCCCTTTAAGAGTTTCATTCGGTCTTCCCCCGAAATATACCTCAATCTCCTTGCCGTAGAAATGCTCGGAAACAGTTTTGTCCAGCACGGGGCAGCACCTCCTCATAAAATTACCAATAATTTCTTGTTAACTGCACATGTGGTATTAGCTTTTCTTGTGCTCGTGAAAGACAGCGGTTCGGAGCACGAGGATGGTGTCAGTATACAAGGGGATTAAATGTTGATTACTCTCACTTAATTGGGTGCAGATAGCGATACAAACGAAGTGAAATTGAAAGAGGTATTAAAATGACTGAGAAAATAAACGTGGAGGGGCTTCAATTAAGAATTTTGCAACTTGAGGGGGAACTGGAAACCATACATGAGCGGATAAGTCAAAGGGGACTTAAGGAAATTTTCGAAACGACGCTCGAAGTCGAGGATAGTGACCGGCTCACAGGACAAGTTGTCGCCACGGTCGACGCATGGAGAACCTGCCTGCTTCAGTTTAGAATAAAGTTATCGAAGCTGCAAAAAGAGGCAGAATCGGAATTCTTCTAAGTTTGGATCTGCATGTACCACCATAGCAGTGACGCTCAGAAAGAGTTTAATGTCATGGTGTAGCGTGAACGCTTTCCACCGTGACATAGCTGCCAGAGTTCACGCAACTCCTGAACGCAGCACAGATATTGGTAGTTCCTTTGTTATCTGCCTATGACTGCACTTGTAGGCGTCGCATCCTCAGCTTCTGTGCTCTGTTTCCATAGATCGCGTTGCACCGGATTGCTGCGTCCCATGCATCTGTTTCTGTGAAATAGGCTTTTAAAAACTTCTCACAGTAGAATATGGGAACATCATTGCATGTTATGTGCGCGAAATTATCGCTGCTCAGTAATTCTAATTCGCACCTGCCACACGTAGTGTCTTGGACCCGTTTGATGAGTATACCGAACAGCTCATTAAAATCATCAGTTCGGGTCTCTTGTGGTGGATAGTTATCCATTGCTATTGTCCGCAGTTTTGGTCCCTGTTTGATGTGGTCACTCATTGTCATTGCTCTTCATTGTCAATAAAAGAGCGCCAGCAGGTTAAGCAGACATTGCGCCCGGTCCGACTTCTTCAAGCGCAACATCAGCACTCCCAGGAGGGTTAAATGGGATAAGCTTAAGCGTGTGCTGGATTATACCACCACACTGAGAACGCGGATGTCGGATGATACCACCACACTGAGAACATCGTGGGTAACCTTGGAATGATGTTAGAATTGATTCCATCTACTGGTATCTGCTTGTTAAAACCTATGTCAACAAAGACCCCTCCCTGCAGAGTCATACGCATGATTCACATTCCTAAATTCAAGTCCGACTTTCTCGCCAGCTCCCAGAGATGTCGTCAGTAGAACTGTGGCCACTGATGTTGCTGAAAGAACTGACATGACGCTCATCAAGAGTCCCGATTTATGCTTCGAGGTTGTTGGTTTGGGTATTTTGGTTTTGGCAAACATTGGTTTACACCAACTGTAAATTATATCACTCGCATATAAACTTTACGTTTAGTGTAAATATAGTCTACATGGTAAAGTGGCGTTGCGAAATATTGAAATAGAATAACTTTACAATATATGTAAAGTGTAAAAGATGGTAAAACTCGAGCGTATTAGCCTCCGAAATGAAGGGCTTAAAAAGTTCTTCAGCTCTAACGAAGTCAGGATACTGGAGTTGCTCTGGAAGAAGCAACCACTAACCTCAGCGCAGATACAAAGGGAATGTGAGGATCTTTCCCTCGCCTGTGTAGCGGGTACCCTTGACAGACTAGTGAAGAGTGGTTTCGTGGAAAGAAAAGTCGACGAGAGCGAAACAAGAGTGCGCTACATCTACTCCCCGACGTGCACCCAGGATGAACTCGGCGTGAGGATATCAGAGCACGTAGTCGACTGCCTCATCGACACTTTTGGCACTGCTGTTGTGAGCAGCATCGGAAAAGCTCGGGGGAAACGCAGCTGACTGCGCTGGATTGCTTCTTACGTTGTCTCACCCAACTTAACATACTGCTCCCATTTTCTCTCATCATAGCCTCATCGCTCTCTCTTTTCGTCCTCTTTTTCAAACTGAGGAAATATGAATTCCTCCTCGGGGGCCAGATGGCAGTTACGGTGTCAATAGTGTTTGGTCTAATTTCAATGACGTGCCCTATGTATCAGTGGATATGGATTTATTCTGGGAGCGTCTCTTCAGGTATACTTGCGCTTACGCTGGTCAGGTACTGGGTGGCAAAAGAAGCTCGCAAGAACACAGTACCCCTCACCTCTTATGTCTTGCCGCTGGAAAAAGAATTTGGGGTACCGGTGCGGGTAATTGACACTCAGAAGATGCGGGCATTTGTCCACGGGGAGGCTGCCTATCTCTCGGTGGGGCTCCTAGAACATCTTAATTGGGATGAAGTGAGGGCTGTGGTGGCGCACGAAGTGTACCATTTAAAGCACAGCCCAGACAAGTTAATCTCTTCATTGCTGGCGCTGACTTCCTTAACCTTTAAGCCATATGATGACGAGCATCTGGCTGATAAGTACGCGGCAAAGGTCGCAGGAGAAGATAACCTTGCGAGGGCCCTCGAGAAACTGGAAATAGCAGGTAATGTACAGCGGATTAAAGATATTTTCAAAAGCAATTGATGTGTGACTTTACGCTCTCGATTGGGATTGAGATTTGTAACCATCCATTGACGCACGTCAGGACCGAATTCACGCCTAACTAAAAGGTGCCAGCGCGTGTTGAATTTGCCCAGATGAAACGTAATATATAGTTATTAATGACTTTACACTAACCGTAAATTATATATTCTGTCACTGACTTTACAGTCATTGTAAATATGTAGACTTGTCCGAAGACTACATATTACAAACTCCTACAAACTCTAAGAGGTGAAAACATGAAAAACAGAGTAAAAATGTTCCTTACAGCATTTCTCGTCTTGAGTGTGTTTGGCATAATGATAGCACAGACAGCAAGCGCTGCTGTCCCGCCAGCAAGCACTTCGGCGGCCTGCTGTCCCGGTGGCCCATGCTGTCCCGGTGGCGCTTGTTGCGGTGTAAAGGTAACGAGTTCTATTGCCGCCCCAACAATCATTTCGACGCTCTGCTGTCCCGGTGGCCCATGCTGTCCCGGTGGCGCCTGTTGCCACGTAAAGTAAACGAGCACCATAGCGGGTTGTAAAACAGTTGAACCCACTTGTTGTGCATCGTACTTTTTCTTTTTTTAGCGTTAGGGAAACCTTAAGTAGTCGTAAACTTCGAGACCGCATTTAGTGTTAGCGTGATGCCAACATTGATAGCGTGGACACGGTCTACAACAGTAAGCGATAAGATCCAGAGGCGGGCAACGGAAGGTTACGTGCTCAGTGCACTCCATGATATCCTTCAAGAAGGTGTGAAAGGCGAAACGTCCCGTCGTGTCATGCGCGAGAAATTTGATGAAGAGCTATATCGTCGGAGGAACCTGGTAGAAACGGTGTTCTCTGTGTGACAGAGAAGCGGGTATTCGGTGAGGTGAATCACAGCAAGAGTGACCGGTTGGGGAGCAAGGAGAGCCGGTTGAGAGATGTCTGCTCTGTTATACTCTCTACTGGTATTGTAGAAAGGTTATGGTAGTTGTTGTGAAGGATTTCTACAGAGCCACCAACTCTTCTATATCTTTACAATCTCTTACCCCGTTTTCCTCGGCATCGATAAAAGTAGACGCCCATAAAGAGCGGCCAACAGTTTTAAACTTGTAGTATTTAATGCCCATTAAAACTGTAAAGGAGGTGATAGCACCATGATGAAAGTTCCTATGAACCAAGATACGAAGACGATGTGCGTCTGCCCGAGCTGTCCCACATTTATGGGAAACAATCTCATGACTGGGGTGTTTTGCTCGACAGGTGAGACTGACAAAATGCAACACATGAAGGGATGTAATTGCCCGGGATGTAAAGTGCATGATATGTACGAGCTCAATGGAGGCAAACACACGTGTGGGTGTTGCTGGTGCGGCTGACGAACGTCAAGTGTATGCTTCCAACGAGCTCAATGGAGCATAGACTTATACGATGAACGCCCATAACTGCAAGCCAGTAAGAGGAGTCGAACCGGGATACTCGCTCTTCAGGGGGCTGCTTAGCCATCTCATCCTGCTGGCATCTTTTCACTATCAATACGTCTCCTTCTATGTCCGGTACATAATAATACGTCTTATTACGACAAAATTTGTTTACAACTCGCTATTATCTTCAATTCATGCGGTGTCGTACAGCACTTGATAATGTACGGTACGTTATAACCTGTTTTTTGTTTGGCTCTACGCGGGAAGAGGCTCTTGCGCTTTTACTGATGTCGCTTAACAATCTACCATAGGTTGGTCTTATTATTGGTTGATCTACTTTCTTATGTATAGTCAAGGATTGCCGCTACGCCAAAGTATAACAGTGGGCATGGCTATAGATCCTGTTATGACTCTGTTATGGAGGCAAGCGTAGATGTTTCTAGTAAATGAGGTCGCATTTATTGATGGCGTAAGGATCAATGAGAGTTCAATCCTTGTTCTAATGAATACTGCTTGTAAATTCATTGTTACTCGCATCCCCATCGGTAGTGAAAGTTCCAATCCTTGTTCTGGTGGATGCTGCTTTTAAATTCGGTTTTTTAACGTGATAGGCTTCGTAGATCAAGTGCTTCTTGTAGAAATAGTCGGGTTTGCGTAGAAAAAATGGCCCTGTTCTTAGACTTAATGTACAAAGCCATTTGTTTGGATTTTTGTTAAAAAAGTCCAACGTGTTCAAAAATCGGCTTTTTCTTATTTAACAAAACCGCTCCAAGGAACAAATGACCGGGACTGGGATGAATGACATCATCAAAGTGCTCAGATAACTTCGGCAACAAATGCTAAAGACAATAACTTCAAGTTGTATCTATGCAATTTATTCTGAATAAACTTGCTTGAATGGCAGAAACCACTATCACGTTTAAAGTCCTCGGCATGACCTGCACGATGTGCACGCTCACGATTGAGAAGCAGCTGTCAGACCAAGTGGGAGTAACACACGCGACGGTCAGTTTGCATTAGCGCAAGCTATTGATTACGCAACACAGCCTAATGTTACATAAAAATAGGGTGTGTATCAAAACCTTTAAAATGTTGTATAATCGGGTCAACGAAAATTTTAAAAATCCTAAACGTTCACATCAGGTGCTTGTGGTGTGCCGGATTTCAAGCCAAATTCCTGATAGATGCGGTCCCTTATCAAGCCGAAATCTCTGCCGGTTCTTCCGCGAGGTCTCTTAAGCGATACAGTGAGTATTGTACTTATACGCCCCGGAGGGGGGGTCATGATAACTATCCTGTCTGCTAGAGAGATCGCCTCGTCGATATTATGGGTAACGAATATGAACGTTCGTTTCTTTTCTTGCCACAGACTTACGACCTCTTCCTGCATTTTCATGCGGGTTATTGGATCCAGCGCTGCGAAAGGCTCGTCCATGAAGAGTACATCCGGGTCTACAGCCATAGCTCTAGCGATCGCAACCCGCTGCTTCATCCCGCCCGAGAGTTTTGGTGGGTGGCAATTGGCGAATTTCTCAAGCCCTACCAGTTGGATATATTTCTGGGCTATTGCTTCTCGTTCTTTTGTAGGGATTCCTTTCGCTTCAAGACCATACTCGACGTTTTCCTGGACAGTTCTCCATGGAAATAAACTATATTCTTGGAAGATGGTGATAAATTTTGGATTGGTGTCTTTCACTACTTGGCCGTCGATTGTGATCTCTCCTCTGGACGGCTGCTCAAAGCCAGCAATCAAGTTAATCAAAGTAGTTTTACCACAGCCGCTTGGTCCTACTAGGCACAAAAACTCGCCTTCCATGATGTCTAGATTAATACCTATAAGGGCAGTTTGAGCTGTCCCATTACCATTTGTATAATTTTTTTCTACTCGATGAACCCGGATCTTTATAGTTGACATAATGATCACTGAATTGAAGCTTTAATTAACGATCCCCCACTGTTTTTTCACATATCTTTCAGCCGCACCGACTACTCGATCGATGAGTAATCCCATAATGCCTATAAAGACGATGCCTACTAAGACTAGGTCAGTACGTAAATAGTTCCTGCTATCGACGATCAGGTAGCCGAGCCCAGAACGAACTCCCATCATTTCACCCGCCACTAGGAATACCCAAGCCGAGCCGATGGCTACATGCAACCCCATGGTAATATGTGGGAATGCGGCGGGAATCACTACTTTGATCAGGATGTCCCTCTTGCTTGAACCAAAGTTTTGGGCCACCTTCAGGTATACCGGATCCACATTGTGCACCGCTGATATCGTCGAGAGCAAGATGGGATAAAACGCGGCAAGGAATATGATGACTATTGCCGGCAGGTCGCCGATGCCGAACCACAAACCTATGAAAGGAAGCCAAGCGATCGGGGAGATGGGCCGTAAGACCTGTACTAACGGATCCAGCGCGGTCCATACCCTGTTATACCATCCAAGAACCAGCCCTAAGGGAATCGCAATTAAAGCTGCTGTAAGGAATCCTGATAAAAATCGAAAAAGACTGGTTCCTAGGTCCGACCAGAGCGTGTATCCTAAAGATAATTCCAGGACACCATTAATCACTTGATGGGGGGACGGAAAAAGATAATCAGCATAAAGGCCAGATGAGGCTACAAGTTGCCAGACCATCAGAAGAACTGCAAACGTGGCCATGGGGAGGAGGATCCTTTCAAGACGCCTCATTCGTTCCACCCCCACCCTTTTGATAAGCCCTGGAAACAAAGGAGTCATCCAATAACTTATCCATGCTTAACGGGGCTTTAATGAGCTTGAGCTCGACCATGTATTTTTGTAGCGTATCCAGATCTTCTCGCGTCGGCTTCAGGTCGGAGAACTTTATTCCCCACTCGAATGATTTTTCCCAGACCTTATCGTCCATTTTCATATACTGTTTGCCAATACCGATGGCTCCGGTACGATTATTATCGATGAATTGCCCTGCATGGACAATGCTATCGATGAATTCCTGCGTGGCATCGGGATATTTTTCTTTAAAGTCCTTATTCAGAACGTAGCCGCAGCAGCACTCATCTGGCAATACGTCCTGTCCCTTGAACAGTAACTTCCCATAGCCCCCGACCACCGCCTGAGCACCAAAATTCTCAGCCACAATATAGCCCTTGATATCCCCATTGGCCAGAGCTGCTGGCATGTCAGGAGGCGGCATCTCGATCCACTGGACATCATCAAGGGTCATGCCACTATCTTTTAGGGCTTGGAACAGCAGTATATAGTGAACTGACATGCGGTCCGGAATCGCTACCCTCTTACCCTTTAGGTCTTTAATTGTGTTAATGTCGTTCGCGACCACCATGGCGTTGCCGTCACGATGGCTTAAAGCCATTACCTGAAGGTTCACCCCTTTTTCCATGCTCCCGATAGCGAGCGGAAGCAATATGGAAGCGCCTTGGATGTGGCCAGAGTTGAGGGCTTCCGACAGCTCGGGCCATGAGCTAAACCTGACCAACTCAAGGTTAAAATTTTTATATTTGCCTTGGTAAAGCTTGTCGGCCACAACCACGCCAAGCGAATGCGTTATAGGTAGATAGCCTACCTTCAAAGTCGGCTTTTCCGGGCTCTTACCAGCAAACATATCTTTATTCACTATGTATCCTGCTACTAAAGACGATAGAATGATCAAAACAGTTGTTAGTGTCAGTATTTTCTTCATTGTTCATCCTCCCCTAGGTCCACCCTAGTGCTTTGCGCTTCTGTCGTAAATGAGCCATGATTGTCTTTACGGCGATTTCTGGGTCCGTTCTAGTGTAAACTTTTGCCCCTACTTTTTCGTTCAGCCCGCTATCATTAAAGAAATCAATGATCGGATTTTTATCAGCACCCATCCATCTCAATTGCCCGGACTGGTCTTTCTGTTCAGGTAATATCACGGGAAGCGGTGCTGGAAATCCTATAAGGTTTGAAATGCCGTGGCACAGAAATGTCGCCCCCTGTCCCACGGACTTTTCATTTCCGGGTTCGGGGCCGACGAACATAAATGGCATCTCTTTTAAAGACGATTTTGCGGCGCCGGCGATCTCGATGAAAAGGCGCAAGCTCCTGATATTGTCTACGCAGCTGCCGACTGCAAAAACGGGAGGTATTCCTAAGTCCTCGCAAATCTCTCGCAGGCCATGCGAAGCGAACTGGGAAAATTCGGGAGCACACAATCCTGCATTCAATAAAGCATGTGAGCAGCAGCCCGTAGTGGTGAGCAACACTCCTTCTTTGATCAATCCCGTGGCTATGTTGACATGGTTGCTTTCATATGACACCTTGGGAGTATTGCAGCCCACGATAGTGGCAATACCAGTGATAGTGTCGTTCTTAAGCAGCCGCAACAATTTATATTTACCGCCGAATTTTTTCAAGATGCCTTCGATGCTCCAGCCTACCATCGCCGACGTCACGTGCTTGGGAATGTACATTTTTGAGTGGTCACGCCTTGCGAACGCCTCGATGGCTTTTTTGACCACGAGCATTGCATCCCCGTTCAAGGTATCGAGCCTCTCGGGGTCGAACGGTATATGCACAGCCCCAGGTATACGGTTAGAATTGCAGGTCGTGATGACTTCAGTTCCAAAACAGTCAGCTACGATCTTCATTCCGGGTATGACGCATTGCATATCCACGATGACCGCGTCCACGGCCCCGGTTCCTAAGACGAGCTCTTGGCCCATGATGTTAGTGACCGCTGGGATCCCATAACGGGCGAGTAGTTCAGTCCCTGTGCAGCACAGTCCGCCGATCACAATGCCTTTAGCTCCGTGATCCTTCAACAGCTGTTGGACCTCTGGAGTGATTATTTTTTCAATGATCTTCTCCGCCATTACCGGCGAGTGGCCGTGTATCAGGATGTTGACGTGATTCTCCTTCAGTATTCCGTAGTTTACGATGGTAGTTTTAGGCTTTGGAACATCATACAAGATCTCGGTAGATAGGGACGCGGCGAAAAGAGTACCATAGCAGTAAGCGAGAGCAGATCTTAGCTCTTGTATAGCCAAAGCGTTCCAATCAGAGCAGCCGCCTAGCGTTGTCATGTGGAGAGATTCCATCGTCTCATATGAAGCCGACCTTGGAAGTATCCCCAATTTTTTCCAAGCATTTTTGCGCTCCAGTGGAGCATATGCTTCCAGCATGCGCATAGGCTCGTCCGTCAAACGTCCAAGGTCCTCAAGCAGGACATGCGCGACATCTTTTGCCACTTCCTGAAAAGTCCTGTCTTTGGCGTTGATTTTTAATTTTTTCGCCAGCTCCATGATGCGTTTTTTACCCTTCAGCTCAATATCGGCTTTTCTATCCGAGGCGGCGATGACCGCCATAATGACCTCATGTGCATGCCTACCGTGTGCCGCCATGCCAGATGCTAGAGCACGCAATAGATTGGCAATGACAATCGTCTCCATGTCCCTCCCGCAGATGCCTAGCTGGCTTTTCGGGCTTATACGGCACGGACCCCATTGGCACATCCGGCAGCAGCTTCCTCTGAGACCAAAGCCGCATTGAGGCTGCTGGGCCTCAAAGCGATCGAAAATCGTTTCCACTCCTTGTTCTTCTAGGTATCCTATGAGCTCTTTCGTCGCCGGATTAGGGGTCATATTTTTAACATCCTCTTTTCCTGGTGCTAGAGCATTTATTGATGAATAAAAATACTTCATTTTTGATAATTGTTAAATTAATTGTGCAGAAGTATTTATTCTCGGTTCTTGACAAATTTTGCCATAGACTCTAGTGGATGTTGCATATTTTGGACCACGATGCTTTGTGCAGACGGTAGCGTTTGCCAGTTGGCACTCCGTGTGGAGCAAACAGCATGATCCCTTTGTCGTTGCGCCTACTTTCGGGACGCAAAAGAGCCCGTGGAAAATTTAATGAAAAGCGGTACCAAACGAAAGTGGATGTCGTGTTAGAAGCTCTTCAACAGCAAGTTTATGCATCGTTGCAGCTGTTGCAGCCTCATCGCCATCCCTCTCTGCCTGCACATGTGACGGCATCAGTCGTATTATGCTTAACATACGTTATGAACGCGCACATGATTGGTGTGATATTTCACGGATGCAGCGATGCGGGCGTGCCACCAGCACCTATTATCCTCTCTAAAGCATCTCCAGTGCCTCTTCTGCTGCTTCCCGAACAAATTTATCGTCATCCTTCAGCACCTTTTCGAGGACTGGTATCGCTCGTGAGTCACCTATTCTCCCGAGGGCGAGGGCTGCTTCATCTCGGACATTTGACGTGACGTCGAGCAACACCTCGCTAATTGGTTCGACTGCTTTTGGATCTCCTATCTTTCCCAAAGCGGTGACCACTTCTCTCGGCACAGCGCAGCGCTCTTCCCTGAGAATCTGGATGAGTGATAAAGCTGCCCGTGCATCTCCTATCTCACCAAGGGCATACGCGACGGCCCATTCAACACGCTTGTCTTCATCTTTTAAAACCTGAATAAGTGGATCTACTGCTCGAGCGTCTCGTATCCTTCCAAGTGCTACTGCTGCTCGCTCTCGAACGCTCCACCTTTTATCTTTTAACGCAAGAATAAGGGCATCTACAGTAGACTCCCCGAGCTTTACAAGGGATTCAAGTGCTTCTTTTTGTGTTAACGGCTCTCTCTTTTCCCCTAGTGCCTCGATTAAACCGTATATATCTCGTCCATCTTTACTTGATTTCATCCTTCACCCTCCTTGCTGAACATGTTGCAGTGATCAATAAATAAAAACATTCCTCAAGATGCTTTGTTCTTGGTTCTGTGAATATTACTCTCGTCGGCTACAGGATTAGGCACCATATCGCATAACTCACCCTCTTCTTAGTGGGGGATCTTAAGTTTAAGATAGTGCTGAGGTACGAGCGCCGCATCTGCTGCCAGAGTCTAAGTGAGGGGTATGAGTTAGGATAAAGAGGGGACTAACAGCATTTATTTCAGTAGACTCATCACGATTAAAGGTACCCAGTCTCATGAGTGAGCGAGTGCACGAAAGATCAAAGGCCTGAGAGGGCGAAGATAAATATTGAAACATATAAGAATTTTGAGGATGTCAACTTAAGAGTATAATAGTGTGAACACTCTTCTGTTTGAGGTGAAAAAGACATGTTCACACAGTTAACAGAACTCCTTGAAGCTCATAACGTTTTCGTTCGGGAACGGAAGCCCACTTCACTCCGTGCCATGGGAATCGCGCTGCTGTACTTCGGTCTGTCGTGCCGGCAGACGGCAGAGGCACTCTCGTTCTCCGACGAGGCTTCCCATGAAGCGGTGCGGCAGTGGTACCATCGGGCTCAGAAGCTGCTCTGTGATCCGTCGAAGCGGTACAGGCCGACGATAGCGATCGACGAGACGAAGTTCAAGGTGGAAAAACGGTGGTACTTTCTCTGGGCGGTCGATACGGAGAGGAGAGAGCTGCTTTGCGTCGAAATCACGCCGACGAGGGGTGGTCACGATGCCTCCCGGTTTATACGACGGGTGCTGAAAACGTGCACGAACACGCCGACGGTGCTGGTGGACGGTGGCCCGTGGTATCCAAGGGCTTTAACACGACTGAGAGTACCGTGGGAATGGGTCACGTTCGGGAAACGGAACGTAGTGGAGCAATGGTTTAGCATCTTCAAACAGCGAGTGAAGCGGTTTTATCGGCGGTGGCCGCATAATGCGCGGGCGGAGACGGCGACATCGTGGTGTGAGGCATTTGTAGCACTGTATAATCTCAAGAGGGCTTAAGTTGACATCCTCAGAATTTTAGACCTTACTAGCGGGATGAAAACAGCGTATTTTTATCCACAAGTAAAAGCAAAGGTCTCGTAAATTAGCGTTTTCTAAACCGTATTGCCTGGGTACAGGCGTTCTCACGCATGACTCTCTTAATAATTCGTGTTTTTAACGTGATAGTTTTTGTAGGAAAAAGTCGGGTTTGCGTAGGAAAAATGCCCCACCTTAAACTTAATGTATAAAGCTATTTATTTGAGAATTTGTTAAAAAAAGTCTAACTCAAAGACTGGAACTAGTAATGGGTATAACAATGCGGAATTCTAGCCTGCAGTATCTTGCTCTAGCCCGCAGTGCATGTATTACCCCCCATGAAAATTTGCCAATTACTTTGGGCACTTGCACATGTGGCATTAGCTCCTCTAAACTTGCGAAAAACAGCGGTTCATAACGTGAAGTATCCTTGCAGTAATTATGCTGAGAGTGAGTTTAATGTCAAAGTGCAGCGTGAATGTTTTCCAGTATGACACGATTGAAAATTCACGCAATTCCCGTATATAGCGTAAATATCGGTGGTTTCCTTTGTGTCCACCTATGAATGAATAAGTGTCGTGTCAGGCCTCCCCACATCTGTGCTCTCTTCCATTTTTGATATTTAAGCCAACTGTCTTGTTGTACCAGCTATTTAAATCTTCAAAAACCGTGAATTGATCGCCACGATCACCGTGCTGACGGACATCAATATTGCACCAGCTGCGGGGGACAACAAGATGCCAGAGGGGTAGAGGATCCCGGCTGCCAGCGGGATAGCGAAAGTGTTATACCCCGTCGCCCACGAAAGGTTCTGCATCATCTTCCTGTACGTCGCACGGGAGAGCCCCACGATTGCCACCGCATCGAGGGGATTGCTCCTTACGAGGATGATATCTCCCGTCTCCACCGCAACGTCGGTACCTGCACCAATGGCAATCCCGACGTCCGCCTGGGCCAAGGCCGGCGCATCATTCACTCCATCACCCGTCATGGCAACGACTAAGCCCCTCGACTGGACCTCTCTTACCTTCGCTACTTTTTCCTGCGGGAGCACTTCTGCGAGGTACTCATCAAGCCCGATTTCCTCTGCCACCCACTGTGCCACTTGACGGTTGTCGCCAGTGAGCATCATTGTGCGAATGCCCATCTCCTTAAGGGCGGCAATCGCATGCTTCGACTCAGGCCTGATGATATCGGCAAGAGCGATTGCGCCAGCTACTGCGCCATTAACCATCACGAATACCACCGTTTTTCCCTGAGAATAAAAGTGTTCAACGCGTTCGTCAGCAACGCCTAGGTTCTTCTCTTTCAGGTACCCGGGGCTTACTACCCACACCTCTGTGCCGTTTACCCTCCCCTTAACTCCCTTTCCTGGAAGCGCCTTAAACGCCTCAACTTGAAGCGGCGTGCTGGCTGATGCCACCACTGCTTGTGCAATGGGATGTTCAGAATGACCCTCGACGGCTGCAGCATAGTTCAAGAGCGTTTGCGTATCTAGTGTTGGATCGTCAGTAAAAGTAATGACGTCAGTCACGCCAAACCGTCCCTTGGTAAGGGTGCCCGTCTTGTCAAAGATGATCGCTTGGATATTCCTCGCACGCTCGAAGGCGCAACGGTTCCGTATTAGCAGGCCATTTTGAGCCCCAAGCGCAGTCGAAACCGCAACGACTAATGGGATGGCAAGACCAAGGGCGTGAGGACACGCGATGACCATCACCGTCACCGCCCGCTCAAGGCCGAAGTCGACGCTTCGGTTGATGAGCACTTGCCATATGAAAAATGTAATGCCCCCTCCTGCAAGGGCGATGATAACGAGCGCAAGAGCCGCTCGGTCTGCCAAATCCTGTGTCCGTGACTTGCTCTCTTGAGCCTTCTTCACAAGTTCGATCACCTGCGAAAGGAACGAATCTTTGCCCGTCTTTCTTATTGCAATCGTCACTGACCCGTCACCGTTGATCGCGCCACCGATGACCATTGTGCCGGGCTTTTTAAACACGGGTTTCGACTCGCCAGTAAGCAAAGATTCATTCACTGAGGTTTCGCCCTCGACGACCTCACCGTCAGCAGGAACCTTCTCGCCTGGTTTTACTAGAACGCGATCTCCCTCCACCAGCGTGTCTATAGGGGTGTCCTGCACACTCCCATCAGGCATAAGCTTGTGAGCTTCTGACGGCATCAACCGTGCCAAATCTTCGAGCGCTCGTGATGCCCCCATGACCGAACGCATCTCAATCCAATGGCCTAAGAGCATGATGTCGATCAACGTCGTGAGCTCCCAGAAAAGGACGCTACCACGCAATCCAAACACAATCGCAGTGCTATAGAGGTACGCGGTCGTGATTGCGACGGCGACAAGCGTCATCATGCCCGGCAAACGTGCCTTGATCTCACTGACGATGCCCTTCAGGAACGGATATCCGCCGTAGAAATACACAAAAGAGGCTAACACAAAGAGCAGATATTGATCACCCGGGAAGCTAAGGACCGCGCTAATACCGACGAGCTCTTGAATCGACGGGGAGAGGATGATGATCGGGATAGTGATGATGAGAGATACCCAGAAGCGCCTCCTAAAGTCAGCGACGCTGTGGCCGAGATGGTGGGGTACTCCCCGCCATTCAGCAGGGGGATGAACGGGATGCTCATAGACATGCTCTTGTTCTGCAGCGTCATGAGATATGGGAGCGTGCATTTCATCGTAACCCTCGTCTCCTTCATGACCGTTGTGATTCATATCTCCTCCACATAGTCATCGTTTGTGTCTACTCAATACAGCACAAACTCTTATGACAAAGTTTTCCCTGTTTTGTAGGGCCACCCTTCTCTTTGGCTGTATATGGCGTTTCGTGATGCTTTGTCTCTTTGGTATTTGTGATTGTGAAAGGGTCAACATGATCAAATCGGGATAGATATTCGGAAGGATACAACTTGTCCTCGGGCGCAACAACCTCAATATGACTTCGACTTACTTAAGATTTAAAGAAGTTAATCTGTTACAAATCTATACTTAAATTGAAACTCCAATTTATAATGAGGTTATCGCGACTGCAAAAAGAGGTAGAAAAAGGAGATTTCTAGGCTCGGATCTATGTACTCGTGTTGTACGTCACACAGGTTGAGTTAGCTCGAAGGCAACAGGCGCATTTTTCTAGAGCTTATCACAATCAAATTATTTTTAAATCTTTAAAAAATACAAACTGATTGCTGCTCTCCATACGCACAGACAACAATATTGGCCCAGCTGCCCGGGTTAACAGTATAATCTACTGGTAGAGGATCTCGGCGGTGGACCGGAAAGCGTAGGTGTTGCACCCTGTCGCAAACTAGACTATAAGAATTTTAGACCTTACTAGAGGAATGAAAGCAGGAATTTGCCTACGAGTAAAATAACAGCCTCGTAAATTAGCGTTTTCTAAGCCTTATTGGCTAAATACAGGCGTTCTTACGCAGGATCCTCTTGAGGTACTAGTAACTACAGGTGTGCTCCTAAAACACCTTACACAAGAGGGCGTGGCTGCTCATCATCAGGCACAACAGGGAGGTCTGTTGTATTTATCAGAATCGGGCTCGAAACCTCTTTTGCTCTTTCCAGCAAAAGTTCTTTTCCTCTCTGAGTCATTGCAAAAAGTGGCACCGCGGTACCCACTTGCGCTAGCGCCTTGCCTTTTACAGCCACTCGTATGCTAAGTGAGGCGCAGCCAGTGGTGATATCAACAACATCTACAAACTTGGCTGCCGCATCTTTGTCTATCCCTGTCATATGCACGCCGATAATGGTTACCTCTGTGTTGGTGTTTGCTTCAACTTCACGACATTTTGTCGCGTCCTCAACAGTAGTTACAGTAACAGCGACTCTCTTATTTCCTAGTTCAACAGCCTTAATAACCCCGAGAGGTTGGTTTATAAGTGCTTGTTTACTGTCAAGGGTCACCCCTCCTTTGTCTTCGACTCGTTTTACTAGGTTCGGGATTACTGTGGTCTCTATCACTCCTGAAATTCTGGCTCCAATTCCTTGAGCTAAAGCTGGATTCGACGTAATAACGGTTCCTACACCTTCACACACAGTAACGCTGGCATCTAGCATACCCCGCCGTAGTCCACTCATCATCACCTCAGAAGCACCAAACCCGACAAAGACTTGCATTTCAATCGATCTGTCTTCTGTGCACATTCCAAAATCTTTAATTCTGAATTCAATATTCTTTCTTATTGATTCAGGCGTTATTTCGCTAATTCCTCTGGCCTTCGCGAATATAGGGCACCAGTTGATTAGAGGCTCACCAACTTCTACAACGTTACCATCTTCGATTACTATGTAAGTCTTTCCAAGGGCCTCTACCACATGTTTTTCTGTCATTTATTGCCTCATTGCAACAATCACTTGTTCTAACTTCAAATTTCCATGGATTAATGCAATATTTGTCACAATCTTAGCAGTAAATTTTCTATTTGCAACAGCAACATTTTCACGTCTTTTTGACAAAATTGTTGAGTTATTACGCTGTATCGAAGCTGAAAAAATACTTTAAACTATCTCTAGGATAAACAAAGCGCTCTAACGCAAATTATTGTAAGCGTTTGTGATTGTTCGCACAGACAAAAAATGAAGAATAAATAAAGCCAATACGTCACGTATTAAAAATTTGATGAAATATTCCCGTCGTGAATACAAAAACAATATAGCATGTGTTTATAAGCGTTATGTTATGGTTTATCTATTATACGAATAGGATAGAAATTTAAATAATCAGACGATTTGTTTATACGTTGCATTCAGCCAGCTAAGCGGGACAATAACATACAGATTCATTATTTAAATTCACCAAAACATTCTAAGACCCATCGGTAGTTTTTGTCCGGATCGATGCGCTCCCATTTGACTGTATCTATAACGTCTCTACTTAATTCATCTATGTCTATTCGAGACTCAGCGGTTAGCACTGATGTTAAGTCTGCGTTTGTGCTCGGATGTTTGGGCGCTGCTTTACAAGATGTTTGCCCTCCTGCAGTCGATAATTTATACGTGCCAATAGACCGTGCAATGCGCATGATATCGGTTTTGTCCATGCCTACAAGTGGTCTAAACACGGGAACCCCGGCTGCATCATTTATTGCAAGCAGATTTGGCGTTGTTTGGCTTGCGACTTGTCCGATACTTTCGCCGGTAACAATCCCGTGTGCCCCTCCTTCTCGTGCAAGTTCCGTTGCTGACCTATACATCATACGTTTGCACAATAGACATGTTAGTCTTCGATTTGATTGCGTAGCCTTATGTAGAGTTTTTTCGTGCGTAATACGCACCATGTGCAGTGGTCTTCCTGCCCACACTGCAAGAGCTTTGATACAATCAACTGCTCTTTTTCTAGCTGTATCCCCCATGTACGATCCGCAATCGTAAAATAGTGGGATTATTTCGCAACCTCGTTTCATCATCATCCACGAAGCGACTGGAGAGTCTATGCCGCCTGAAATTAACGCTACTATCTTACCCTGTGTTCCTAGCGGCATGCCCCCGACTCCGCGAATAACTTCGGTATACAAATATGACTTTTGATCTCGTATCTCAATAAATAGTTCAACATTTGGATTGGTCAAATTGACAGACGCCTTTGTTGTATCGGCTATCGCATTTCCTACGATGACACCAACATCCCGACTTGAATATTCGTGTCCCCCCATTCTCCGGACTCTTAATGCAAAGGAGCTCTCTCTCGAAACAAGCGGAACAAGGATTTTAACAGCAAGCAACTCAATATCTCCAAGATCGGCACTTGTGGTATATGCGGGGCTTGTTGAAACCACTCCAAATACCTTCGCTGCGATATTTGCGGCTTTTGCATCATTGGTAATTATAAAAATTCTCCCGAAATCCCGTTTTATCGTTTCGAAGGATATCTCGGCAAACTCCAACATAGTTTTCAAATTTTTAACAAGTGTTTGCTCACATCTTCTCCTTACCTCATCGCTTTTAATCCCGATCTCGCCATATCTTACTAAAACCGAGTCCATACTTTTTAAGTCTCTGTCATTCATTATTGTGCTTTTAATGTTTTATCTCTATGCGTATTCAATAACCTATATTAGAGCTCACAGTTGGGGATTTTTTACTTAAATGATATTATTAATATGCATCTAGGTAAATTCTATCAAAATGCTATGATTTAATAACACGGTCCCTTTACTTAGTTTTAGTTCAATACTAAAAAGTATTTAATTTTCACGCATATGAAAAGGTTTTAACATACAGTGGAGAAGAACTCAAAAAACTACGCGTTTTTATATTAAGTGCCAATCATGTATAGAGTAAATTGATTTTGAAAGTCCTTCACCAAGTGCCGTGAAATTGTTTATCCATCAAACAATAGAAAAGCTTCACACGCAGCTTCACCATCTTTAGAAATTATATAAAATTCCTCTGTGGCCTGAGATCAGATCGATAGTTGTAATGATTGCCCTACTAGAATTCAGGAAGCCTCAGATACGCGTCTGGATTTGTGTGACCATTCATAAATGGGTGATTATTACGCTACTTGATATTAACATCAACAGAACGAAGATGCTTAATACGATATAATTTCTGTCTCGCTCTCCTACGAAACTAACTAAAACTGTCAGCAGCCACATAACGGGAGAAATTATGAGTAAAATAATTCCAAAGTTCATAATCGCGAGAGGATTGCCCATTTTTATGCCAGAGAAAAGTTGTGCAGGTACTAGAGTCAAATCTGTCACAGTTTCCGGCTGTAGCGCAAGGACAACAACCCCAAACGAACTAATGACTATGCTTGTACAGATGCCTGAGATTATTACCCGATTCAGATTTGTCTCCATTCGTGTCATAATTGACCTGAAGTATTAACCAAAAAGTTTCGCTACAATTAAAAATGCAACAACGACTAAAACTACCGCAAATCCGGTATTTAACGCCTCACTTTTAAGTCTCCCTTGCACTTTTGGGCCTATAATGGCCCCGAGGAAAATTCCCTCTAGTACAGTAACAGCAAGCAACGGATGGATATACCCGTATGAGTAATAAATAGCAGCACTTGTAGCTGCAGTTATCCCAATTATGAATGCACTCGTAGTAGTCGCTACCTTTACAGGTACATTCATAAAAAGATTCATTACTGGCACATTAACGATTCCGCCACCCACCCCTAGCAGTCCAGCGGCATTTCCCGATAAAAATCCTCCAACAAATCCTAAAAGCGGGTGCTTTACACGATAATTGACTTTTTGTTTTATCTCATCATCATAATAGCTGCTATTCAGCTTAAAGGGGTCAGCATCATTGTCATATAGCTTTACGGACGGTACTTTTTTACGTCGCATAATCATAAAATAAGCTGTTACAATAAGGGCGATAGCAAAAATTTCACTTAAAAGTGTACGATCCATCCTTAGCGCGATTAACGCTCCTGTAGTGCCCCCAACAGTTGATGTAGCTGCAAACCACAGCGCGAGTCTTACGTTCGTTTTTCTTTCTTTAATATAAGCAGAGGATGCCGTGGCAGACACAGTTATGGCGTCCACGAGACTTGTAGCGATTGCAACCTTTATCGGAACCCCAATGACGAAAGTTAGAAAAGGTACTAACATAACTCCCGCACCTATACCGAGCATCGATACGATTATCCCCGCGAGGATAGAGAAAAGAAATATTACACACAGAGCAAGAAAATCCATATCGGCATCCCTGTTTCACGTACCCTTCACATAGGGCATATGCTACGCTTTTCCATGGATGCGATATATTATTTGTGTTGTCTCTTCGACAAATTGATAGTGCACAGGAGGCTCTATACTTACCCACAAAGCGAAAAGAAGATGATCAATAATTGAACGATTGATGGTTCGTCCTTCCATCTACCCTAAATGTATAACGGTATTAGTTACGATCACAGAATTTATAAGAACAGAATTTATAAGAACAGAATTTATAAGAGCCAGCCCCCGGAGTCGGACCGGGATATGCCGCTCTGCAGGCGGCTGCGTAGCCATTCCGCCAGACTGGCATTGTTAGTGCTGTCAATACTCTATTGACATTAATATATTTGCACGTAGTGCATAATAACACTTTTTATTGCGACAAAATTTGGTTCAGCTCTTCTTATTGCTCGCACGTGCTGCACAACAAAATTGTAACGATCTGATCTGATTTTTTGTGTGCTTTATGCCAGTTGACATATGGGGGTGTGAGCTAACAGTAAGATGTAATATTCACAAAAGAGTTACTCTATTCGTTCCCTATGTGAATAGACAGAGAATTGCTCAACACCTGCAAAACAAACTAACGTGACACCAGTTTGAAGCGCCGATTCTATTCCGGTATTTATCGGCGCAGCTTTAGATACAATTAGTGGTATACCAGCACGAGCCGCTTTTAGGACCATGCCTGCAGGCTGTCTGCCTGATGATAATAAAAACGTGTAAGAGAAGTCGTTTCCTGCGAAAGCACCGATTACTTTATCAACCGCACTATGCCTTCCAACATCAACTGCTTGAGCCTGCAACTCTCCTTTTCTGCTGAAGAGCGCTGCAGTATGGACACCATGGGTTTTCTGCCGCGTATACGTATTTAGGAACTGCAAACTCTCTTTTATAATCTGTTTGCCAAAACGTGCATCGGAAACGACTCTTATGTCCTCGTTTGTCCACCACTTAACGCCAATGCAACCAGAGGATCTAATTTCGTGCCAGAGTTCTACCTGATCAAAAGAAGAGACCTTCGAGTACGCCTCCATTTTGTTTTCGTCGATTACCACTTCTTGGATATCATAGAAGTTAGTAACCACCCCTTCCGATAGCAAATAGCCGATGCAAAGCTCTCTAAGCATATCTGGAGACGCTACGAGCGTAGCAATCCGTATGTCATTTACAAACAAGGTAATGCTGTCTTCTACAGCAACATCATCATAGTCCGAATACTCGGCGCCGTCGTATCGTATGTTTGTCCGCGAGAAAGCTTTGATATAGTCCATACTTAGCTATTATCTTATAATCTAAAATATATTTGCTAGCTGCTAATCTCAACGTCGTCTTACCTTCAAAAAATTTAGGCGTATCATTTTTCTTTTAATTTTGATATAAGCTGTGAATTATCAGTTGCGTCTTAAAGGAGACTTAGTACTCTTGTAGCAGCCCCAAAGGCAGTGAAATGGCTTTCAATGAGATGGCAGTTGACATAAAATTCATCGTCGAAGATGCCTTTATTGATTAGCTCCCTTTTATTAGAAAGCGCACTACATACGATCTTCAAGAAAGACTGAGTTCACTAAGCTGAATGTTGCGCTGACTGATATACTAACGGTGATATGAATGAAGTTATTGATGTTCGATACGAACGAGTTCTGGTATAAAACGTTTGGCAAAACCCTCGATCACGTCGATACCGTAGACACGGAAGATCTGTAGAGGACGCACTGGTCATCTTTATAAATGTTGAGAAAGAGGACGAGGCTCAACGAGATAAGGTCGTTAAAAAAGCTGTTGAAAATATCTCCTGGCTGGCGAAAAAAACGAGTAGAAACAGAGTGGTTCTGCACTCCTTTGCCCACCTCTCAGACAGTAAGTTGAGCGTTATGTTCGCCGAAGAGGTATTTCGGCTGATCATGGAGAAGCTCAACGCAAAAGGGCTTGAAACCAACATGACCACATTCGGCTATTTCCTCGAATTTAAGATTCATGTAAGAGGGGAATCCTTAGCTAAGGTATGGAAATCCATTTGATTTAAAGACATCCTATCGAACAAAAGGTGTACGACTCTGATGCCTCGCGCATAGGCCTTTTTATGGTTTCGGCTTTGAAAAGACAAACCCATAATGATAAGGCCTGAGATCGTGCGCGCTCACGAAGGTAAATCCTACATCGAGTGTACACTCACAGACCTGGTCCGGCTTCGGCCGGATTTCCATCGGCGGACCTCGCGGGGTGCTGCTATCATACTTCCAATGAATGATACCTACTCTCCCTCCTGGCGTTAAAATACGATAGGCTTCTCTAAGGATGCGCTTGGGCCTCTCATCGTGCAGTATATTAAAAAGCATTACGTAATCAACGCTCGCATCAGCAAGCCCCGTACCGTCAGCGATAAAGTCGCGGTGCACTGCTACCACGTTGGTAAGCCCACTGCTCTGCGCGTGTTTTTTTACGGCATTGACCATCCCTAGTTCTATGTCGACTGCATGTATCTTACCGGAAATCATCTTCGCTGCAGGAATAGTGAACGTACCGTAGCCGCACCCAAACTCAGCCGCGTCGATGACTGTTGGAGTAACTCCAAGAGCACTAAGAATTTCAAATGGCTTGAAAAAACTCTCCCATAGCTCTTCAGAAGGCATACCGCTCTCTCTTACTTTCATAATGACTGTCCGATGTTTACAAAAGCAACTATTAAGTTGGTCTGCCTTAATCCTGACCTCGTTATAACCGTAGCTATGTGTTCCTACAGACAGGATACACTCTCTATTCCTCGGCTTGTAACCTAACGAACGTTGATAATGCTGCCGCACGACTTGCTGTGGCAGTGCGTAGCTTGTCTATGTTAGTTAATCTGAGAGCTCCTCAAGGTCTTCCGACTGACAGGAGGGACACATTACGTTCTCACCTATCCCCTTGAACTTCTTCCCACAGCTGTTACAGCGGTAGTTCTTGGGCCACACGATCTCTTCATCTCCGAATGGGCCACCCACTGAACACATAGCTCTATGCCTCCATGTTAGTATATATCTTGAGCTCATAAATACTTATTTCAATCTTTTTTAGCATTTTAGTGGCGCCCTATCTGAT
The DNA here is from genome assembly GCA_035624185.1 of Candidatus Acidiferrales bacterium. GTDB lineage: Archaea > Halobacteriota > Bog-38 > Methanoflorentales > Methanoflorentaceae > DASPRZ01. Next base: position 33,626 of record DASPRZ010000055.1, read on the forward strand.
TTCGTCATCGAATAGATTTTAAAGACATTTTTGTGTAAGTCAAAGCCACTCTGTCTCACAGCTGCGACATCTCATAAGTCTCTATGAGGTATCAGGTCACACCCGGTGCATGGCACACACATTGTCTGTGCTACGTCACATCTCAGACCGTACCGATCTAGTATCTCCGCGCTCTTTTTCAGCTAGTCATAGGAGTCGTTCTGCATCAGGCCGTTTAATGCCGACTTGAGCCCTCAACGGATGCTCAACAGCAGCTCTAAGGATGGGAATCACCCCAATTTTGGCAAGTTCGGCCATGCCATCTATCACGATCTTATCACTCTCTCCAAGACCTATGATGATGTTCGAAAACACTTTGTTTCTGCCGAATACCTGCACTGCATCTTTAAGCGCATCGATGATGAAATTCGAGGAGAGACTAGAGCACATCTTCTCAAAGAGGTCGCGGTCCATGGTCTCAACGTTGTACTTGATCTCGTCAGCATCGGCGTCTTTTAAAATCCTATTAAATCAGCAGTAGGGTACACGGACACGCCAATAGAGGGGTTGTATTTTTTTAACCTCTTGGCATTGAACCTTAGGAAAAATGACGTCAACCCGCATCAGGGGCCGAGGCGGGTGTGGTGACTCGGCCGAGCAATTTTTCATCTATGTCTGCCCCGCCCACGGCAATTAAAAGAGCTTTAATCTCCGCATATTTGTGCATAGTTTGACCCCTAGCCAGCTTATTCTTTATATGTATTAATTTCAACAATTGTTAATTTAAGCCCTCTCAACTAGGCAACTTTTTCCGTGATGTTATACATATGAAGAGCTATGTTTGTTCCCAGCGAATTGAAGACGCTGTTGAAACTTATGTCATCACCAATGTTGGCAATACTTGGATAAAGGGATTGATGATCACAACTGGTTCAAACGGTTTGAATTCATACAAGAAAAGGAGAGTCCTAAGCGCCCGGTTTTGCTTGGAAATGGAACTGTGTCCTTTGACGAAAAATGGATCGAAGATGCCTACACGATGAGCGCCCCTATATCTCTTTGCTAACGTTTGCCATGAAAGAGAACATATTGGCGTACCCGGTACATCTAGGGATGTTCTGTATTGCAGGTAAAATACAATCAAGCGCACTGCCTCGTACCTCTGATCGAGAAATTCTTTAGGACGGTTTCTATTTTTTGAGCTATTGTGCGAAAATAGAGGTCGTTGTAAAAATTCGTTTGGGCTCCGCCGGAGTACTCTCCGTATGATTTGTCACCATTGTCATTATACCAAAATAATTATATCAAATATTCCTATAATATAATAATAATAGATAAATTATTCAGAAAAAGTCCTATAAAATCCTTAAAAGGAAACTATATCGAAACTTTTTGTATAAGTAAAGTCAAGCTTTAGTGTAAGCTCAAAAATATTGGGGAATCATCATGAAGTACGAGGATCTCGTTGATCGAGTAAAGAGCGTGATACGGCCGGTGGAAGGGGCATGCGGGATCTGTCATGCTGTGGCAGAGGAGATCTGTAACCTGGGCGGAAAGGTTGTGGCGCATGAACGACCGGATGGGATCTTGGCAAGGGTAATAGATGATCAAGGCACGGTTCTCGGTGAAGGGTCCGGGGTGGTCTGGCCTCCAGCAGTGCTCTCAGCCGAGATCGATGCAGGGCTTTTTCCTCCGGAGATCGCAGAGGCCCTCACAAGAGGGGGTACTAGCACCCAGGAAGATATGGCGCGTGTCGCTGACCTGCACGGATTCGGGCGGGTACTGACCCCGGCAGCTGTTGCCCTCATGACAATCACAGAGATGGGCGGGCGGACCATCATCCGAAGAGAGGGGCTTGGAGTTATCGCGAGATTCTTTGACGCCACCGGCGAAGTAATATCAACATCGCCCCCGTCTTATTGCCCTACGTGTGCAGTCGTGATCGGGGCGGCGAGAACACCATTTCTCGCAGAAAAAGTAAAAAACGCATTGAGGACCGCAGAGAATCCCGGGAAACTGAAGTACGAGCGTGGGATTGAAAATCGTTATATCGTGAAGGGCGGTAGCGTTCGTGTAACCCTTGCTCAGAACGACGAGGTTCTTGCAAACCGTGTGATCGGATGCTGCATGGCGTACGGAACCGTAAAGGCCGAGATCGTCGCCGGACTCATTCCAGAAGCAAACGCGAGTCTCTTCAAGGCGTATTGTAATATGTGTCCATACAAGCACTGTTGGCTTGAGAAGTCCATGGGCGCGACGGGAAATCTCTTGCTCCACCGGTTGACCGAGATCGGGACAGAGATCGAGATCACCGCTCAAGAAGGGATTGTTGCCCGTATACCAGGTCCAGAAGGCCAGGTGATCCAAGGGCGTGGCACCCTCTGCTCGCTTTCTGCACTCACTAACATGCTCCTGCGAAGTGATGCGCAAAAAATTTTGAAACCCTCACCAGTGAAACGATGGGAGGAAAGAGCGTAGAGTTCTATCGGGGTGCGAAATCTCTCTGACTCTAACTCTTCACTCTCAGAAGGTGGCGATGACGAGTCGTCTACCATCCGGAGTTGGCGGGAGGGCATTGCATTATTAGTTAATGAGGCGCAAGATCCTCTCGATTCATCCACCTGATCGTCACGCGTTAATTAGATAGATTGACGTCCTCCTTCTTTTTACCACGTTATCTCAATTGCTTCTTCAAGCGGCAGTGCAGGGGCGATATGGGCCACGCCCAAGGAGCTGAATGGTCCCGTAATCTTGAGCAATGTTTCTTCATCAGGCGCGTCGAAGATTGCAACAGACATGTGCCTGCCAATAAGAACGTAACGGCCTATCACTTTCACCTTTTCGGGATACTTGAAGTGCTTCCACAATTCTCGCACCCGAGTGGTGTGATCGGGATCGAATTTGAACCACAGAACGAAAAGCATTCTCTCTCATTCTCCCATAATTAGTTAATTTAGTTATGCCCGGTTGAGCACTTCTGCTCTTGATCTCAAGATGCCCCGATGTCAGATGTTATTTATCTCGCACATCAGGCCTTCTCGGAATAGAGCATTAAAAATAAATGGTAATCTCGAACGATAACGCTTTCACCCTTTTTTCGAGTGTGAGGTTTATCAGCATTGAACATGCCACTGCCGTATTACGACGTGTTAAATATCAGAGTAAAATGACAAAATAAATTAAATCCTTATAAGTGCTTTTCGCTTGGTCTTATAATCCAGCTCGTCGGAGGTTTTGTGGTGTTTTTACTTTTGATGTTGTAAGCTCCGCACTATTGCCAAGACATATGGCAAAATAACAGCTCGGACATTTATCATCCTTACGCAAATTTCTCCCTACATGCTATTGATAGATGGTTCCAGATAGGAAAACACGTTAAAAAAAAGTAGTCGCTAGCTGATTTACCGATTCCACTAACACATCGACCTCCTCAATCGTATTGTAAGGTCCAAACGATGCTCTTACTGTCCCTTGCACGTCTAAGAACTGTAGCGCGGGCATAGCGCAGTGATATCCGCTTCTTGTACATATTTTATTCGTCTCATCGAGGATCAAGCTGACGTCGTGTGGGTTTAGTTCCCCGACGTTAAACGAGACTAATCCAGCCCTATCAGGTGGACCATAAACCTTAACCCCTTGTATATCTGATAAGTCTTTTGCAGCAAGCCTAGAGATCATGTTCACGTGATTATGTATGTTCATAAGCCCGAGATCTTGAACGTACTCAACTGATCGTCCTAACCCGATGACTCCTGGAATGTTGGGGGTTCCTGCTTCGAATCGGTTAGGTGGTTCAAGGAGTTCATATTCACAGCCCCTTACAGATTCTACAGCCCCCCCTCCAAGCACTGATGGAGCTAAACTCGCGGGATCGTCTGCAATGAGTACCCCCGTTCCCTGGGGTCCAAGAAGTCCTTTATGTCCTGGCATAGCGAGAAAGTCGCATCCGATCTCTCGGAAAGAGAGTTCTGAGTGCCCTGCCGACTGTGCCGCGTCAATGAGTACTTTAACATCATTTTTGTGCCCTATCTTCACTATCTTCATGATATCTTGTACTGATCCAAAAACATTTGAAATGTGAGAAATCGCTATGAGTTTCGTCCTCTCTGTAATTGCATCTTCAATGTTTTTGGGGTCAATAATTCCCTCACGATCAGACTCAATCAAATCAAGTTTAACGCCGTATTTTCTCAGCGCGATCCAAGGGAGGTAGTTCGAATGATGCTCAATAACAGATGTTATAATCCTGTCTCCAGAGAACCATTCCAGACCATTTGCCACAATATTTATGCCTTCAGTAGTATTTTTGGTAAAAATAACTTTTTCAGCTTTAGCATTAAAGAAATTTGCGACTACCTCACGAGCTATTTCAAATTGTTCTGTTGTTTTCCGCGCTAGTCTATGTGCTCCCCTTCCATAGTTAGCAGCATAGGTAAAAAAGAACTCATTCATAGCTTCTACAGATTGTCTCGGCGTCTGACTTGTTGCCGCATTATCGAGGTAGATTACCTCGTTGAGAACCGGGAAGTCTCTCCTGATGGAATAAATGTCATACATATATTTTTCGTATAATCTGTCTTCAGAGTTGAAGTTTAGATCGTAATTGCTTCTTTGTGCCAATACAGTCTAAATCGATTTGTCTTTAAACAGCCCAGATGCACAAAGGTAGTCTCGCTAGACTTTTATAAGTATCTGTTTTTGGCGCAATATATATTTTAGACGCCGTAGATCTATGCTGAATTTGAACTCTGTCTGAGATGAAAAAACTTTATGAAAAGCAGTTTTTGCTCAAGGATGGCAGTATCTTTAAGTTTATAGCACTCTAAGTTTACAAGGGCATAAAATCTCACGGAGCTACTGAAATAACTATGGCCGAGAAAAAGTATAATGCAAAAGCTGTGAGACCTTGCAAGGGTGGAGGCATCCTCGTAGAGGGTGACTTTGGTAGGCCGCTTTCTATGCAAGTGCTATGCGAAATGTTGAAAGAGATGGGAAGATGCTCCGAGAAATTAGGAGTTGCGAGGATTTTTTATGAAGAATGCGGAATCACGTTGTACAAAAACGGCAGGGTTGATGTTCACCGTGTCGACTCCGAAGAAAGGGCGATCGAGCTTTTGGATGAGATAAAAATGATCGTTGATAAGGCGTTTATCCGCGACTCGTGAAACACTACGCGGCTTCTTTCGTTTTTCCCTTCATTTTGGCCTTGTAGTCCTCAATTGCTGCGTGCAACGCATCTGCAGCCAAATTCGAGCAGTGCATTTTTATTGGTGGTAGCCCTTCGAGGCTCTCAGCCACATCATTCCTTGTAATCTTCAACGCTTCTTCTATAGTCTTTCCCCGTGCAAGATCAGTTATCATGCTGCTCGTAGCGATTGCTGCACCGCAGCCAAATGTTTTAAACTTTATGTCAACGATGATATTATTTTCAACTTTTATCATGATTTGCATCAAATCTCCGCACACGGGATTTCCCACGGTTCCAACCCCGCTCGGGTTTTCTATTTCCCCCATGTTATGGGGATTCATAAAGTGCAGCATTACTTTGTCGCTATACATTGTTCCTCCAGTTATTCACTCAGGTTTTCCGTAACCTGCGTCATTACATTTATAAAGCGGTGACATAAGTCGTAGCCTATGTACCACATCGGGAAGCACTTCTAGGACATAATTTATGTCATCTTCTGTGTTATCTCTCCCAAGTGTTAGCCTCAAAGAACCGTGCGCATCTACAGGATCCAATCCAATTGCAAGGAGAACGTGTGAAGGTTCAAGCTTCTTTGAGGAGCACGCAGATCCAGTCGAGGCTGCTATGCCTTTTGCACTGAGACTCAAGACTAACGACTCGCCTTCGATAAAACTGAAACTGAAGTTAGCATTATTAGGGAGTCTTCTCTCTCTTCCGCCATTTAACCGCACGTGCTCCATAGTGCTCAGAACCGTGTCTATTAGTTTGTCTCTCAGTTTCTTGATTCGTTCATTGTCGTAGAAGTCTTCTATTGTTAGCTTTATAGCTTCTGCGAATCCAATGATTCCTGAAACGTTTTCGGTTCCACTCCGTAAACCTTTTTCATGTCCCCCCCCAAACAGTAATGGTTGTAACTTGGTCCCTTTGCGCACGTAGAGACATCCAACACCCTTTGGTCCATAGATTTTGTGTGATGACATCGAAAGCATGTCTACATTCAAGGTATCTACATCAACAGGGATTTTCCCGACACTTTGCACTGCATCAGTGTGCAAGTGAACATTATGCGCTTTCGCTATCTCCCCGATCTCTGAAATCGGCTGAATCGACCCTATTTCATTATTTGCATGCATAATCGAAATTAACACAGTGTTATCTTTTATCGCAGTTTCAACATCACCCAGATTGACTATGCCATCACGGTTGACAGGAACGTACGTGACCTCATGTCCGTCCTTTTCTATGTTCTTGCACGTCTCAAGGATGGCAGGGTGTTCTATTGCGGAAGTGATAATATGGCTTCTTTTTTTAAGCAAGCCGCGTAACGCCATATTGTCGGATTCGGTTCCACCAGACGTGAAAATGATGTCAGTAGCATTGGCCCCAATTGTACGTGCAATGGTTTCCCGTGCTTCTTCAATAGCACGCCTTGCTTCAAGCCCATAGGCGTGTAGGCTCGAAGGGTTCCCAAACTTCTCAAAAAAATAGGGCATCATCACATCGAGAACTTCCCGGCGCATCGGAGTCGTAGCGGAATGATCGAGATAAATCATGTCACCATCTCGCTGTTCAATTCGTACCATGTAAATGTACCTAACATTATTTTAATCCAGTTAAAGTTACCTACAAAAAATCTGTCAAATTTTCTGCAAATCGTGGAGACTTCTCTGTAATTCCGCTACATCATGTAGCTTTATAGGATTCGTACAGTACGGGCATATAAAGTCGCATTCTGTCTTTCCGTATGGGCAAATAATCTTTGATAACACTGCCATCGGGTGGCCTTTGCTTTTCACGTCAAACTCTTTGTTCCAGCCAAAGGGGGCCCTTTTCACATCAAACCCTTCATGTTTCAAGGAATTTTCAAGCAAATTCAAGATCAACAAGGCAACTTCGGGAGAACCAAGCGTGCTGGTGAGGTGGGCGAACGGAAATATCATAATTTTGTTTTCCTTAAGCTTTCCCATAACATCAACTATGCCTTTTTTGGCAGCATCGACTATGCCTTCTGGGTTGATTTCATCGAGCTTTTCAACGCATGAGAATACCACGAGACAATCTTCCATGGCGTCACTTTTTGCTTCGATTTTTTCAGCCATTTTAGTCTTTTTAGTGACCTTATAGTTGATCCTATCTGCATGAATTAAAAGAAGTCTAATATACCTCCCTCCGTCGAACAATTTAAATCACATGCTTTAGGTGAGCTGCGCGCTTAGCATGAAAAGTTTTGTCTACTTACTCCCTTTTAAAGGTTAACCTTTATTATACAATTAGTTTTGGTTTACGGACATATTTTGTCCGTTTGTAAATGTTAAATACACTTATATGCTTAATTATCATACGGATATTATAATATGGACCAATTTGATAATCGGCTCTAAGAAAGTCTCTTGATTTATGTATACTAAACATAATTAAGGTGCAAATATGGATGAACGAATTAATAATTTATTTGAAGCTTTATTCGCATTGACAGATTTACGAGTATTGTTCAGGGAAACAGCACCGTTACACAAGTTTAGCGAAGAGCAAAAGGATAACGCGAGAGATATTCTTAACCGCGCAAAAGATGCCCTAAATAAGCTCGAGGAGGCGCTTTAAAAATGAAGATAGCAGATAGCATACCTGTTCGTGAAGTCGAAGAGACGTATGTTAACATACATCCGATCCAGGCGGCAGGGCGTTTGACCGCAGAGGCTATGAAAGCATTAATTGCATTTGGTGACGGATATTCTACGTGCGATCAGTGCAGAAAACCATTCAGACTTGACAAGATTACAAAACCTCCCATTGCGGAGTTTCACGATAACTTGGCGAAATTCGTCAATATGGACCATGCACGGGTTACGCCAGGTGCGCGAAGAGCGTTTCAAGCGGTGTGTCAATCACTCGCGGAAAAAGGAGATTCAATAATAGTAACGGCCGTTGCGCATTATACTGAATTCTTAGCAGTAGAGAGTGCCAAGGCAGTAGTGAAGGAAGTCCCATTGGACAATAAAAATATTATAACTGGCGATGCAGTAGCTCAAAAAATAGAGGATGTCACTCGAGAGTCTGGTAAACCACCTGTACTCGTTTTGCTAGATGCTTTTGACTATTCATTTGCCAATGAACATGATGTTAAAGGAGCTGTTAAGTCTGCCCACCAGTATGATGTACCTCTATTGTACAATGGAGCATACACTGTAGGTGTGAAGCCGGTCGATGGAAAAGCGTTGGGAGCCGATTTCGTAGTAGGTTCTGGACACAAATCGATGGCTTCTCCAGCGCCGAGCGGAGTTTTGGCCACAACAGACGAATATGCGAGCAAGGTACTTCGAACAACACAGATGATGGGTGACGTGACGAGCAGAAAATTTGGTATAAAAGAAGTCGAAATGCTCGGCTGCACACTCATGGGCGGTAACATACTCGGTATGATGGCATCATTTCCCACTTTAAAACAGCGTATTAGCGAGTGGGATGAATACGTGAAGAAATCAAACTACGTCATAGATGCAATTTTGAGTATAAAAGGAAACAGAAGCCTAAGTGAATATCCCCGCAAACATACACTTACAAAAGTAGACACTACTGATAGCTTTGACGTTGTTGCACGAACACATAAAAGGCGCGGTTTCTTTTTTAGTGATGAATTAAAAGAACGGGGAATTGTGGGCGAATTTGCAGGAGCAACGCGCACTTGGAAATTAAACACCTACGGTTTAAGCTGGGATCAGACGAAATATGTAGCGGACGCATTTAAAGAAATAGCGAATAAATACAGTCTGTCGTAAATATATGGACTATGAATATAACAAATAAAAATAAATATAGACCACTCATAAAATATGAAGACAAATGAAATGCAATCGAATATGAGACCCCGATGTGAAATTATTGTGCAGTACGTCCTTCCAGCAATAAGGGCTGAGATGGCTATACAGATGCAAAAACAGGGGATAAGTCAAATTAACATAGCGAAAGCACTTGGAGTAACTCCTGCAGCGGTAAATCAGTATTTGAGGAGTAAGAGGGGAGCGGCAGAACAGGACAATGAAATTTTAAAGATCATCGATGAGTTCATTGAGGAGTATAAAACTAATCCAGACGCGCTTGGCGAACACTTATGTGAAGTCTGTAACAGAATCAAACTGTTATTAGATAGACCTAAGAATACGCCTACGAATACGGAATCAGAGCACGACTATCACTGCTACAACTTTTGCTGCTCCTGATTGGGGTGGATAATATAGTTGGTTGTAACGCTCTTGAAATTAACCGGCTAGCCTATAGAGACTTTTCCGAGCATCTTTTATATAAAAGATTTTAAGTATAATTCCTTCAGCCTTTAGCCTGTTAATGGCATATCTAACTGTTCTGTAAGGCAAGTAAGTCTCTCTTTCGATCTCACTCAAGGTCATGGTACCATTTCTTTCAAGAGTTTTAAACACAAGCTTTACGCTGGGGGGAAGCTCTCTTACTCTATCGAAAATGTTCAAATCATTATGGTCTATTTCGATAAGACTGCTCACTTAAATCACCATGTTTATTAACGCCGTTAACATATAAAAAATTAACGGCGTTAATCAAACTACTTTAAAATCATATTTCTAAATCTCAAGCATCTTATTGAAAGACAGTCTTGTCTACACTTTTGTCTTCAGCGATCATAATTTTGCATCCACATTTTAAAGCGATTTAACGATCTTAAACGGTGGTAAGTTTCATATGTGGACATACTGCTAATTCTAATTATGAATAACTCCTCATCTGGGTTTTCTTTTCGCAGATTTTTCAAGGTCGATGAAACTCAGCAAAGGTAGATGACGAGAGAGGAGGACTCTATTGCGCAAGTGAGAGCTGCGAGTCGACAGATGTGTGTGCGTTCCACTATGTTAATCCTGCATTTGTCTCGGTAGCGACAAGACCAGAAATGATCCTAGGGAGATGGGTGGAGATCTTTGATAACAAGGTTTAATTTTTTTCTTAAACCGAAACCTCTCTTACAACGAACGTTTATTATGCATGATATAGCAACATATGAAGCAGAAATTACTGAAGAAGTGGAAGAAGAGAAGATGCAGGATGTTGACGTTGAGCTTCACAACATGAGGCAATTGCTACAAGAGAGTAGCAACATTGCTGAGAGACTCGCGGCGCTATCGAAAGAGCGCAGGAGCTTGAACCCCCTTCCTGGCTCGCTGCGGAAACGTCGAATGCGTTGCGGGAAGCAGAGCTGCCGCTGTAAGGCGGGCTATTTGCACGGCCCTTACTACTATTTTGAGCCCTCTCGACAACACGGGAAGTGGCACTATGTCTCCAAAGTGCGGCTTGCAGAGGTGAAACGGGGCATCTCCGATTGGAAGAAACAGCAGGACATCGATAAGGCGATGCAAACGCTTGAAGAGCAGCTTGAAACAGTGCTTAAAGAGATACAGCGCGGGGTCGCCTCACTTATGCCTGATCGGTAAAGGATCTGCGAGAGATATAAACGCAGTTGACATCGTGTGCCTCGCTGTTATAATTATAGGGTAAAGCGGAGCAGAAGTAAGTAAAACAAGCAAATAATACAGTGGTGAGTTTTGCCAGAGGAATTAATAAAGAGTGAAATAACTGTAACAGTTCGAGGGAACATACAGCTCACAATAACTCGAAAGAGGGCTTAAAGCGACATAACACCCCCACCAGACATGCGGGATGAGACGATATCTCACCCGATCCATATAGACGCTATGGCCTTTGAGCCTCTTCTGCAGCATACGTCCCTCCTGCATCGCCCGTCTCGCGAATACATCCTTGAGGAATAGCCTTAGGAGTACTCCGCTCCACGATCCTAGCAGAAAGGTAGATCCTACACAAAAGAGGATCACGCTCATATACAGGGGGGCGGACGTAGTGTTATGGTCCTGTCAATACCGTCGTATATCCTCAATCTTCCTTAATGCCACTACTGACGACAGGTACTCATTCTCTCGATAAACGAGATATATGAGGTAAAATGAGGATAGGAGGATAATTACTCCTGCTAGGTGGAGCCATGTGGGCATCCATGAACAGCGAAATCTGAAGGCATCGAGTGGCATAGAAACCCACCAGGCACCAAAGGAGACGGCCAGCAGGCCTGTTATAAATATTTTTGCACCAATAACGCTCGTATCCACGCATATACTGATGTGCAGTCTAGGGCGGATTTATGTATAGCTCATGTGTAAATTTTGGCGAAAATAAAACTATGTGTGCTTCACAATTAGCTTCTTGACTCATTTTGCTGCTTTTTTTCTTGGAGCTTCAAGAGAGAACAAGCGATAACTATTACGACTTCCGTTCTAGTTTCTCTATGCGCTCTCCCATCGGGCCCTTACACGCTCTGAACTCTTCACAACATTTCTCCAACTTATTTATACGCTTCTTTAAATCGTTTATTTCGCTCTCATAATCCATTATTAAACCTCGTTACCTATGAAGCTGTTTGCTGGTTTTTAACGGCTGCCCTCTTTGTGTTCTCGTTCACACTTTCGACGAACTGACTCTAGAATGATGGTAAATATGCTGTGAGGGCGACATCGAGCACCGTTTTACATTACCTCATCTAAATAACGCACCATTTGCTAATACTGATAAAAAGGGCTGCTTATTCAACCAATATCTCTTTAGATATATTTGCATATTTTGATACTGTCAAATATTGACCCTCTTTCCATAAAGTATGTCTTCGAAGGACGAATCTTGTCAAAATCGCAACCTTATTGAAAAATTCAATCTTTTTATTGATCTTAAAAAAATCGAACATCTGTCCTTTTGTTCACCACCAAAACCTTTTGTTTACTAACAATAAATCGACAGATTTATAGCAGTTAAGCACGACTACGACGACAGATTTGCAGGAGTTTTTTCAGAAGAGCACGTCAGTCGAGGGCTCCCACTTGTGATTGATTAAGTTTTTAATGGAATGATGTGACGTGTTGAGTCATCACCAATTGCCTTTTCCCTACTCTGTAATTAGTCGAAAAATTTATATCTGAGAGTAGGATATGTCCGATTATCATGTCTCATATTCACTTACCAGAACGAAGTTTTTGATTCTTGGAGTGATGAACCTGACAAACAAGTAAAAAAAGAAGACGATGGTTGTTATAAAGAAGCTCACTGGGTACGGCTCAAAAAAACCAATAAAGAGCCCTAACCACGTTGCTATCAGAGCAATGACTGTAGAAATAATTATGACTCGCCCCGGTCGTTTTGCCAATAGCTGAGCCGTCGCAGCTGGCGTGACCATCAATGAGAAAATGAGGAGGACACCAACTACTTGAACCGCAAACGACGTTGCTACCGCGACTAGGAGCATGAAAATTATGCCGAGCAAAACCACGGGCAATCCTTTTGCTTCCGCCACATCTTCATCGAGCGATGCAAACAACAGAGGTCGATAAACAAACGAAATGAAAACGATAACTATCACGCCGGCAATAAGTGTTAAAAGGACATTGCTGAAACTGACGCCTAATATTTCTCCAAATAAGATGGAGTACGCTTCAGTTGCATAGCCGGTGTAGAGGCTGAGGAACAACACACCTAGGCCAAGCATGAGTGCGAGGACTATTCCGATTTCGACGTCGCGATTAGCTGCACGTCGGCCAAGCATAGCTATCCCAAGTCCGCCCACGCTTGTGAAGAGGAGAAGACCGTAAACTGGGCTGACCCCGACTAATACGGCCGCCGCTGCCCCAGAGAAACCGATGTGGGAGAGCGCATGCGCTGCGAATGAAGAACGGCGCAACACTACGAAGTAGCCAACAATGCCCGCTATGATTGCGACTACTGTTCCTGCCTCGAAGGCGTGCTGCATGAACTGGTACTGAAACATCTGTTGCAGGTCGATCAATGGATTAATGCTGAAAGTCATTCTGTTCGACATCCGTGGCAATCTTCAATGCCTACAACTGCAATGTTACCCCTAGAGTCTTGAAGAACCTCAACTTGAACCCCGAACAAAGCCGAGAGACTTGCTGATGTCAGGACCTCTTTCGGCGTCCCGGTCGCCACCTTGCCGTTAGCGATGTAAATCACTTTATCGAGATACGGCAAAAGAGGGTTGATGTTATGGGCTATCAGAAGTACGGTCACGTTGCGCGATCGAACTACACTGTTTATAAGCTGAAGCAACTCTCTTTCGCGCCTCATGTCAAGATTCGATAAAGGTTCATCGAGCAAAAGGAGAGTAGGTTTGCTTACCAGCGCTTCTGCCAGAAATATCCTCTGCAGTTCTCCGCCCGACAATACGCCGAGAGACCGGTGGGCAAAGTCTGTAGCTCCAACGTCTTCCAGCACGTCAAGAGCAGCTTTGCGGTCTTCGTGGGAAAACAGGCCCAGACCCCATTTTTTGCCGGAGAATCCCAGTCGCACAAGTTCAAGGGATTCAACATTTGCGTCACTGTCGAATATGTGACGCTGAGGTACGTAAGAAATCTGTGGATTGCCACGTTTGGGCGCTGCACCGAATATCTTGATCGTCCCGCTGACGGGTTGCTGCAAACCAAGTAGCAAACGAAACAGAGTCGTCTTGCCTGCTCCGTTAGGGCCGATAACCGCTACAAACTCGCCTCGATTGATTGAGAGACTGGCGTCTCGCCAAACTATTTTGCCTGGATATCCGGCCACTAGATTCTTGGACGTGATGATCTCGTACTGTGTACTCATTCGTTATTTCAAAAGGGCTTCTTGGTTAAGTGCATTCTGAAGAATGATTAGCTGCGCATTCATCCAGTCTTGGAACGAGACATCTGGTGGTTGGATAGTCTCCGTCACTGGAACGATCGGAATGTTATGTTGAGAGGCCAATGTTTTGATGCTCTGAGTGAGCGGCGTCACCGTTTGCTCATTGTAGACCAGCACTTTAACAGTTCCGTTCGTAATAAGCTGATCGAACTGCACGACGCTCTGCGCTGGGGGGTCATTTCCTTCGGCGACAGCTTCCATGAATGCAGGAGGAGACAAAAGGTCAAGACCAGTGGCGTTCGCCAGATACACGAAGATGCTCTCTGTCGATGCTACTTTCGCGCCTCCAAACTGTTGCTTTATCGCAGCGATACGCTCGTTGTATGCCGCAAGCGATGCGTTCAACTTATCATACTGCTGTGCATAGTATGAAGCTTGAGAGGGATCTATCGAAACAAGATCCTGATACATAGCCTTCACTGTTTCATTCACATAAGTAGGACTGTACCAGAAGTGAGGATTGGCACCTTCCGTCTGGTTTATGAGTTTCTGTACGTTTAAGACTTCTCGATTTGGACTACTGCTTGCATCTATAAGCTTTTGAGCCCAAGTGTCATATCCGGCTCCGTTAATAATTACGAGCTGGGCATCCGCTATTGATCTGGCGTCAGCGGTATTGCTTTCGTATTCGTGAGGGTCAACATTGGGGTCTGTAACGATACTCGTCACACTAACCCGTGTTCCGCCAAGCTGAGTTATCAGACTGCCCCAGAAATTTTCGGCGGCAACTACGTGTATCACTCCACTAGAACTTGTGGAGCTGGAAGTTGTATGGTTTAAGAGATAAAAACCTGCGAAGGCTCCGGAGACAATTAACAGAACCAAAACGGTTGCAATAATTACATAATTAGTTCTCTTCATTGTCTTACCTTCTTGTATGTGTATTGTAATCAGCTACGTCTCTGCCGGCTAAGGGCAGGCCGGCTAAGGGCAGGCCGGCTAAGGGCACGTTTAGCTGAAATATCGCAAACGACTGCTGCCACCATCGCCGCAGTCGCGAGCCGTTGCGTTGTTATGGTTTGGTGGTGCGTAATAATGAGGGTGATCGAAATGAGCACGACTGCCAGCACCTACCAAGAGATTATCCACTGGATCGAAAAGACGCCATTTGACAAATGAATATGCGCCATCGACAATTCCCCACGTGATTTAGTGTAGTACAGTACACAACACCACCCTACATGTGCATGCATCCTACTCTACATATATAAATACATTTGGATCCATTAGGATAGGAATAAGAGCCTTACGCGAAATAGCCAGCGCGCCGCTTGTACGAGCAATTTGACTTCCTCCCGTAGCGCTTTCAGAGCTTTGTCAAGCCGTGCTGCACACGCTTGAAGGATTTCATCGATTTCGCGCTGCTTTTTCCATCTGCGATGCCCTGCCGCACTTCACTGAGCCATTCGTTGGGTACGCAGCGCCACTTCCCATGCTGCCGCGAGAGCTTAAAATAGTAGTTGGGGCCGTGCAGCGGCTCTCCGTCGCAGCACTATAGACGCAGCATTGTTTGCGATATTTCAGGTGGAGCTTCCGTTTGCCGCTGGGGTGCATAAGAACTTCACTCAACTCATCGGCATTCTCACAGATCCATCTATTGGGTCGTTGATTGCGTTTATTGTCCATATCTTGAGTGTCTCCATCGGCAACGGATAGGGGATGATAGGGCCACACACCTTCGTCAACGCCAGCGAGGTAATCAGCGCATATTACCTCTTTACTTTTGCGACCCGCCGATTTGAGCTCTTCACATCAGGGCTGTATCTGTGTTTGGTGGATTGCTCGTCGGGAACGTACTATCAGCACGCACCATTCTAATTTCAGGAATACAAGGGAGCACACTGAGGGGAACTGAACTATTCATGTACTTGCTCCAAACCCCTATATTGAGTCTATTCGTCGCCGAGTCGAAGCGATTGTGACGGGATCTATCGGTATAATGTTTGGGCAAGGTATGGAAAGACCTAATCGTTGAAGTGGCCGTGACTTAAATGAAGTGGCAATAAATCGTGCTTGCAGTACTTCTCATCGGAGCTGTTGCATTGCGTTCCCTCTGTGAATGGCCACTCGCATCAGCATGGAGGACATTGAGAACTGCCTGACTAATACCTCAGAGGGAAAGCAAGGGCACCTTCTATCCTGATCCATTAAACATTAACCGAACCTCAACCGTCATTTACCACATCTGTCATAATTAACTGCACCTCGTGCTTGTAGAATATGGTATCACGCACAGACTATCTGCCTGAACATGATAACAAACTTCGCCATACTCTCGGTTGCCGATATTTTACTTCACCTTATACCTCTTCAATCGCAACGAATTGGCGACAACAGATACGGAACTAAGAGCCATAGCTCCTGCGGCAAATTCGGGACGGAGAAGTCCTAATGCCGCAACAGGGATTCCGACGGTGTTATAGATAAGCGCCCACCCGAAATTTTGCCGAATTGTATTCATAGTCTTTTTCGAAAGCTTTATACTTGCCACTACGTCCCTTAAGTCACCCTTTACAAGTGTTATGTCGGACGCCTCTATTGCAATATCAGTACCAGTCCCGATTGCTATCCCAATATCAGCTTGAGTTAACGCTGGGGCGTCGTTCATTCCATCGCCCACCATGGCCACTATGCGGCCTCCTTCTCGTAATAGCCTCACTTCGGGATTTGTCTTGTGGAAGAACTTCCGAGAACACCTTGTCTATTTTCACTTGTCTCGCAGTGGCATTAGCTGTCATCTGGTTATCGCCCGTTATCATTGCTGTTTTGATCTCCATGTCTCGCAATTCCGTGATAACGCCCGACGCCTCCTCTCGTACTGTGTCAGCGAGCGCTATGGCCCCTTCCAATACATTGTTGACCGCTAGCAGCATGACAGTTTTTCCTAGCTGATTCCGATATCCGATAATCTCCTGTTCTCTAAGTGTCCTCTCTCGGTCAACTCTCGCCGCTTTGGCTTCGACGGGCGGAACTTCCGACACGTCGTAACCAGTATTTTGAATGGTTTGTATAATGGTATTAATGGTCGCTATGGATGGATCATAGTCGATCACCGCCTTGGCGGTGACTGGATTAATGCTTGCATCAATAACTCCAGGCACTTCTTTAAGGGTATTTTCGATTGCAGTAGTGCACGCAACGCATATAATGCCCGTGATATCAAACTCAGTTCTCTCTATATCGACATCGTACCCGGAGTCTCGTATTGCCTGCGCGAGTTGTTTGGACGCTATTTTATCCGGCTTATACGTTACCGTGGCCCACGCTAAAGCAAAGTTGACAGTCGCATGTGTCACTCCCTCTAGGTTCGAGAGTTGTTTCTCGATAGTGAGGGCGCACATCGTGCACGTCATTCCAAGGATCTTAAACGTGACGGTAGTTTCTGTCATTCGAAAGCCTAATAAAGCGTCTCTCCATAATAGATTGTAACGGATATCAATTTACAGGGGTCATCATAAGTTTATTGCCGTAGTTATAATGGGAACGGTGGCACCTCTCGTTTATGGTAAGGGCTCTTGTTATATTTGCCAGAAGGCTGCTACTCTATCAGCATTTACGTAGTCTCTACGGTTATCGTGCTCAAGAATTATCACGCCGTCTGCACTCCCAACTACTTTCCCTTTGAGGGTTTCATTTGGCCTCCCCCCAAAGTATACCTCTATCTCTTTGTCGTAGAAGTGCTCGGAAACAGTTTTATCCATCATAGTGTATCACCTCCTGGAAAAATTGCCATTAACTTTTTTTTGAATTGCATATTTGTTAATAGTTTCCTTGTGCAGTCGAAAAACTGCCAATTGAGGAACATGTGAGTGTAGACACCATACGGTATATATATTAAACTTAAGCCGTCACTCAGATAAACTCGTACATTGAAGGAGCGCGTTATGATCTAAAGATGGCAAGGGAAAGGCCGAACTGCATTGCTAGTTTTTACCTAGGTGCACGTAGATACGCGCTGGAATCCTTGGCATCAATACAAGTCAACCTGCTGTTCAAGAACGGCGATCTGCTGGAACTGTATGCCGAAAATAAACAAGCTGAAATGGCCGCGGATGCTTCGTTGACATTTTTTCAACTGTTTAATAAATAAGAACGTGCTTTCGTGTTATCAGTGTAATATTATTATTCGCAGGAGCTCACCGATTTCTGCGTCTTCATGTTCACATGCCCTACCATGACAAATCATTTAATACCGTATATTTACTTGATTCTCTTCCTCCATTTATTCTTCAAATGGTAAATTGTTTAGGATGATGTACTCTCTCTCACCACGTCACTTGAATCGCTTCTTCGAGCGGCATAGCAGGTGCGATATGAGCCACGCCCAAGGATCTGAATGGTCCCGTAATCTTGAGCAGTGTTTCTTCATCAGGCGCGTCGAAGATTGCGACAGACATATGTCTGCCGATAAGAACGTAACGTCCTATCACGTTCACATTTTCGGGATACCTGAAGTGCTTCCACAATTCGACCACCCGATTGGCATGATCGGGATCAAATTTGTACCATAAAACGAACAACATTCTTCCTCACTTTCCAATAATTGATTAATTTAGGGACGCTCGAACAGAGCTTGCCTGTTCTTGACTTCAAGAAAAGAAAATCTTATGTTAAGGTGCCATTTGTCATGGCACTTTCTCTTCTTGAGGTAGAACATTAAAGAAAATGACCAGTTTGGCAATAACACTTTCACCCTTTTTTCTGGTTCCAGCTTTATCAGTGTGCGGCTGCCTCTATTGTGAGTAGTTACTGCCGCAATAGAAATGAAAAACAAATAAACAATATTTTAGTGCTTTTACTCTAAAACGGAAAGATGCTCATATTACTATTAACCTGATTTGATACTTTCAATTTCTCAAAACTACTTAAAGTAATGCACAATATTGCTTCTAACAAAGAATTTAATATTATAAATAACATAATATATAAAATAAAAAACAATTTGTCACGGAATAAACTGATTAACCTCGAATTGATGGGAAAAGCGTTTCGAGTGCAAATTTTGCAAATTGTTATGACAACTCCTAAAATTCTTATACTCGATGCCAATGATCGTACGATCTACACTATCGCG
Organism: Candidatus Acidiferrales bacterium; assembly: GCA_035624185.1. Lineage (GTDB taxonomy): Archaea > Halobacteriota > Bog-38 > Methanoflorentales > Methanoflorentaceae > DASPRZ01. The sequence goes on from DASPRZ010000055.1 coordinate 52,624, forward strand.
ATGCAACAACTGAGACGTATCGATCGCGAAATATGCAGACAGAAACAAAGTTTTCGAAATAAGCATAAAACGCATGTAAAGTCGATGCTGCATTTTATTCTGCCAGACATTCATGAAGTTGAGATTCGGGCCAAAGAGATCAAAGACAAAAATCTAAGACTCGAGCTTCGAGAAGAAATAGTCGAGCGGAAGAGGAAATACTACGAACTGTATGATGAAGTACAGGATACGATTTTTTTGAACCGAGGTTTTTGTGGTCATCACTAACGCAGAGAAAACCTCCATTTAAGGTCAGGACGTTTCGAGGATCATGTTCAAGTCGTGCGGAGTTAATTCCCTCAAGCTAAACGAAACTACCCCCCAACCCTGTCACGCGGACAGTAAACCGCAACCCCCTATATGCCCGAAACTTGCTTTTTGCAGCGAGGCTAGAGAGTGCTTTCACGTGATTGTGTTTGTTCTTGAGATTAAGGCTTGGTGCCATCTCTTTCACGAGTTTTATCCACGAGCTCTACACTCAGGGCAAGCTCTCTTACTCTCCCAAAAATGTTCAAATAACTTTAATTTGTTTCGATAAGACTACTCGGTTGCGTAACGATAATTATTGACGGAGTTAGTGTGTCACTTAAGGAGTTAGTGTGTCACTTAAGTTATCATATCTCTAAATCTCAAGCATCTTATCAAGAGCCTTTTTTGCCTGCACTCTCACGTCTTCAGCGACGGTTATTTTATACTCCATATTATTAAGTGCATCAACAACTTTCTGAAGGGTCGTAAGTTTCATGTTTGGACATACTGCATGCTCTGAGGGAGAATAAAACTCTTTGTCTGGGTTTTCTTTTTGTAGTCTGTAAAGTAGCCCAACTTCTGTTCCTATGAGCATCCTCTTTGCATTACTAATTTTCGCGTGTCGTAGCATCCCTCCAGTGCCATACACGTAATCAGCAACTTCAATGACCTCTGGCCGGCACTCAGGGTGCACCACTACTTCAATATCAGGAATCTCGTGCTTTTTCATAAGGATATCACCGAGGGTAATGTTCTCATGCGTAGGGCAGAAGCCGTTCCAAGCTATAATCTCCTTATCAGTCTTGGACTGCACGAAGTATGCGAGGTTTATGTCTGGCACAAATATGACTTGGTCGCTATCAACCGAGTTTATCACGTTTATTACGTTTGCTGACGTGCAACAAATATCGCTTTTAGCCTTGACGTCAGCCGGCGTATTTACGTAGCACACCACTGTTGCTTGGGGATGTTCCCGCCTTAATGCCTGAACATCCGCGGCAGTTATCATGTGAGACATTGGGCACGTAGCGTTCTTCACTGGTAGGAGCACGGTCTTCTCAGGAGACAAAATATACGCACTCTCTGCCATAAAGTCGACCCCGCAAAATACGACGATGTCACAATCTATCTGAGAGGCAATTCGAGAGAGCTCAAATGAGTCTCCAACATAATCGGCCGCTTCTTGTATTTCTCCTATTTGGTAATTATGGGCAAGAATTATAGCGTTTTGATCATTTTTTAATTCTTTTAAACGGTTGCCCATGTTTTCACTTGTCAAGTGGTTTGCAGACGCCCCCTTCTCCCTTTATGATGCGGCAAATTTCACAGATTTTTTCACTAATGTCAACATCCTTGTTCTCAATAATATCTCGAGATAAAGTTTTGATTGAACCTTGGACTTCATCGCTTATAGGGATAGCGCTCCCGCGTTTGCTATTCACATAATAGCTCACTGCCGATTGCGTTATTCCCAGGCATCCTGAGACCTCCTTTTGAGGGAGACCTAGTTTCACGAGTTCTTTTGCGATTTCAGCGCGGATTTTTGGAAGAACATACCAGACAGCTATCTCACAAGGCGACTTTTGTTCTTTCATTGTCTATAAAAGTAAGTATGGCTAGAGTTATATAACAATTGTTATAATAATAGGAGCAGTTTCTGTCACTTCCCAAAGATTTAAGAGCGACATTTTAAGTATAACAATTGTTATATTTGAATTGTAAATTGATACAGGTGAAATCATGCCAGGACAAGGAACGAAAGCTCTACATGGGGGACAAATACCAGACCCCTCAACAAAGGCACGAGCGGTACCGATTTACCAAACGACGTCGTTTGTATTTGACAGCACGGAACACGCTGCGAATCTATTTGCCTTGAAAGAACTCGGCAATATTTACTCGAGGATCATGAACCCGACGTGTGACGTTCTCGAGCAGAGAATAGCGCAGCTTGAAGGGGGCAAGGCAAGTCTTGCGGTTGCAAGTGGCCAATCAGCTACCACATTGTCACTTCTGAACATTGCGAGGCCAGGGGATGAGATTGTATCTTCGTCGCTGCTTTATGGTGGGACGTACACGCTATTTTCCTCAACTCTTGCAAAAATGGGCATTAAAATACATCTGATAGATTCACGGAATCCTGAGAATTTCAACAGCTACGTCAACAACAAGACGAAAGCATTTTTCGGCGAGACCATTGGCAATCCGAGCTTAGATGTACTAGACATTGAAACGGTGGCTAGCATAGCGCATGATAACGGGGTGCCGCTTATCGTTGACAACACTGCCGCGTCTCCTATTTTAAGCAGACCGATAGAGCTTGGGGCGGACATAGTTGTGCACAGTCTCACTAAATTCCTCGGTGGGCACGGAACATCCATTGGCGGTATCATCGTAGATGGTGGAAATTTTGATTGGACCAACGGAAAATTCCCTGATTTTACCGAACCTGATCCGACGTATAACGGCATTAAATATTCAGAAGCGTTTGGGGACCTAGCATTTATCGTGAAGGCACGAGTTCATCTGCTTCGAGATATTGGCCCAGCACTAAGTCCATTTAACGCTTTTCTCACCCTCCAAGGAGTTGAAACACTCCACTTGCGGATGGAAAAACACTCTTCCAACGCACTCGAAGTAGCAAAGTTCCTTCAAGGGCACGATAAAGTTTCGTGGGTGAGCTATCCAGGGCTTGAAGGGCATCCCTCTTATGAGCTATCCAAGAAATATTTGTCAAAAGGGGCAAGTGCCTTGGTAGGATTCGGGGTGAAAGGTGGATACGAGGCAGCAGTAAAAGTTATTGAAAGTGTAAAGCTCTTCAGCCATCTCGTTAACATTGGAGATTCGAAATCTTTAATTGTACATCCAGCGAGTACTACCCACCAACAGCTGAGTGGTGAGGAGAAAATAAGCGCAGGGGTAACTGATGATTTCATACGGTTATCAATCGGAATAGAAGATGTTGAGGATATCCTAGAGGACTTGAACCAAGCGTTATCATGCGTGTAATAGAACATGTTGTGAGCACCGAATATTACACATTCGAAGAACTTGAGTTAGACTGTAAGCGAACGCTTTCACCGGTAACAATTGCCTACGAGACGTACGGGGACCTCAATTCCGCAAAGGACAATGCCATCCTTGTGCAGCACGCCCTTTCAGGAGACGCCCACGCGACATTTACAAATGAACGGGGAGAGAAAGGGTGGTGGTATGACTTCATAGGCCCGGGTAAAGCAATCAATACTGAAGAATATTTTGTAATTTGCTCTAACTTCATAGGTGGCTGTGGCGGGTCAACTGGTCCGAGTAGCCTTGATCCTGAAACAGGAAGGCCTTACGGGCTTCGTTTTCCTGTCATTACTACTGGCGACATGGTTAGAGCTCAAAAATGCCTCATAGACCATCTCGGTATCGAGCGGCTCCTGAACGTTATTGGCGGCTCAATTGGGGGGATGCAAGCTCTACAATGGGTGGTCGACTATCCTGAAAATGTAACTTCAGCAATAATTATTGCTTCAACTAACAGGCTTTCAGCTCAGAGTATTGCGTTTAATGTGGTTGGACGTCAGGCAATTATGTCTGATCCTTATTGGTTGGGTGGAGATTATTACGATGTCGCAGTTCCCAGTAATGGTCTCTCATTGGCGCGAATGATAGGACATATTACTTACTTAAGCGAGGAGAAAATGCACGAAAAGTTTGGCCGCGAGCTGAAAGGAGCGCCTATCTATAAGTATGGCTTTTCAGAAGAATTTCAAGTCGAGAGTTATCTCCATTATAAAGGCAACCACTTTGTAGGACGTTTTGACGCGAACTCGTACCTTTACATAACAAAAGCGATGGATTACTTCGATATTTCTGATTTTTCATCTGTACAGTCAAAAATGCTTGTCATATCATTTTCATCTGACTGGTTATTCCCGCCTGCGCAATCAAAAGCAATTGTAAGGGCACTACGGAGGAAAGGAGTCGATGTATCTTATTGCGAAGTGCAATCATTACATGGCCACGATGCGTTTTTACTCGAAGTGCCCCCGCTGACGGAATTAATCTCTAGCTTTTTGAACAACGTTTTCAATGGAAGTTGAGATATGCAGAGATTTGATCACGAGATTATCATAAGTGTCATAGAAAATGGATCCCGAGTACTCGATTTGGGCTGTGGAAATGGAGAATTCCTGAGTAAGCTAAAACAGAGACGCAACATCGATGCAAGGGGGGTAGAGCTTGATGATCGTTGCGTAACTGAATGCATACACAAAGGTCTCACGGTATTCCAAGGTGACATTGACGAAGGGCTTGGGGGTTATGATGATAAGTCCTTCGATTACGTGGTACTAAACCAGACTATTCAAGTCGTACATAAACCAACACTTGTCATAGAAGAGATGCTCCGCGTTGGAAAAAGGGCAATTGTGAGCTTTCCCAACTTTGGGTATTTCCGCATACGGTGGTATCTACTCACAAAGGGGCGGATGCCAAAGGTTGATTTTTTGCCCTGCGACTGGTATAACACACCCAACATTCATCTGCTTACCATTAATGACTTTATAACATTTTGTGGCGTGATGAACGTAACGATAGAGCGATTTATCGGTTTAAAAAGCAATTCCACAGGCAAAACATCGAGGCATTTTCAAAATCTATTATCTCAAATAGGTATATTTGTGATTAAATCCCATGAATGACGCTTTTTTAGTTTTGTTCAAAAATTTTCTGTGACAAAGCTTTTTATGATTTACAGGTTAAGGTAATACATAGTGTTCAAACGCTGTGAACATGCATCGACCCGGTGAAACGCCTGTAATGTTGTGTTTCGCATCGTGCGCTATACCCGGTGCAGTGTATGTAGGAACAATACATCAGTTCTATCTTCATGTTTGAACTGACATAGTAAAAGAGGAGGTGAAGGAACATGTTGCTATTCTTACTATTAGGAGCAATAGCAGTCGCGGCACTTGGCCTCGTAGGCACCGCGTTCTGCCCATTGTTAGCGCCGCTGATTGCCGTGCTTACTCTGGCGTGAAAAAGATATTAACATTAATTTTATTGGGGTACAGTGAAATACTGCGAGTAATGAGAGCATGGTAGCCGGGTTGCACGAATAAAGTGGTCTCTAGAAGTTAAACGCTAAAATTTGGATAGCTGTTTAAAAATCGTAGCAGATTTCACTGTTACCCCGTTTATCTCCTTCAATTTTCAAGATGGCTTTTATATTGTACTTGTTTTCAATAACTCAAGAGTGGACATTTTCAATAAGCTTTCCTTTGATAAGAACACGATGATGCCTCTATGTACTTCTTTTTAATGAATGCAAAAACCGTTATAATGCCGTGATTGAATTTCGAAGCTACATTAAAACTGAGTGCTGAATACTTACATAGCCAGATACAAAAAAGTTGCAAAGTCTGCATTTGTGCATCTTAGGAAATAAAAATAGAGTAATCACGAGAGAGTTATCTGGTTAAAACCCGGGAAACGTTCAATTTTATCTCACAACGTTGAAAGCAGACCATATAAAGAGCGCGTCTCAGTTCTCAATGCGGTCCGCACATACTGGGCACTCGTGTTATCGGAAAGCTCATTATCTTGCACCATACTAATAACCCGTGTGAAAACACCATCTTCTCCCTATTGCCCATAATGTGGAACGTGGAATCCTCCCAGTGCTCAATTTTGTATGCGCTGCGGAACGCCATTAGACAGTCCATCTACAGATCCGACAACCATGGATTAACAGTTTCTCGGGCTCACCATATCAAGGAGTAGCGGTTTGGTTTGTGGCGTTGTTCATTGATAAGCTCATCATCTCTCTCATCAGCTTCTCTCCTGTGTTTGCAGGCGCAGTTCCCCTCATATTTAGTGCGACGGCTAGTGAACGTTCACTACCACCCGTATTTTGGGTGCTCCTCGCGTTCAACGTGGTGGTTACGTTTATGTACTTCACGTCTCTCGAGGGGTGATCTGGCCAAACTATTGGTAAAAAAGCAGTATATATAAGAGTCGTACAGATGGGCAACTGGCATGGGGATGGAGAGCGGGCGTGTATCGGCTACACACAAGCTGCAAGGCGCACCATCCTTCGCCTCCTCGATGGACAGTTGTGCTACCTCCTTGGAGCACTACTCATCAGGTCACCGGGCAAAAAACAGTGTCTTGGTGATATAGTCGCACAAACAGTTGTTGTACGCGAATGATGTACCCACCTCCTATTCGTAATGCATGTTAGTCTAGCGATTTTTAAAGGTAAACATGTTGCGAATCTTCATTCAGATGCAGGGTGATGCAAATGACGGTAAAAAAAGTTATATACTGTTCATTAATTTTCACCATGCAGTTTGAAGACAAATTAGTACCAAACTAAATATTAATCATGAATAGATATGTATTCGCAATTTTACTTTTAATAGCAGTAAGTAGGCCAGTGGGCTGGACTACATTTCCTGCATTTTTTTTAATGGGGTCTGTATCTTCAGGTGTTACGACAATAACTCCTTTATTCATTTTACAAGTCTTGCTATTATCATTTCCGTTTTGTATTGCTGGTTACGGTTTGAATGATATTTATGATTATGAGTCAGATAAGCTAAATCCTAGAAAAGGACTTATAGAAGGAATTAAATTAGAACCAGAATATCATTCTTTTGTCAAAAATGTTTCATTTTTTGTTATTTTACTTTTGCTTTTAACGTCTTTTTTAACTTTAAGCCTTAGTAACATTTTTGGAATGACGTTATTAGGATTTTTAGGTTATTTTTATTCTGCTCCACCTCTACGATTTAAAGAAAAACCGCCCCTAGATTCTTTCGTTAATGGAATAATATATTTTTTTGCACCTTTTTTACTTGGATTTAGTTTTAGCAGTTCTATTTTTTTTAATGCTGGAACGAATGTTTTGATAGGCGTTTGTCTAATGACTGCTATGGTTATGGGATTTCATGCTTATAGCACAATAATGGATTATAGTATCGATAAGAAAATAGGTGTTAAAACCTTTGCCACTATTTTTGGCAAAAGAAGTGCTTCATTTTTTGCTTTGCTTGTGTCTATTTTAACTTTATTTTTTGCTAACGCTTCGATATTGTTTAAACCAGTCACGTATTATTTTTTTGGATTTTGTAGTTTATTGTTTGTTATCACATTGGTATTTCCTTCCGAGAAGTTGGCGAGAAGGGGTTTTTATTTGCTTTGGGCTGGATTTGTTTTTTGGCCGATAATTTGGTTGTTGACTTGAGCGCTTCTTACATTGTGCAAAGCAACAAGAGAAGCCCCCCCACATTGAAATCTCATCGCGCGCAGTGTGTGACGCCGGTTCACAGAACTGTTTTTTAATATTTTACTATCACGCAAACTTTGTGTAGTGATTAGCGCAGAATTTTGCGCCACATCGAAGGTGAAATTCACATCCGAAGAGGCACTGCAAAAAAGGTGATTTAGACGATAGAGGCAAAATCGGTCGTGAATCGTCAGAAATTTTAGATAGTTAAAAAAGTTAAAATATCTACTTTCATCAGTCAACCTCTTCTGTGTCGCACGGCCTACTACGGCTTGCGACGGCCCTGAGGACGGATGAAAGATGTGCTTTGGATTTCTTTAATCGATATGAGAGTGTGGCGATGGCTATAAAGGGGAACATGACAGAGATCCCGATTACCGCATACTCAATGTGTCCAATTACGTGGGACAGAATTCCGTACTTGACAATTCCCATTATTGCGTACGCTATTACAGGAGCTAAGTAATAGAGGTCAACCTCTATTTCGTATGGTTTATTAAGAGAGTATATTCGAAATATGAGTGTTGCAGCAAATGCCACAAAAAACCAACCTAAGAAATTGGATATCGGTACGCCAAAATATGCGCCGCCCTCTGGCCAAACCCACGCTCCAAATCCCACATATATCGGATCTAGAATCAAATCAAGGTTCATAGCCAAAAAACCATCGAGAGTTGACAAAAGAAGCACGTACGCAAAAGAGTGAACATTGAGTGTTTTTTTTAAAGAAAAGAAGTTTGCCGGATCTATAATATTCGTTATACTGTAGGCAAGCATGATTATTATTGTCCACAACAACAAAATACTAAATGGAACCCGCCCAAACACTTTGTAACCTAGAAATGAAGCAGTATAATAATATCGCTGACCATATATCCACCCATATGTAGTGCCAAGCAGTTCTGAAAGACCACCGGCAGCGAATGCGATTCCAAGAAGAAGGAAGACCCTGAATTTCAAAACTGTGGATGCATAAAATATAGTAAAAATGAGCAGTGTAAGGAGTATATACCCAAATTGCTCAGCAAATGTCATTTGAAACTGAAAATGCGTGGGCAAAAAAGCCGCAATTTCGCTAAGGGTTAATACTATGAGGGCTAGAGCAGTTAAACCATTCACGACCGATTTTGCCTCTATCGTCTAAATCACCTTTTTTGCAGTGCCTCATTCTGGCGTGATATTATTTAAGTTGTGCCTCAGAATGCTGTCCGTTGACATTTATGCTGCGCTGTTGTCACAAGAGATGCGTCATTGCCTTCTTTATTGGATATCTTCTGAAGGGGGTTTCGATAACTTTATAAATTCTTTGACTCAATTACTCTGGGGGCACGTTCATTCCATTCCAAAATTTGATAGAGTTTTATCTTCGGTTTTTATAGATGCATGGCAAGTAACCAACAGAATGGCAATCTTCCCGGTTTAAAGCAGTAGAAGCACAGCGTGATGACATGGTATCGATAGCGCGAAAAAATTTATTCCAGGATAAAAGACGTTTTTTGATTACCATAAGCGGTATAGGTGCATCATTAACGCTGGTTTTCCTAACTATGGGCGTATTAGTTGGGGCTGTTAATAATAGCGTCATCATCGTAGATCATACCCACGCAGATATATGGGTGACACAAAAAGGAGTCAGCGATCTTCTCGG
>DASPRZ010000057.1:0-3083 GCA_035624185.1 Candidatus Acidiferrales bacterium
CAAAGGCACGAAGAGTGGGAGAAGAGAATTGAAAGTTAAGATAGCTCAGTACGATCTATGAGATGCGTCCGAGCGTGTTTTCATGCCTTACCCTCCGAGTTAAGCATGAAGTTTACCCTTCGACGCATGCTTTTCTCCTCATTGTAAGATTACTTGCTCTATTAGATTAAAAATTGCAAAATTGCTTAACAAGATCAAAAGTGCGTAAGATTTATATCGATGGTCGGACTAACATGTAGGACTTTAAAAGGAGGTGAAACCGAAGTGGGAATAGTCTTAACCGCTGGTGTTATTGAGGCACTCATACTCTTTGCACTTGGCAAGCCGGTGCTGCTTCTGGGGCCTGCGGGGGATGTGGTACTTACAGCAGCAACGGCTCCGACACTAATACCTCTGTTACTTAGCGGTGTTCTGACATTTGTAGGCATTGCTACCGTTTCTATCAAATTATAATGGCTTTAGGATTCCGGTGATCTGCAATTCTCTACAATCAATAACTCTTGAGTGCATCTTAGTGATTAATTACTATCTATGCGCCCTTTGTTACCTTGTTAAGAATAATAATGTGGGCGCGTCTTTCTTTAAATGCCATTAGAGGAGAGGAGGCTCCAATGATCAATTCCCTAGGTTTAGAGCTTACTGATCGCTGCAATATACGATGTCGTCATTGTGTGGCAAGTCACGAACCAGGACATGGTACTTCGATGGACTTTGCCCTTATCGATGAGGCTGTGAGCGCTGCGTCTGAATTGAATATTCCTATAGTTGTAGCATCTGGTGGAGAGACATTTCTTGTACCAAACCATTTACGATATTTCTTAGAATGTACCCAAGATAAACAAGTCTTGAGTCACGTAGTTACAAATGCCTTTTGGGCTGTTGATTCAAATATAGCAGGAAATATAATGGAGGATTTGTATCAGCATGGACTGAACGGAATTACCGTCAGTTATGATCAATTTCATCAAGAATTCATAACTACAGCTACTGTCCGGAATGCGATAAATGCGGCATTAGAAAATAATATCGAAGTTGATGTCAATGTAGTGGCGACCAGGGATAAAAAAACGCTCGACGTCTTACGAGAGGTTTCCACCTGGGGTGTACCAGTGAGTGTGCAACCGGTATTCTTTGTAGGGCGTGCAAAAACACTTGAAAAAAGGCACATTTATAATACTGATCCAATGAACGAAACTAGAGAAATCTACAGCCTTGAGGGATGCATTGAGGGGTGCCAAGCTGTCAACAAACCATTCATACAAACTAATGGCAACGTCATAATGTGTTGTGGCGGATTACCCGATGCTGATTTATTGAGTATATACTCCGGGTTCCCCGCCATCTTAGGTAATGCAAAGGCAGATTCTGTGCGAACCTGTCTCGAACGCCTTGACAATAAGATTATACGCCTTATTGAAAGATTGGGGCCTATTGAGCTCATGCGCTATATAACGAAAGATACGTCAGGAGCGGTGGATCCGAGTATAACCAAAGTCAACTTCGAAAGTATTTGTGAATATTGTGTATATCTTTTATCAAAACCGCAGTTTCATAATATTTTGAATGAGCTAGATGAAAACATACTTGTGGAGCCTACCTCAAGGGATAGCATTTATGATGTAGAGTGGGCAAATATACCACGTCACTGGGTCCCTCGCCATCTTAGGTAATGCAAAGGCAGATTCTGTGGTACAATTTGATAAGATAGTTAGACTAATTAAGTATAAAAATTAACACAGAAAAGACAAAACAAAGTATGAGGGGACAGGTGTGGGCTTAGCGCTCTGCAAGAAGATCGTGGAGCGGCACAACGGGAAGATCTGGGTGGACTCAAAGCTGGGGCTAGGATCGACTTTTTACTTTACTCTGCCTTTCTATCAGGAATGGCTTAGTCAGTTATTCTTGATTTACATAAAAGTGGCACAAAACGATAAACCGCAGATAAAACAGTCATTTTGTCAATTGCGTTGCATATAGCTCTTCTATTACTCTATGATACTGTTTCGGATATGTCGCTCAGCGGCAAGTCCGATTGTCGGATTGTGATAAACTGCAAACGCACGTCAATTTCGAAAGCGTTATTGTTGATAAGTCACCTTTTCACCAATTGTGACGGATCATGCTGATGAAAGATCTTTCCGATTACTGCGATAGAGATAAAGTGCGCGAGATTCTGAACTATGCAAAGACTGCAAGCCGCAGAGATTACCTTATCTTAAAAGTGCTCTGGGAGAGCGGCATGCGGGTGTCCGAACTCGCCGCCTTAACGCCGGGAGACCTAGAACCGCAAAACCACGCGATCGTCATACGGAACGGGAAGGGTAACAAGTCCCGGCGTGTGTATGTGGATTATAAAACTGAGACCATGAAGACGCTTTGCAAGTATGTTTCAGCTATGAACGTCCCAGAGGATGTGCCTATATTCGGTGCGAAGACGAATCAAATTAGAAGCATTGTGAAGAAGTACGGCAATATGGCCAATGTAGATGTTCACCCTCATTCTTTCAGGCATAGCTTTGCGATCAACATGGTACGACAAGGGACTGATCTACGACGCGTGCAGCAATTATTGGGACATACGAACCTCAACACCACAGCGGTCTACCTGCAGTTCAAGGATGCAGATATACGGGAAGTCTATGAGAGAGTAGAGTTTTAGTTTTACTTTAACTATGGGAGTTGTAAGCACACTTTCGGTTCAAGACGAGGATGGCGATGACGATCACAAAGATCCCGTCACTGAAAAAGACGAGGCAGTCTAAGAGCATTCGGTAGTACCTGGCCGACCCCTCTAATGAAGCTGAATCCGTCGTCTTCTCACGTGCAGGGATGGTAATCACATGGAATCAAGCTGCTCGTAGCTTCTTACAGTTGTAGGGCACTATTGCTATAATGTCAACTAGTAAGTTTGCATTAATTTTTTGCATTAAGTGGCCTCAAAAAATATAGCTCATTTTAAATTCGTGTCTAGTTAATGTAAATTTATACGCCAATGGGCACGACGTCGACCCGGTAGAAATTTTCAGACTCATGCTTCATATCCGACTCGATGCCGCGTACCAGTGACTCGACCTGAGCACCGC
>DASPRZ010000067.1:0-7275 GCA_035624185.1 Candidatus Acidiferrales bacterium
AAATCTTGCAGACTAATAGTCTTTTGAAGAGGCCTAGAATATGGCGAATTTCATGACCGAACTGGAAAAGGTTGCTAGGCAAAACAAGAGCTGGCTATGTGTGGGTTTGGATCCAAGTAGTTCGGTTTCTGACATTTTTGAATTCAATCAGGATATCATAAGCTCAACTGTCGATCTTGTATGCTGTTACAAGATGAACACTGCTTTCTACGAATCTCGTGGCGCTGACGGCCTAGATGCCCTGAAAAAAACCATTGACTACATAAAAGACTATGTGAGGGTGCCAGTCATAGTGGACGCTAAAAGAGCCGATATTGAAAATACCTCAAAAGCTCTTGCAAAGTATGTTTTTGAGGTGTTGGGGGGAGACGCGATGACGGTGAGTCCCTATATGGGTTTCGACTCACTTGCGCCATTTCTTGAACGGCGCAATAAGGGCGTTTTTATACTATGCAGGACATCAAACCCTGGTGCATCAGACATACAGAGCCTTAATTGTCCAGAACCGCTTTATCAGATAGTGGCGAAAAAGGCTGTGGAGCATAACATCAACAAAAACATCGGCTTCGTCGTGGGGGCAACTCAGGGAAGCGATCTAAAAGCCGTACGAGCAATAGCTGGGGATGATATCCCAATCCTCATACCAGGGATAGGGCCTCAAGGCGGCGACCTTAAGACCGCTGTCATATACGGAATGAACTCGAGCGGAGATATGGGTATCATCGCTTCCTCTCGGCAAATGCTATCCACAACGTCAACAAGAAAGATTGCGTCTCTATTACGGGATGAGATAAACGGGTACATAAATGAGTATAGACGATAAGTGGTCTTAACTCACCTTAAATTTCACTCACTTTTGTTTGGACTAATAGCTTTTTGATGTAGTCATCCGTTATTGATACATCCCTTATAAGTGTGGCTGCAGTCCCGGTCGCAACGGCTCGCATTAGAGCTTCTTTTTTGCTCTCTCCCAAAATTACACCATAGATGAACCCGGCAACTGCGGAATCCCCTGCGCCTATAGTGTTTTCAACCTTCACTTTTGGAGGGCATGCCCACAACCGTTCGTCTTTTGCTACCAAGATCATCCCTTTTGGCCCCATCGAGACGAGGACAATTTCGATTCCACCTTTCTGCACATCGACTGCCGCTTCAGTTATTGATTCTAAATTCTTAAGCTCTCTCCCGACTAATCGCTCAAGTTCATGTACGTTTGGCTTTACGATATGTGGTTTACCCATAATGCCGGCTTTAAGAGGCTCGTCATCGGCATCAAGAAGAACTGTAGCGCCCTTATCTTTTGCAATTTCAACAATTTTCCGATAAATAATTGGACTGACCCCTAATGGGATACTTCCACTAATAGTGACGTAATTTGCATCCTTCAACCCCTTAATCGCATTGATCATCTCCATAAGCTCAAATGACTTGATCATAGGGCCGTGGCTGTTGAATGAGATTTGCTTTTTTTTACCTAAATCGTTGATAATTATGTTGGTGCGAGTTTCACCAGAAATCCTTATGAATTCACAGTTAACCCCTAAGTTCAAGAGGCACCCCTCAAGCTCCAGACCGATGAAACCACCAGCAAATCCAAGCGCTTTGTTTTCCACACTTAACTTCGTGAGGACCTTAGAGACATCGATTCCTTTTCCTCCGGCGTAGGTTTCTTCCTTTGTGACTCTGTTCGGGTTATCGTACAGGATCGTTTCAACTGTTAGAATTCTGTCTAGGGCCGGATTTAAGGTGATCGTATAAATCATGTTTGACCTCTCCTTAGCGCATAGGCCTCGATGGTTGATTTAAGCCCATATTCTATCCTTTACGTCTGACACGTACCTTTCCCTACCGGGGTTTCTAAGTTTCAGAGCTTAAGCTCTTCCGTGCCCTCATAAATTGCCATAGCTTCCGCAACATTTAACCCCTTAATGGTGATTGCTGAGATTGCGTTGCACATCCTGACAGCATCACGAAGCGATTTTTGATGAATATTGCGCCCAGTAGCGTTGCCACTTGCTCCGCTTATGAATATTTGATCATGGAGGCGCTCGAGAAATGCTCTTACGTCTATACTCGATCCACCTGCACAAATGACTTTACATCGTCCTGCAGCTTTTACTGCCTCTTTAAAAACCTCCTTTGCGTCGAGTCCTGGTTTCTGAGGATAATTAACCTTCACAAAGTCGGCCCCCAGACAGCTAGCAAGCCCGGCAGCCCCGGCAATGATGTGTGGATCACGTTCATCTTTTACTGACTTACCTCGAGGATATAGCCAGAGGACTGTTACCATACCGTGCCGATGTGCGGCAAATATCATTTGAGCGGCTTCATACAACATTTCAGCTTCGTGCTCACTGCCCGCGTAAATAGTATAGCCTACGGCCGGGACGTTCAATCCCGTGTTATCCTTAAATGTAACCACTTGATCAACAGAATAAAGCGTTCCACCGTAAGGATCGGCTTGCTCAGTCTTAACGAGATTTGTTTTAGAATTGAGCTTAATGAGGTAGCTTATGTCTGGATAGTCTTCGCCATATAGAGAGATGAGACCCATCTGAGTTGCAAAAGCTCCTATTTCCGCACGTGAGGCAATCCGAAAGAGGTGTTCGGGATTACTGTCATCTTCACTTATTCCTGGCCCATAAAAATCATCGTTTAAGTGTTCGACCTTTTGATCACCAGCGAAGAGCATCAAACGGCCGCTCTTCCTAGTAATAGCACTGTAATTTTTTACGTACTCGGCCCGCATTTCTCGCGGCACTTCCGCTGGAACTTTAAGGTTTGTTGAAGTAGACGACATCTTAATCCCATTGTAGGCTTACATTGTTAATCTGATGACTTGCCCATTATTTAATCCTATGTCCGATATTGCGTGAATTTAGTGAGATTATCCATTTAAAGAGTAAAATTGCTGGTATTTTCTTGCTCCAATGTGAGATATAGACTACAAACCAGAGTTATAAGAATCATGCTCTGATACGAGCTGCACTCGTCGCAGATTCTTCTCTCACATTCATGGCTCTATGTTTGTCGCACTTCGCACTAAAATCCTTGATGGTACGTTCCTCACTGCAATGTTCTATTTACTCTAATTACTTTAATGTATTCTATATACTAAAATATCAAATATTTATACATTACTAGATATGTATAGAGTGTGGTAATGAATATGCGAAGGGAGTGGTAAATCAAAGGGCCATCTCATCATTGATCGCGAACCAAACAACGACGATGAAACATAATATTTTAATGAATTACGCTCCCAAACAAGTCGCATAAATAGATGGCTGATGTGAGGTGTCGCGAAATGAAAAAAGGTCAAAATCGTTTTATCTGCTTGAGTTTAGACGATTTCCGTTATGATGAGGACCGTATGGATAAAGATGCCATTACGGTTAACAGGAAACGGAATGAAAGCAATAAGCACCTGTATTGGTGATCAAGAGAACGTAACCTTGGAATCAGGATTACGTTCTCTGTTTTCATTTTATGCATGTTTGTAGTAGGTGTATGACATAAAACCTGCCTTGGCCTTGGAGTTCATCGTATAAGTGCTCCATGAACTAATCGATAATTACACGCCTCAAAATTCAATTTATCTTCTATCTCTTTCCAGGCATATCCCCGTTGTCAGACCTGGTCGGTAACATTCAAACCAAGAGATCTCAGAAACAGGTCTGCCTATTACTTAAACAGGAGCAAACGTCATGGAACGTGCAGATGCGAAGAAAAAGGTGCTATCGCGCTGATATCGAGATAACGTATCGGCCGAACGTGTATAAAGCTACACGTGTATAAAGCTACCTACGATTCTGCTAATTTGCCCAGTTAGACGCACATTGCGTACTGCAAATCGCAACTTAAAGAGATGAAGACTGCTCTAAAAAGTGCTGGCTGAACAAACCATATATTACACATAAAATTGACAGTTACGACATCACCAGAACGTAATTACTTGCAGCAATGTAACATGAAGAGAGAGTACATAATCACCCGCATTAAAATGATAAATATACCGAGGCTGAAATACTAGATTCTCGCATATTTTATATGTTTTATATATCTGCGTGTATTGTATATGCTAAAATTTGAAATAGGTTATCTGTTTCAGAATGTATAGAGGCGAGAGAGAAGAATGGAGAGAGATAGGAAGGCGCGTTTCAACATCTACGGCAAACGAAGTAAGGACGATCGTGATAAGGATGACGGGACGAAGTACAGTAGATGGAAAGTACTCCCAAACGAGTCGTATAAATGGGATTTTATCCTTCAAGGTGCTATCTGATAAAGGAGTTAAAGGGTATAGCAAGAATACCCGTCAAAGAGGAAATGATGACTTGCAAGCTGTTAACCGACTGGGATAAGGAAGAGATTAAGAATATCCTGAACGAGTATGTAGTACCACAGAATCTTGATGAGTGCAGTAAAGAGATCACAGATTATATCTCAGAGATTAAACGCCCTCGTAATCTCGTATACACAACGCTCTGCTATAGATATAACGTAGAACCGTCAAGGGCATCAGAAGCAGCAGAGCGCCTGCATAAGCTTGCGTCATTTAATAAACAATAGCAGCTCTGAATTTCACGGCCGAGTGAGTTTGCAGTGAAGTCTCATATTCTGTGGTCGTTTCTGTTCTTAAATAAGATACCACTAATGGTTTCATAGTACCAATGCTCTAGGTTGGGGGTCTAACATACCAACTAAATTACCTTACACGAAGACCATAGCTGGTGTTTGTGGCGCACTGATGAGGGGGAAAACGAAGGTTTTCATTATTGTCTGTAGACTGTAGTGGCGCGTATAGCGGCAGCTAAAACTGAACATATCAGTTCCATTATGCCGCATATAGCTATCTCATCCGCATCGTAGTGCGAGGTTTTAGTCTCACATAATCGATATATGCATTTCGCTGAACGCCATGAGCTGCTGTTAATTATATATGAGGTGGGGCTCGGCATTTTTAGCATTGTTAAAAGTAAGCGATAGTTGTAATTCAGCAAGAACATTATCTAATAATCTCATTTCTTTTTAACTTTAGTTAAAATTTATGCATCTTGTAATGAAAACTCTACGTCACCTGAGCGCCTACTCCTGAAAGTCGAATGAAGTGATAGTGCATACATGGAGTTCTATATACTTTATTTATCTATTCTTATTTTATGTTCTAAAAGGTAAAATATTCATATCTATCCTTATATTGTGTAAAGATAAGCAAAAAAGTGCAATGTGATAAATAATTATCCTATTTAGTTGTGGTTCTGTATGTATCTCGATGAAGTTAGGACGGCTAATCTGGGACTTAAATGCTGTGGCATTGTTTATGCGAATGTGATGGTGGAAGAGTTGGAAGGTATTACAAACAAATTGCTAATGAATGAAAATGTGTATCATGTCAACTGCGATTGTGTAGCTGAAGACTATAACCTGCAATTCACTGTAATAGCTGATGATTATTCGCAATTGCAGGAAATTATTGAGTCTCAGTGCAATTTTGACCTCAAATTTCGATACGGTTATTTTAGCATTTTGAGTACATAACCAGAATCGTTTCGCAAACAAAGTGGCAAATAAGAGTTATCACCAGTTCCTTTAAACACTAATCCGTATCACTGTGCTATTGCTCCCTTTAGCGTCTATCTCATAGTCTATCTCTCAAGAGCTAATTTTTTCGATTTTTCCCAATATTGTACATGAGTGGCGGGTATGAAGACGTAGATGCCGAAAGGATGCCATTCAATCCCGATGGGTTTAGATAAGATAAGAATATTAAGTTCTGTCTGACTGTTTCCATCAAGTCATATTGCCATGGTCTCGACGTTCTTTGCACGGCACCTTATCAGAAATGGCACGGACTTGCAAAGGACTTGATTACTATTGGGGCAAAGAGCTTCAATGTCATTCAACTGTGCCCGCTATTTAAAACTGTACCCGTTGTTTACAGATTAATATATGAAAGAAAACTTTACAATAAATTCCATCCTGGCTTACACCCTAAATGAAACTCGGGGGATAAAGCTCATATCCAATGATGTACCAATTTTCAAAAACGTTTGAAGGCAAGGTGTCCTACTGCCTATGACCTGCACTGCTTTATATCCTGAGTCATAAGAATCACTTTGATTAGTGGGTGTTTAAAGGACAAGTTCGGTACTCTGACACTTGACTAATGCAGTTTATAGACCTTTCAAATGGAGAGAAACTAACGGTCAGCGTGGAGTTAAGCTATCACGACGATTTATCCATTCATGTTGTACGTAAAGTTCCGCTTACATATGGGGCCTCATTGCCGTTTCCCCAGTCCAAAGCACGGAAAACGCTGGAGAGTCAAGTCGCGAGGGAGCTCAAAGTGATTACAACCTTTGTTGCACTCATGGACTGCGATCAAGGATTGCTTGCCTACAGCTATGTTCAGATGGTCTATTCCGGTGAAGAATTGAAAAGATTCGACTCCACCTTGTTGTTGATCTGTGATTAAAAAGGTCTACAATTCAAGTACTGTCTTGATGCGCATCACACAATCGATAGCGAATATCGATGCCAAAATCATTTCAATACTAGTCACTTGCTGGACTTGGGACAGCCGCAGTTGTCTATGCGCACATTCTATTTTGTAGAAAGATAAAACAGTATTTGTTTTGTCAATAAAATGTCTTATTTGTGTAAATGCTCTCGTGAGACTCGTGAAAATCATCTGTTATCATTGTTATATGACATACGCCTGGTATACATATACGACAATAACATCGTTTTACAAATAGGAGAGTTCAGCGTTGCTTTGAGGTCTGTTTACTTCTTTCTCAATCTACCCAATCGCATTCTCCGACTGTCACCGCTTCGATTAGAACGTCCAAATTTTCGTTGAATTCATCTAATTCCTTCCGTATTTGTCTCCCTGTCTCAATAAGTTCTTTTAACAAATTGTTATCAACCTCAACCATTACTATCAGCTCCTGATACAGTAACACTCATTCCACATAGGTATCCATTCATTGCAATCCACGCATTTGCTGCATTAAGCGTGCTGTGCTTGAGATTAATTCCAACGGACTGTCAAAGGGGACTCCTAGAATCTGGTTCGGGCTCTTAATGTATTGGTGAGTGGGAACCATTCGAAGAATAAGACCCTGCACAGCATCGAGTATCATCAAGGCCGCGCTTGCAGGGCTGCATCCGATGAAGGAAGTGGATTTCATGGACGTTTGCACATTCCGTGTTTTACCATGATGAATATATTGAAAGTAATTTCTATAGGAGACTATAGTTTTTTTCTAC
>DASPRZ010000069.1:0-2693 GCA_035624185.1 Candidatus Acidiferrales bacterium
AATCGGCTTTGGGTAGGGTTGTTTCGTAATAAACTGTCGTTGTAGCCACATGCCGACTGCCCGTGATCCGGTGAAGGCTATTCCATCCACGTCCGGATGTGCTACCACTACTTCTCCAAAAGGTTCTCCCGGTCCTGTTACTCTCTTATATTAAGCTGTATTACTTCTGGCATTAGAGCTTCAATGCATTTTTCTATATATCACAATAAAATCGTTATCTTTAGTATATGAATGAAACCAAAGGTATGATAAAAAGTTGCAAATTACAAAAAGGTTGATATATACTTGAAACTTTGATATAACTTCCTTACCTACGTGGACAGAACAGCCCTTTTTATATGATCAATCAGATTTGATATAATAGATGTTTTCGTCTATCGATGAGGAGAAACTAGTAGTAATACATGTAAAAAGATTCGTAAATTAATTTGGGTACTTAAAGGCGAGCATTGTGTCACTATGCAGTCACGACAATGTAAAGTCATCAAATAGAGGAATTGGGTCATTGCTACTGAGAAGACTCTCTTATTTGATAGTTGGAGCATTCGTTTTCCTGCCAGTGACGCAATAATAATATAAAAACGGCTAAAACACAAGGCTTAATCTAGATTTGTTGTAGTCTGGTGCTCTCCAATTTTTCATCAATATTGAAATCGATGCCTTTACTTCTATACATTTTACTTTTTCATGTGAAATATATACCTCTTAGCATTATAGCGCCTGTATAACCTCTGTCTGCTGACCAATACGCGACGAAAATATCATCTACCCAAACTCGGCAACAGGAAGCCTCTCCTTGTTCGACCCGACAAGGAAAATTCGCATCATGAATTGCTACTAACTTTACCTGATATTTCGAAGCGTGTATAGGTACAGAGGGTTGTTTTTCTAAGAAGCTTCTACGTGAGGACATATATTTTTCGGGCTTGATACTAAGATCAAATTGGAGTATTTTATTATCAGGTAACAAAATGCCACAAGTTTCGAGCGTTGTGGCTTTAAAGCCTTTGTTAGCAATTTTTTTACGCAAATAACATTTTTTGGGGATTTATCGCCTCTATCTCTCTATAATGTTCTATCGAACGTATCAAAAAAGCATTTTTTTTAAAAGCGTCTAGAATAGCTTGTGCTTCTGGAAAAGGTATTAACTTATCCCACTCAAACAAATCGTAGAGTTGTAAATCTTCCAGAATAACTACATCATTAAGATCGATATCAACTGAAATGTTTTGGATAGTTACACGTACTCGGGTGCTGTTTTGAAGATATATTTCAAACGTCGTACCTAAAATTATGACCGAAATTATTAAAGTAGCTTGAATTTCAGTGATCACTCCAGAGATCATGTGTAGCATGTTACCTCACTGCGAAGATGTTAAGCTTTTTAGAGCTTTAACATCAAATATAGTATTTGAGTGTTATAAGAATAACAATTATAGCAGCTTCGTTGCCTTTGTCTGTCACTCTCTGGATGTTAATGTTTTAAGTAAGACAAACTAAGCAATATTTAACAGAGCATTTTTGTATTTATTGTTTGGGGGATCAGCTTTTCAACAGCTTAACAGATAAGAGGGCGCTTCTTAAACAATCTCAATTATTTGGGATTTAAAAAATTGCATGTTAATACAATAGAAATGGAACAAGATCGAACATTTTTTTGATGTAAGCAATAATAAGCGATATAGAAGATCTGTTAGCCGAAATTAGCAGCCATTTAAATTGTCGAAATTATTGATCGCACACACATAAAGAGATCTTAGTCTTTATTTAAAATGTGTACGCTTTTTTCTTTCATGCTTATTTTCCTTACTCCCCTCTTTTCATTTTAATTTAACAATAGTTCAGCAGCTTGTGTTAAAGTCTCGATTGCGACTGTTCTTTCTGATATAACTGCAGGTAGTAGGGGCCACCAACTCCTTTCCCTGTGGATCCACTTCCCTTCCACCCACCGAAGGATTGATTGCCAGGCCAGGCCCCGGTTGTCGCTCCGCCTCTTCTATTAGAATAACAAACGCCAAACTGAATAGTAGTGAAAAATCGCTCAACTTCTTCGTCTTTTTCTGAAAAAATCCCTGCGGTAAGCCCGAACTCAGTTGCATTCGCTTCGGCAAGTGCCTCTTCTAGCGAAGTGAATGTATCGATCGTTATGAAGGGCACAAAGAGTTCATCTTTGAAGAGACGATGCCCACGGGGCAATCCAGTTACCGCCGTTGGTCTGACGTAGTGGCCTTTTGTATACAGGCCTCCTGTCAACACCTCGCCTCCAGTTATGATGAGCCCACCTTCCCGTTTACAAAGTTCAACAGACTCTTTAAATACGGTTAGTGCGTTGTGATCAATTATTGGGCCCATAAAAACTTCTTTTTGTCTGGGGTCGCCAATTGTGAGCTCTTTAATCTTCGCACGGAGCTTTTCTAAAAATTGCGGTGCAACTGCTTCGTGAACGTACACTCTCGATGTTGCGCTGCATTTTTGTCCCCCGTAATTGAAGGCACCTTTTATCACGCCTTCGACAGCTTTATCGAGGTCGGCATGGGCTGTGACAATTGCTGGGTTTTTGCTCCCCATTTCGGAAATAATCGGCTTTGGGTAGGGTTGTTTCGTAATAAACTGTCGTTGTAGCCACATGCCGACTGCCCGTGATCCGGTGAAGGCTATTCCATCCACGTCCGGATGTGCTACCACTACTTCTC
>DASPRZ010000070.1:0-12861 GCA_035624185.1 Candidatus Acidiferrales bacterium
AGAGAGAACCACTTCCACGTCAAGAGGGACGTGCCGTAAAAACCGTCTTCCTGCCTCTTTCATGGTGTTTTCGACGATCTCCGCCGCCTCTTCAGCCTGCGCCTTCGGCGCTTCCACCAGCAGCTCGTCATGTATGCAACAAAGGAGCTTGGCATCAGTCCCTGTCAACTCCGCGTGGAGCAGCGCCATCGCGTGCTTCATGATGTCTGCGGCCGTCCCCTGCACACGAGTATTCAGCAGCTCCGTGAGTTTTGGCTCCTGCCCTTCTGGCCACGATCGTATCCTCCCGCTCAGCGTCCGCACCGACACCATCGGCGGTGCGCTCATCCTCCTATGAAATGCCCGCAAGCCGGAATACGCAGCAAAGAAGCGCCGTCTAAACTCAAAAGCTTCCTCGAGCGTAAACTGCACCCCGTAGATGTAATTCGCATAGCGCCGCAGGCTGCGGGCCCCCATGCCGTATATGAGCCCGATATTCAACACCTTCGCGATCATGCGCTCCTCCTTCGTCACGTGGTCTATCGGGATGTCAAGGATGAGGGATGCCGTGAACCGGTGGAGGTCTTGACCCTGCCGAAATGCGCTCAACATCGCCGTATCTCCACTGATATCAGCGGCCACGCGCAATTCGAACTGTGCGTAGTCAGCAATGATGAGCACGTTGCCGGGGTCAGCAACGAAACATCTCCGCACCTCCCTGTCACGTGGGATCTGTTGAAGATTGGGTTTTTGACACGAAAAACGTCTGTTCACCGTGCCAATCTGCTTGAAGTCGGGGTGAATTCTCCCCGTCTTCGGGTGTACATGGGTGGGTAGCGCATCCAAAAAGGTGTTTTTGAGCTTGGCAATGCTTTTGTAGCGCAAATAACTGGCTATTGCGGGATGATCGCCTTCGTACTTCAACAGTTCGTCTTCCCGCACACTGCGCACGTAAACCCCTACGCCCCTGAAAGCTGCCTTCACCTGCCCCGGGCTATTAAGGTTAATGGCCATAATATCAGAGAGGGTGCGCTGGCCCGATTTCATAAGCTGGCTACATACCTCAAATGCGGTCTCCTCCTTGAGCTGGGTGTAATAATCCTGAAGCTTGCGCCACTGCGCCATATCAATGAGCATTCCGTTACGCTCCATGTCAACAACCGCGGGAAGGCAGGCGCACTCTAATTGCATGCTGTCGACGAGGCCTAATTCTTCTAACCGCGCCAACAACACTTCGTGCAGGGCAAGAGTGACACGCACAACGCGCGCCGCATGCTGCAGCTGTTCCTCAGTAAGAGAGGCAGTGATGAAACTGCCGTGTATGTTTGGCACATCCTCGTTGAGGTAAGTTCTAGCTACACTTTTGAGGTCGTGAGTCGCTTCCAGCCCTCCCTTGATCAGATGAGATGCAAGCATGGTATCAAAATACGGCGGGCTGAGATAAATGCCGATCTGTCGTAGGAACTTTAGGATGGTCTTCCAGTTATGAACTACTTTGGTGAAAGAGTTACGGAAAAATTCGCTTAACGGTGCCACCGAGTCACGTGGGAGGGGATCACATCCCACAAGAACAACAGGTTGGTCACTGACCGCGAGCTGTATCAACCGTATCCGATCAATGAGAGTGTCAGGGCCTGTAGTTTCGATAGAAATTCCAATAGCATGATACGGTGCCAGTTCCTCGAGGACGGCGTGTAGCTCGTGCACCGAAGTGACGAAATAGTAATCCGGAGGTTCATGCGCCGATAAAGTTGCGTTCTTTCTTTTAAGCGGCCGCTGTTGTTTAATAGAGATCTGTGTCCCTTCGAATATGTGGGGGTACGAGTAATATTCGCCCTTTGTAGCGTCTACATCTTTTGTGGCTTGCCATTGATTTATGCACGAGTTCGCCACATCCTTATCGGGACGGGTCATCATCTCCCTCCAAGGCCGTAAGATCTATGTCAATAGGGATAAACCGGTGATATGGCCGCTCGTAGATGACCACTGGATCAGCTAGGATCCCATCGCGGTTCTTAAGAAGCGATATGCGCGCGTAAGAACTTGTATATCTGTCCAAGGGATAAGATGTTAAAGCGTCGCTAAAGCACTTATCAATGACTGCATGATCATGTCTTTGCGAAAACCACCGTTTATAGTGATCCCACGCACAGTGGAACTGATCAATAGTTTCTTCAGATGGACTGTCCTTTACCTTTACCTCTCCAACCCGCAGTAATAAAATACTATCAACAGCATGTGCACCCTCTAAAGACGATGATATCTCTCTTACGGTCACGGTGTCGGTCTGTATAACCTCCTCGTATGATGACTCAGTAAGAACGAAGAGTGCTAGAACCGCTACCTTATCCTCTCGTGCAAACTGTTTGAGAAGGGTGAGAATGCGCCGCATACCTACTATTTCATTGCTGGTGCAAAATCTGGTGCAACATCGCTGCTCACCCTCCGCTAGCATCATTTGCAGAGAATCAATGACCACTAACACCGGATCATTCACATCCCTCCCCGGACGGTGCCGGATTGTATTTACTAAATCCCGTATAACAGCTATTGTCGTCTCTGCATCACCTTCCAAATCTGTGAGATATGGCGCGATCCTCCTTCCCAGTCGCTCCGCTGTTTCAAGTAACTGTTCCTGCAACGTTCCCATTTCTCCAGCGTCAACCGCATCCAAAGCCTGCTTCAAGATTTGTTCCGCATCGATACCACTATGTCGGGCCAACGCCCGTAAACCGAGTTCTTCTCTGCTCGTGTCGTAGCTTACATGCAGTACAGGAAACCGACGATGAGCCGCATAATCGGCACACCACGAGCAGAAATCAGTCGTGCATGCATACGGGGGCCCACACATCACGTATACCCGCCCAACCTGCCAGCCTTCACTCAATGTACGATTTAACCACTCAGAGGGGCTGGGTATGGTACGGCGCCTTCTAGTAAAAAAATCTTTTAAAAAGGCAATTAGGCCATTTTCAATGGTGGGTAGTCCATCGTTTACCGCGTGCTGTAACTCTTGAGCCTGGATTTTGAGCGTCTCCAACGTAACTTCAAGCGGGAGATTCGGTGACTGCAACGCGGCGTAAGCGTTATAAATAAGCTCTTTGCCCCGTAACCGAATCCACCGTTCTCGTATCTGCGTCAGATGGACACTAAAGGTGTCAGGCCTACACGGCGTTTCACTTTTTAACCCATCGAGGTATCGCGATATATCTGCAAGTCGTTGCTGTATCATCTCTTCATCCACTTTGGACAACAAAGCCAAGAGAATACTCACTCGTACCTCTTTATCGTGTGCGGCTATGTGCCTACACAGGTGCCAGAGGATCCGGTGGAGCAGCAAGGTTGTTCCATCTTCAAAGGCGTGTTCAGCAATAAACCCCTCTGGTGGGACATCTAACTGCATAGCTTCATCCATGCCGTCTGGGACATTCAGCACATATGTAAGTAAATCTCGTTCTATCTGAACATCTGCAACGGTAAATGGGAGCAGGCGCTCTGCTGACGATGCCGTACTCAAATAGAGGGGGCAAGTCCACCCTGAACATGCACCTCGCTTTCTGATCTTATCGTTCGCCCACAGACGCGTACAGTCCCAGTGGCATGCCTCATCGTTGTTCCGCGCTGCGGCGAGACGGTCCTTGAACTGCTGGAGTGCGTGTGCTTTCATAGTCATTTGTATGGAGTCGGTTGCGGTAAAATTAACAGTAACAGCGCTTTGTGCCATTTTCTGGACCAATTTTTCACCCTGTATATCACTCAGTCCCCTCGTGACCACATATGCTACAAGCAAATCATTTACATCAGTTTCTCCTAAATCACTAGGGGCTCCGTGGCGCAAAAGAGAAGTAATACACGGAGGATCCCGAGTCCAGTTTTTAAATGATGACTGCGGTAGCTGCAGCAGAGCTGCTTCTTGATATAGTTTATCTCTCTGCATTTCCCCCTCCATTATCACTAGATCAGGTGAGTGCGCTCGCAACACGTAATCCTCCAATAAAAGGTGCGAACGGTCAGTTTTGGTATATGAATCGTCTAGAAGCTATTATGTGTTCTCCGAAAGTAGAACAAAAGTATTCGAGCTTTATGAGCAAGTTAACTTCATCGAAATAACAAATAGTGGGAGATGACGTAAAAATTGCAACTACATGATCTCCGCTTGAAAAAAAGACTGCAACAAAAAATTAAGTGCGTTTACTTTCTTTTTAACCTCGTTAAGAATCCATAAATAAGCAAACTCTACAAAAGGTAGTTCATTATGTTGTTTGAAAACAGAAATCCCTGCTCAGGCACTGTAATTCTCAGAATAATTTGTGAACACCCCTTACCTCATGTCGGAAATACCAGAGATAGATGACTTTTATCCTCTCAAAGGATACCTAGTTTCTCCTCGGGGGTTTCCATCATCGTATGATTGTCCGCCGTGTCAATCAGCACGGCAGTGCCATATGCTAAGATCTCTTGCATATACTGTGAGATTTCATTAGAATCAAAACCAGTGCTAATAATGGCATTCGCTCCAAGTTGTTTAGCGTGTTGTGCCATGCGATTTAGAGCTTCATCCCTCGATTGTTCCATCATTTGCACGTACTCCTGAATCTCGCCACCCGCCAAAGAGCGTAATCCAGCTGTGATGTTTCGTCCCAAACCCCTGCTCCGCACGGTAATTCCGTAAACGAATCCTACCGTTCTTACGATCTTATGACCAGGGATCCAGTTAGAGCTTACTACTGTAACACCGTCTATATTTGTACTAATCCCATGCATAAAACATCTCCTCCATAGTATTATACAATGATCGATTAATCTTAAGTAATTTTTTATAGTCAAACGAAGAAGCTGGCTTGTACACTCTCTTTAAAAGAAATTTACCCTTTAACGAGTCATCGGACACACAAAGACGTCATAATGCCTCTTTATTCATTTTTCCAGAGTTTAAGTATATCCCGCAAAAATAGGAAAATACTAGATAGAATATCATCGAACTCCTCGACCGTTGTAATAAAGCAAGAAACATCTACCGTCTCTACGACATACTTACGGGTGTCAAGCTATGATAAAAAAGAATAAGATTACAGACTTACCTTTGCGCAATATAATTCCGTTATTTTGCTACAAGTGTGAGATCCTACGTTCGTATTCTTCTACACCGAAGACATCTCTAACGCTTGCAACTCGAAAGCCTCAAAATCAGAACTACAAAGAAAATTGAGATCATGTCATTCTTTGAAATGAATTAAAGTTTTCATGAACATGAAGTAAAATGAGCTGTGTACTCTGCTGTATCCAAATGCACGATTTAAACCCGATTGAACCCTATCTCCATTATTTAAATCTTGATTTTGGAGGAGAGATTTTTATGTAACGCCCTATTGACTCCATATTAACAGCTACGCACCATCCATGTGTTATTTTAGGGTTCACCATTGCGATCTTGCATCCGATATCTACTTGATTAAGATCGTTTTATCTCTCAAACTACTAAAGCTCCAATGATATCTAGAGGAAAAATGTTTATTTTTTACCAGTTCGATCTACCTTTTACCATTTGTGGCCCAGTTTATTTTCTTAAATAGAATATTGTGAAAATTAACTAATGTAACAGCAGACAAAAATTGACGTTGTAATTACATCATTTAACCACTAACCGGGAAATCGTACAAATACAAATAGTAGTACACTAAAACAAATTTAGGATATAGAGGTACTACATCATCTTTTCGAGATGAGCTGTGAACAATAAGTACGAAAGCGACCACTCTTAAAATTGAACTTATTACGAGAGAGGATGACGTTTATCATGAATATACTGCATGATGAGTTCATAAATGAAATTACTGAAAAAATAAAAGAACTCGGGTTGTTGTATGTGGATACGCTTTTAAAAATTGACATCAATCACCACTTACAGAAAATAATAGCTACTGAAGGCCCAACCCAGCTCCTCATTTTCATTGAACGTATAACTGAGATGGCACGCAGTCGGCAAGGCCCCTACGACAAAGTGATTTCATTTACTGATGACGATCTAACTGACTTGCAAGCATTAGCTCTCGAAGCTGCGACACCGACAAAAATTGATGATGCAACCGTCTATACGTATTATGGACCTGTATTTATAACAACCTTTGTTGAAGACATCATGAAATATAGAACAGAGACGACAGAAATAACGGTGAAGGCTCCTGATGGGAATGATAGAACTGTCAAACTAGACACACCTGTGCTGCTAGAAGATGACTTAAAAATGTTACAAGAACTAAAACGAGATTTGGTTAAAAATGCATATCCTTGTAATATCGTCAATT
Organism: Candidatus Acidiferrales bacterium; assembly: GCA_035624185.1. Classification (GTDB taxonomy): domain Archaea; phylum Halobacteriota; class Bog-38; order Methanoflorentales; family Methanoflorentaceae; genus DASPRZ01. The sequence continues at coordinate 6,285 of DASPRZ010000070.1, forward strand.
TATGCGCATATTTTGGAGTTTTACGATTTTTAAAGATAGGGAATAAAATCTCCCTGACACTTGAGAACCTTATGGATGACAATGTTCTATGGGAACGTATCGCAAAGAACACGATTCGACTTCTTGAGCCTTATGTTGGCCCTATGACGAGAGCCGATGTAATCCAATTCTTCTACAAGCATTTATAAGCCAATCATAATATTGTGTTTAGCTCCTGCACTTCTTAACGAAAAACAACAAGCTAGAAGCTACAATACTTTCATTCCACCGTATAAACTGAGTGCAATAGATGTACTAGCTTTATGTTTCGCTCTCTGTTTTTTAATGGCAGTTGCTCATGCTTTTTAAAAGAAAAGAACCACTTGATAAGCACGTATGTAATCGGCATCAAGAAAAAACTGAGAGGGTCCGAGTTCAGTACACCAATCGCTCTTCGTAGTTTGAATAAAGATATCATACTCGATGACTACTAGCTTAGCGCAATCGTCAAATTGTGCATTGTAATTATGGGTACCAGTGAGGTTGATCACTGAGCTTTACTAAATATCCTCTGGTATCTGTTTTTCACCAAAAGTGGTATACTGAATGTCTCTTGATTTACGTTTTTACATAAAAAAACATTATTATATCGGAACGACGATTTAAACATCCCTGATTTACTCAAATCAATCAAATTTCCCTTTGATTTTATAAACAGGAAGTTTATGCAACCTTTTTAGGCCAGATGTCCTTATCTCTCAAAGATGACCTCCCCGACTTGCTTTCGAGCATCTTCTAATATTTCCTCTATTTTTTTTATCTTAGCATCGTCGAGGTACCGGTAATTTGAAATGATGGTCTGAGCAATTTCACGCAATCGAAAGCCGACTTCAGGAATCGAACTCCACCTCGGTCTTCGAGCTTTCGTGTCTATCTCTTCAACAGTGGGACTGTTATCTTCTAAATATCGTCTCCCTTCATCGGTGAGGGAGTACACTTTCTTGTTCTCTTGTTCTACCATAACAACATAGCCTTGATCTTCAAGCATCTGGAGCGTTGGGTAGATGATCCCAGGACTAGGTGGGTACCCAAACATGTCTTCAATTGCCTTAATAACAGCGTATCCGTGAAGGGGCTGACTCCTTAACGCCATCAATACCGCAAATTTAAGCGTCCCACGTTCTCTCTTAAATGGTCCAAAAATTGGTCCGTACCTGAACTGTTCTTTGGCCCAGTCTTTCCACATATTTTTATAATCTCTATGATTCATGATGATCACTTTCTTCATTTATCGATATATCTATAGATATATTATAAGATATTCTAATATTTAAATTTTTCTATAGCTTGCTTATACTCGTCTAGTATTTATGACCATCTCGATTAATCAAAAGATTTCTATAGCAAATAAACTCCTTGTAATTAAATTTGTAAATTCTTGAAGAATTGATGCTTTGTTATTTACATCTAATAATGTCAGAAAATAAAAAATTTCGCCTGTAAAATTTATCCACAAAACGTAGTTAAATGTCTTTACCTACAGTTTGTGTATGAAAGAGCTAAGTAGTTGAATTACGTTTTTGTAAACTGGATGCGGATAAAATGGAAGAAAGTGCTTCTATTTCATTTGAATCTCCATACATGGGCACAATAGGGGGTTATCTCATTGAAAGGCTTCAATCATTGGGCGTTGATCACGTGTTTGGAGTTCCTGGTGATTACATTATAACGTTTTTCAAACAACTCAGCGATAGCAAAATACAATTAGTGACCACGTGTGATGAGTTAACAGCTGGATATGCAGCAGACGCCTATGCTCGCATTCGCGGGCTTGGAGCCATATGCGTCACTTATTGCGTTGGTGGACTTAAAGTCGTCAATGCTGCAGCACAAGCTTTTGCCGAAAAGTCGCCCATCATTGTTATAACTGGAGCACCCGGAATGAATGAGCGAACAAAAAATGCGCTACTGCATCATACTGTACGTGATTTTGATACACAACAGCGCGTGTTTGATGAAGTTACGATTGCATCAACGGTACTTAGTGATCCAAACACAGCGTGCCATGAGATTGACCGGGTGTTGTCGCAGGCGCTGCAATTTAAACGCCCTGTATATATCGAATTACCTCGCGATATGGTTTTTAAGTCAATAGGATGTCCACACGTGTACATACCTCAAAAGCAAGTTTCAGATCAAAATAAGCTGCGTAGCGCATTAGCAGAAGCTGCTTTATTAATCAATAGAGCCAAACAGCCAGTGATCATTGCAGGAGTCGAGTTACACAGATTTGGACTAGTTGATAAGTTGTTGACTCTTGCTGAAAAAACTGCAATTCCTGTTGCTGCAACAATTTTGAGCAAGTCGGTAATTGGTGAATATCATCCTCTTTACATGGGGGTCTATGAAGGCGCAATGGGACATGAATCTGTTCGCACTTACGTTGAATCAAGCGATTGTTTAATTTTGTTGGGGGCGCCGCTAACGGACGTTGACCTAGGTCAATATACGGCACACATTGACCAAGAACGAGCTATTTATGTCACCAGTGAACAGTTGACAATTGGGTACCATTCATACCTCGACGTTCGCTTACAGGATTTTCTTGATGGACTTCTTAAAATGTCATTAGCCGCTAAAACTCTAAATTTCCCACACCCACCAACGATACAGCCATTTCATTTGATAAAAGGCAAAAAAATAAAGGTGAAACGCCTATTCGAGCGGCTGAACTGGATTTTATCAGATAATACAGTAGTAATTACAGATGTAGGCGATGCACTATTTGGAGGTCTTGATTTAGTAGTTCATTCCAAAACAGAATTCTTAGCACCAGCTTATTATTTGTCACTAGGCTTCGCGGTTCCAGCATGTATTGGAGCACAGTTGGCAAATCCGCAGCTGCGGCCACTGGTATTAGTCGGTGACGGGGCATTTCAAATGTCAGGCATGGAGGTTTCTACAATTGTACGCCTTAAAATGAACCCTATTATCATGGTGCTAAACAATAAGGGGTATGGTACTGAACGTCCCTTACAAGATGGTCCTTTCAATGATCTTCAGTTGTGGCAGTACAGTCAAATTCCCAAGATTTTGGGTGAAGGCATAGGACTAAAAGTCGAAACAGAAGATGAGCTAGAAGATGCACTCGAAACGGCGCAAGCAAATGTGGTCAGCTTCACACTTATCGATGTCCAGTTAGATCCACATGATAAATCATCTGCATTAGAGCGACTAACACAGCGTTTAGCAATGAAAACCCATGAATTTCCTGTAACTGATGTGCTACCAGAGAACCACTAACGATAAAAAGAAAAAATGTGTATCAAAAAAAGTACGATTATTTCATTCAAGTTACAATGACAATCTAACTCTTGATGCTAGATACAAGAATAGCAGCTCACGAGTGAGAGCTGCTCTTAATGACTACAAATAGAAAACTATGTTATATCTCTTGTTTTGATACAATGCATATGTAACTCTTTATCGATAGCTCGTAAAAAGACATGATTTACTTCACAAAAAACCTGTTGCATCAAGCACGTTTTTCACCATTGAGACAAGATCACTACGTTTCAGCGCTTCAAGATAAGGGTTAGCAATCTTGTTCTTACCAGACTATAATTGCCACAGTCAATAATAAGCTTCCCACGGTGTATAAAACAGTAAACTCTTTGATACATCTCCGATAAAAACAGTCAACAATCAAAGCGCGCAGATGAAATTATATTATTATATTTCAAAGCAGAGTTTTAATTGTGAGATAAATAATAAAAAGCTCTTCGTCGTTCAGCACTTTAATCATCGTTTGTAACCTCGTTAATTTTATTGACGATCGTATGTCGGGCGGAGCAAACTTAAAAAAAACATGTGTTAATCATGAAATAAAACTTTGTAAAGGCTTATGTAAGTATTGTGAAAGAAAACTACAGAGGGAACACAAAATGCTCGACTAATTCAAGTGCCTCGTTTATCGCCTCGTCTGCAGTAACCCGACGTCCCAATTGTCGCTGCAATTGCTGGGCATATTTCTCAATTCTAACTTTTGTCTCAGTTTTGACTCTAATTGACGTAGTTTCGGTCACGCTATCATATACCTTATTACTCTTGCAGGATAAGTCTTTTACGATTTACATTATTTCTAAGAGAATCGCTACACATAAAAATCAACGCCGCAAAAACCAAAGCTTATTTCTAATGTTCCTTGTAAATTGAACTAGTATGTATTAACTCTTGCCAGGAAATGCACGAGTATACTAGCTATTATTCGTTGCCGAGAAAGGAACGTTTACAGTTGATACTTCTCTAATGATCTGGCGCTTACTTCACGGACGACATAGCTTATAATACATTTTTAATGAGAGCAGCTATTAATAAATACATAACTATGTTCGAGCATGGAACCTCTGATAAAGATTACACCTCCAGGACCAAAAGCTCGAGCCATTCTTAAAAGGGATGCTGAGATAATTTCTCAATCGATGGTGCGAGATTATCCGTTAGTTTTGCAAAAAGCCCGTGGAATCAACATTTGGGACGTTGATGATAATCGTTATCTCGACTTCACCGCTGGCATTGCTGTAATGGCTGTTGGGTGGAACCACCCACGGGTCGTTCGTGCGATTCAAGAACAAGCCAAATACCTATCTCATGGGGCTTTTCTTGACTTTTGCTCCGAGGTTCCGGTTAGATTTGCTGAACGTATTGTCGAGCTGCTACCTCCTAACCTAGACAAAGTTTATTTTTCTAATTCTGGGGCAGAAAGCATCGAAGCAGCAATGAAACTTGCTCGGCATCATACAAAAAGAAAATATTTCATATCTTTTTACGGAGGCTTTCATGGAAGAACCTACGGTGCAGTGAGTCTTACCGCCGCAAAAGTAATACAGCGAAAACAATTCGGTCCATTCTTGTCTGTCATTCACTCACCATTCCCAAATCCTTACCGTCCGTTTAGATCGGAGTCTGAAACGTGTGATGAAGATGTGCTTAATAACCTTGAAGATGAGATCTTTAAGACTGAAGCTGCACCAGAAGAGGTTGCTGCTATTTTTGTTGAGCCTATCCAAGGAGAAGGAGGGTACATCGTCCCTCCTAAAACGTTTTTAAAGGGATTACGTCGAATATGCGACGATTCTGAAATCTTGCTAGTAATTGATGAAGTACAATCTGGTTGCTTTCGCACTGGAAAATTTCTTGCGTCTGAGCATTTTGGGGTAACTCCAGATATCGTTTGCTTATCTAAAGCAATAGGGGGAGGGTTACCATTAGGGGTAACAATTGCCTCAGATGAAATTATGACATGGCCGCCAGGATCACATGCAAGTACATTTGGTGGAAATAGTATTGCCTGCGCAGCGGGAATTGCTGTGCTGGATATCATGAAAGAAGAAGGATTTGATGATCGGATAACAAAAACGGGAGCTTATTTGTTAGAACGTCTAAAAAGACTTAAAAGGCATCACGAAATAATCGGCGATGTAAGGGGTATAGGATTAATGTCAGCTATTGAACTCGTTCAGAATAGAACAACAAAGAAGCCTGCAGTTCATGAAAGGAATATAGTCCTTAATAACGCTTTTCAGACTGGTTTAACTCTACTCCCGGCGGGAGAGTCAGTAATCAGATTCTGTCCTCCGTTAACGCTAGAAAAAGAAGACATTGACACTGGAGTAGATATTCTAGAGGCGGCCCTGTCGGGTTTTTAACTCTGCTACAAGATCGTTACTTTGCAACAGGAGTGTTGTCCAAAATGTCTAAAAAGAAAAAATTAACTTATGTCTCACTCACAAGAGATGAAAGTATTCATGAAGAATATGAGCTGGCACTTGCGAAAATTGAGTCAGAGCTGGGCCAGCATCACCCAATGTTTATTGGAAACCAAAATGTCTTTTCTACCAACGAGTTTATGGTTCAGTCTCCTATCGATAGAGATGTAGTGATAGGTTTTTTTCAAAAAGCGAATGAAGAGCATGCACACCTAGCCATAAGTGAGGCGAAGAAATCGTTTTACGATTGGAGCCAGACAAACTGGAAAGATCGGAAGCGAATTATTCAGATGACGGCTGGAGTGCTTGATCAAGAAAAGTTTCTCTTATCCGCTCTAATTACCTTTGAAGCAGGAAAAAATAGGTTCGAAGCGCTTGCTGAAGTCGGAGAATCTATTGCAATGATTAGATACTATTGTGACATATATCAACAAAATAATGGCTATATTACTTCAATGACGGGGGACTCACCAAACGAACAAAATATGAGCGTCATGAAACCGCATGGAGTCTGGGCTATTATCTCACCATTTAACTTTCCAATTGCTCTTGCAGCTGGAATGGTTTCTGCAGCATTGCTTACAGGAAATACGGTGGTATTTAAACCTACTAGCAAAGCGTCACTAGCAGGATTGAGGTTATATAGCGCATTCTTAAAAAGTGGCGTTCCTGCCGGTGCGATTAATGTTGTAACAGGACCGGGAGAACCTTTTGGAGAAGTAGTGGTAGCACATCCGGACGTGGATGGAATAGCCTTCACCGGATCACGGGCAGTCGGCATGTGGCTACAACGACAGTTTATTACGAAACAACCCTACCCAAAGCCGATT
>DASPRZ010000022.1:0-12097 GCA_035624185.1 Candidatus Acidiferrales bacterium
AGTTTTGATTGGTATAAAGTAACTAATGTTACCCAAGGCAACGGAGATGGGATGATCCTAGCGAAGAGCGCAGCAAGTTTTGGCGACCAGTACCCGACCGAAGTAACCAATCAACCACTATCAGTTAGATGTTACCACCTCTATATGTTAGACAACTCTGTGATACAGGGTACGATATATAGAGATTTGAGAGGGCAATGAAAACCTCCACTTTTATCCTTATATATTATGACGCACTAGATCCAGGCACGCGTGTGGCCCGACATTGACGTTTTTTCTAACATGTGATCTCACAGGCACTCATTATTAATTACAAGGGATATGATACTGAAAGATGCTAAATACTGTCAAAATCAAAGCTGTTATACGCGTCCTAAACGTATTCTAAGTATCTTAGACGTTATGGTTAAGTCTCCCAACGTAGACAATTCCGTTGGCGATGACGGCAGGAGAAGACCATACAATGCTTCCGGTCGTATAACTCCACACCTTCGCCCCCGTTCTCGCATCAAGAGCATACACATTATGATCCCACCCCCCTACGTAAACAATTCCGTTAGCAACGGTAGGCGACGAGGAAACGACCCAGTATCCTGTCGTGTAGTTCCAGAGCTTTGCCCCTGTACTTGCATTAAGGGCATATACATTATCATCCAAGCTCCCAACGTAGATTATTCCGTTGGCGATGGCAGGAGAAGACTCTACAATGTTTCCTGTTACGTAACTCCATAATATCGCCCCCGTTCTCGCATCGAGGGCGGAGACATTCTTGTCAATACCGATGTAGACCACACCGTTAGCAACAACGGGGGAGGAGTAGACCAACGTACCTAACCTGCTTCCGGTCGTATAACTCCACACCTTCGCCCCAGTATTCGCATCGAGAGCATACACATTCCGATCCAAGCTCCCAACGTAGACGATTCCGTTGGCGACAACAGGAACAGACTCCACACTGTCTCCAGTCGTATAACTCCACACCTTCGTCCCCGTTCTCGCATCGAGAGCATAGACATTATGATCCCAACTCCCAACGTAGACTACCCCGTTGGCGATGGTAGGAACGTCCCCAACACTGTCTCCAGCCGTATAACTCCACACCTTCGTCCCCGTTCTCGCATCGAGAGCATAGACATTATGATCCAAACTCCCTATGTAGACGGTTCCTTTGGAAATGGAATGGGGGACAGAAACGTTTTTGGTCACATAGTTCTGATTCGACATGCCGTTTGAAGTGTTGTCCATCTCCATCAGCGTGTGTTCGCCAGTGCATAGAGTACTATTATGGAACGAGGTCGAATAGTTGCCCGTAGATGCTGTGGCAAAATTTAAAGTACAAAATACGACTATAGTTACAATCGGCAAACATACCAGTCCCTTTTTCATAGTCGTATGTACCACCTGATCACAGAAGTGCCAAAGCAAAATTGTCCACTCATAAATATTATTTCTCCGTGCCCCAGCATCAACATCATCTTCAGCCTATTTTACAGTTGAATCGCCGTTTCAAACGCAGAATCAAGCGAATTGGCGTCTATGTTTCAGTCATACCAGCAAATGAGATTACTTGCGGATTTATCAGGATCAGATTTTTAATCCGCTCCAGTTCTTCATGACTTCCGCAATTTACCCCATCAAGGTTCTGTGTGATGGTTTGAACCATGCCGTCAACTTGCACATCAAAGGGGTCGGGCTGATTTAGTGGGGATGTTCATATGTTGATCGTGATGCTGATGTGTTTAAATTCGTAGTAGAACCACAGAATCAATAGAGCCACGTCTTGTTCTATTCCATCTCTTTAATTTAGCTATCTTTTTGTTCTTTGAGTATACCGCCAATTTTTCATTTGAAAACAGAACAATGAACTATATTTGCGAGAATGGAAACAATAAAACGTGCGTCACCAGCCTCAGGTGATGAACACTCCAAGTCACTATCCGGTATATGCCCCCATCTTGAACAGTCCTAATCGCTACATGATAGATGTCCTGAAGGAACTGAACAGTATTTGTATCAATTGTCATACGTGCCTCAGCTCCTTTATGGATCTCAATTGATCTTAAGTTTTACCGTAATCTATGCGCGCGAGATAATAAAAGTAACCTTATTTAGCATCAAACTTTGATGTTTCTGCCTCAGACTCAAGAAATAGCGCTATATTGTTTTCCGCTTGTGTTTAAGCTGAATAGCAACACAAAAGACAACTTATTTTTGTCAAAAAAGAGTTATACAGATGAACTAAATAAACTTCAAGCGTTAAATGCAGCCCCACTCGATAATGTCCAATGTGCTGTCAGAGAACTACGTATCGACAACAAGGGCTGATCCAACCACGGCAATTAGTTGTCGTGCTAGAATGCTATCCTGTGTTATCCTTTTCTCAGGTCTTGGCCATTGAACTGTAGGTTTATTTGTGTGGTATTCAAGTTGAATGCCGTAACAACTGTTTGCGCGCAGTAGTCTAGGTCGGACCTGAAAAAGCTCATACAGCGCTGTGCCGGAATGTGCGGGGATAAATGTCAACGGTGATCATCATACTATACTTCTTGATAGTGGTGTGCACTTAACACCTTTCTATTTGTTTCAGTTGAATACTGATCCTACGGTGTCATAGCTCCACACCTTAGCACCAGTCTTCGCATTGAGGGCGTAGATCACTCCACTACCACCCCCCACATAGACGATACCGTTGCCGATGGATGTGGTGGAGTACACTATGTCGCCGATCGTGTAGTTCCACACCTTTACCCCGGTCGTCGCATTGAGGGCATAAACATTATGGTCGTAGCTCCCGACATAGACGATCCCGTTGGCGATGCCGGGGGCGGACCATACAACACCCTTGGTCGTGTAGTCCCACACCTTTACCCCGGTTAACGCGTTGAGGGCATAAACATTGTGATCATCGCATCCTACGTAAACGATCCCGTTGACAACGGTGGGGGAAGTTACAGGGTTTCCGATGTCGTAGTTCCACACCTTTACCCCGGTCGTCGCATTGAGGGCATAAACATTGTGATCATCTGATCCAACGTAAACGATCCCGTTGGCGATGGCAGGACGGCGGAGTAAAGGGCCTAAAGTCGTGTAGTTCCACACCTTTACCCCGGTTAACGCATTGAGGGCATAAACATTATGGTCGTAGCTCCCGACATAGACGATCCCGTTGGCGACTACCGGTGAATAAAGCACGAAACTTCCGGTGTCGTAGTTCCACACCTTTACCCCGGTCGTCGCATTGAGGGCATAAACATTATGGTCGTAGCTCCCGACATAGACGATCCCGTTGGCGATGGTAGGCCAGGAATAAGACACAACACCTTTGGTCGTGTAGTTCCACACCTTTACCCCAGTTACCGCGTTGAGGGCATAAACGTTGTGATCATCGCTTCCTACATAGACGATTCCGTTGGAGACGATCGGAGAAGAGTACACATGGCTCCCGGTCGTGTAGTTCCACACCTTTACCCCGGTTAACGCATTGAGGGCATAAACATTATGGTCGTAGCTCCCGACATAGACGATTCCGTCGCAGATGGTGGGGGAGGAGTACACTGCACCTTTAGCATCATAGTTCCACTTAAGTAGACTGTTCGGTGTGCTGCTCCCCGACACCGGGTTGTAATCGCTGGTGCGCTGCGCGTTATAGCGGAACATAGCAGTTTCATCCGCTCCTGCGGCAAGAACTGTTGCCGGCGTGGCGCAGATGACGGTTACGAGAAGGACGACTACGATAAATAAAAGCGGATTATACACGTACATACTGCTAACTTTCGAAATGAGCGCTCAGTGAGCGCGGTTCTAAAAACTAACGCGTCAGCTGCCGACACATTCGCATTTGCCATTTTTTTGTCCCCCGTAGTAACGAGGGTTAAATATACTTACTTAAATTGTTATTTGTATATACTTTTTGGTTAATAAAGAAACACCTAGCGTCCTATCCGGAATTACACGGATATCAAAGAAGAGCACCGCCCCTAAAGAAAGAAGGATAGTTAAGAAAGAGCTAAAAGGTCGCATCAGCATTAGAGTACTACCATTCCACCTTGTCATACGCCTCAAGCAAATCCGAATCCCTGAATTGCCAAATGGTAAATGACACTCGTCTTAATGTTGGCGTGGCCGAGAAGCTGCTGCAACCGTCGTATATCAGCGCAAGTCGAAGGAAACTGTCAGTTGGGATTCGAACCCGAGTTGTGGCCTCCACAGCAGACTCTTTTTAACAAATGCACCTCGATTTGCTCTTCTTTAAATAATGGTAGTGCTAGTAGTTATGATAATGTCAGACGTACTCTCAGAGAACAATGTGTCTCTTTCTAGTTTTAACTCTTACAGCAATAAAAACCTTTCTCGTTTCTCCAATAAGAGTTCACAAAGGATGAGTTAGAAACATATACAACGTCGCGAAAAATCGGGATCAGCAGGCAATCAACCCCTGGATTAATAAAGCTCCTGAAATCTTTTGGAGCTCAATCATTGATACGATTAGCATGACCAATATAGATGCTCTCAGTAACTTCATTTTGGTCAAATACCAATGCCAGTATGCCAAAGGTAAAACACTTAATTTTGCAAAGGCTTTTTTGAAATATCTAACCAAAACTCATTTGTCAAGATAATCACTATTGGCTGGCAACAAACTATCGCTGATTCGCTACTTAAGGGGCGACTGTCTACGTGCACGATTGTAGTATAAGTAAGCCGTGCTGGGTTGCTCATGTAAGTCTCTCAATAATGTCCTTTATTGACACGGCGTTAGCAAAGAAGTCTCTCCAAGCATCCTCCCTCGGATGGTTCCTGATGGTGTATGATGTTGGGTTGGTATTGGGCAGCTCGTCCCAGACAAACGGGCTTGCTATTGGAAGTCTTGGTTCCGATCGGGCAGCGTATGGAGCTACAGACGTCTGCATCGCAGATAATCTGTTAATATCGATGAAGATTCTGCCTTTTCTTTTTTCTTTAATAAGCTCAGTCGTCATAGTTGCGTCATGTTGAGTAATCGTTTGAGCTATCTTCGATGCAAAGTCACGAACGCCGTCGTTGTCAAGCTCTCGTATAATAGGCACAGTAACATGATAACCTCTACCCCCCGTTGTCATTATGTACGGTTTTAACCCTAAAGCTTCAAGAAATTCTTTCAATTTACGTGCCGCTGACTTAAGTGACGGCAAGTCAGGTTGAGAGGGATCTAAATCAAAGAGCATTTTGTCGGGAATTTCCGGTCTGTCAGCCCGCGACACCATGATATGTGGAACGGTGACTTGATTGCCGAGGTAGACGATGTCCGCTTCATCCTTAACGATCGTATAACAGGTCGTACTGCCATTATTCTTAAGACATTTGCTTTTGATCCATGTAGGAAAATAGTCAGGAATGTTTTTTTGGAAAAATTTCTCGCCCTTTACCCCATCAGGAAATCTGAGCATGGACACCAGTCGATCCTTTACATGGGGCAGCATCAACGGTGCTATTTTTTTATAGTACTCAACGAGCTCTGCTTTCGATATTCCCGCATCAAGCTCTTTCTTGGGGTGCGTTATTTTGATTCTATGCCCGCCGATGGTGATCTCGTTGCTCAAGCGGTGGCCTTCCTTTTTCTTGACGATCATCCAACCGGTGTCAAGTCGCGTGAATGCGTAGGCTCCCTCCAGCTTGTCCCCTTTCAGATAGATAATAAAATGTCCCTTTTCTAGAGCCTCGCCAAGAGGCTGCACTTTTCCGTTTTTTATAGTGATATTAACAAATTTTCCCTTATCCCATATTTCGACTGTCCCTGCGCCATATTCACCTTCGGGTATCTCACCAGCAAATGTGGCGTAGGCAAGAGGATGATCCTCGGTCCTAATTGCGAGCCTTTTATCCCCTGGGTCGTTTGAAAGTCCTTTAGGGATCGCCCAACTCTTAAGGACGCCATCATATTCAAAGCGAAAATCAAAATGTATCCGCCTGGCTTTGTGCTTCTGGATCACGTAAATGGATTGTTCGCTTTGGACATGGTGAGGGTTAGGTTCAGGCTCATCAGTCTTCACAAAGTTCCTCTTGTTTTTGTACCCGTCAAGCACCTTTCTGCACCTGGTCTATAGTACACTCTTCAGGAAGTTTATCATCCCTAATCCGTAAAAAAACGGGTGCTCTCAATCTGTGATGTCTTGTATACTCGAGGTATTTGACTTCGCACACTTTATTTGCGACAACTGGTTCGACATTCTTGGGAAGAACTATTCCGTTGCTAGAGCGGACAAGCTCCTTTTCCAGTTCATCAAGCAATGATTCGCGAAAGCCTATACCTACCTGACCAACGTACGTGAGCCTACCGTTGTCGTAGAGTCCAAGCGCCAATGACCCTATTTTCCTTATCTTCGTTATATATCCGACGATAACGCAATCGACCGTCTTCTCCCGTTTGACCTTGAGCCAGTCGTGCGAACGTCCTGTGACATAAGGGCTATCCTCTCTCTTTGCTATAACCCCTTCCAGATCTTTTGACGTTACAACTTTCCACAGTTCCTCTCCATTGCGGGTGCTTGGCATTATTTGCAAGTTTCGTCCTTTTTCGATGACGTTTGCAAGCATCTGCTTTCTCGTCAATAATGGCAACCTTTTTAGATCCCTGCCTTCCAGTTCTAGGATGTCGAACGCGATGTACGTAGCTAGCCGATCGTGGTGCTTTCGTCTTTGCATGAGAGAGAATGATGGGTTTCCTTTTTCATCATAGATAACAATCTCCCCGTCAAGTGTGCAATCGGCCTTAATGAGATCGCCGAACGAGAGTTCTGAAAACTCAAGGGTAATATCTCTGTTATTTCGTGATATGAACCGTAGTCGTCCTGCCTTTTTTTGACAAAGCGCCCTGTAGCCGTCCAGCTTAGGCTCGAAGATGTACTCCTCAGATTTCAGAATCTCTTGTGTGCCAGTAGCAGCGAGCATCATTTTAAGCTTGCCTTTAACGCTTCGATCAGGTTCTGTTCCGTGGTCCTGACGTATTCCTTCTTTTGGACGGCGATTGTTTCTCCCCTAGCTTTTTTCTTAACGAGTTCCTGGAGCTCTTCTTCAAAGGTATCGTGAAACTTGGTGATGTCAAACTCACTGACCTCAATCTGGCTTAATAGCTGTTTGGCAAGGTCCATTTCAATTCGAGAGAGTTTCGGCTTCTCATCAAGACCACCGATCTGCAGTATGTCCCGTATCTCATAAGCATAATTCAGTGTTGTGAGAAGCATACCCTGCCTGTAAGCTTCGATCGCACAAACGTGTTCTTTTTCCTTCATAACGAACCTGCCGATTGCGGACTTGGCGGTTTGTTGGAGAACTTCCCTGAAGAGGAAATATGTCTTCTCTTTTGGTTTTTCTGGGCCTACATAGTAATGAGAATTGAAATAAATCGGGTCGATTTCATGGGAATAAATAAATTCTTCAATTTCTATCAAGTCGCTTTTTTCAGGCCTGACGGACTGAAGTTCTTCTTCGCTGATAACAACGTATTCGTCCGGGGAGACCTCAATCCCTCTTACTATCTCGTCCTGTGGCACCTCTTGCGTGCAGGCATCGCACCACTTCTTGTATCGTATCGGTGAATGCTTGTCCTTGTGCAAGAGCCTCATTTTGAGTGACTTCTGTTCTATTGCTGCATACAGTTTTACGGGAATATTCACGAGTCCAAATGCTATCGATCCTGTCCATAGTGCTTTCATTTTAAGTCACCGACTGGCAAAATAATGGGACTAACTCATCATCTTTTTTTTGGTTTCACCTTGTTATCTTGTTACTTGTGTTAATAAACAAGCTAAAAGAACACTTTTTAAAAAAAACAAGCTATTTCAAGCTAAATTATAATTAAACACATGAGCGTGACCGAATTCAGAGGTCGACCTCTCACATTTACTGAACAGTGCCGTGACATTATCCAATTGGATGAATCAAATCAAGCCCACATCTTCACACACGGCGTTTCAGGCTTTGAGTGGGGCCATTATCGGAATCTGCTGCCCGAACATGTATAAGATGTGCATATGCTATATTGGGATAATGTGCAATGATCGTGATGCTAAAAACCGTCCAATTAGCAGATAAACGAAGTTTTAAGCTCGATGTGCTTCATGTTCTGCTTGCATCAAAGGAGTTGGCTCAACAACACATATGCAAATTGTCGCATCATTACTCTGATGATTTTTAGGAGAGTTTTTTTGGAATGATTAGTGTTGCTTGTTAGATGGCATTCTCTCACATCATCGTAAATCCAAAAAGATTAAACGGTCGTCAGACAATAAGAGATATTACATGGAGCTTCATATCCATTTAGAACGACTCATCCTGGATTTTTTTAGGATTATTAGTATTTTAATTGTTTTCTTACCAGGTAACATACGATGCGACAGTCAATATACTCCAGCTGTCAGCAACACCATAACGTTAACTGCAACTAACGTGGCGATTTCGTAATTTAGCTAATTCCTTCTTCAATCTGCTAGGGCACAATAGCCTTGTAGCTATACAGACATATCTGCAATTTACTCTCTATACTTACTGCAGCAAGCGCGAGAAGTGTAACTATATATTTTTCAAAATTTTTTTACCAGTGCGTAGAATATTTCTTGTGCATAAAATGAAGTTACCCCTAGTCATAAAAAGTGATGAATTAATCTTCTTTCTGTGTTTCTTTAGTTAGATATTTCTCGCTTATTGTATCAGATGAACAGCTATGCGCTTCATTTAGTGTGTTACATTACTCTAGCCCGTATATGCTATCTCATGTAAACTTATCACAAAATTATCTGTTTGAGTGACGGAACTTACATCAGCATAGTCATGACGGTTTTCATTAATCTTCATCCAACGTTCATATGTGGACGGTTTATGTCCGATTGCTCTGATATATGCAGAATCATTTGGAGATGCAGTTGAGTCTAATTTATAACCATTAACTTGGCTATTT
This sequence comes from Candidatus Acidiferrales bacterium, assembly GCA_035624185.1. Taxonomy (GTDB): domain Archaea; phylum Halobacteriota; class Bog-38; order Methanoflorentales; family Methanoflorentaceae; genus DASPRZ01. Next base: position 8,933 of record DASPRZ010000022.1, read on the forward strand.
AGATAGTTAGTAGCATCGTTAACAGCGTTAAAGCGTTTTATCGTATAATTGGCGTTTCCTTGCGTTGTGGCATGTACAGACGCATTGTATTGTTCTATGGCTACATCCACTTTTACTGTATTGGCGTCAATCCAAGTTACTTTCCAAGTCGGCATTGCTGTTGAGCTCTCGGCAAGAATATCATGTAATTTTTCTACTATAGTGTTGAGCGTTTGATTTACAGCCGTCGTTTGATTTACAGCTGTCGCTGTACTGGTTGATGTTTGATTGCTGTGTGATGTGCATCCTGATACAAACACAGATGCTAGGACAATAATAGATACAAATAAAAGCGCAACACATCTGTTCATTTTTAGTGCCCTTCTCATTTTAAGACGTTAAAATATCTGCTAAAATATTAAACTTGCGGTCATTTATTTTGCGTAGTGTGAAAATTTTATTATATAACTGTGATACAAAAACAGTAGTTTAGTTACACGAAGATTGCTATTTCGACGCGTATTGGCAGTTTATCCTATTCTGACAATTGGGCCTGCAGCTTGAGGGCGCACCTATAGAGTCAGACGATGCTGAGATTAGAAGTACATGCGCAATAAGAAGAAAAACACTAAAAAAGTAGGAAAAATTAACAGATTTTTTAATTAGATTACCTCACGCGGCAGTTAGGACATCCGCTTCGTAATGTTATGAATGGTGTGAGCAACGTCCACACAGGGTGCAAAAGCAGAGGAATTAACACTTGTATTATACCACCTCCATTATATTTTACTAAATATAAAAATGATTCATACCATATTTATAGTTTATGAAGATATTTTTATAAAAACTAGATGATAAAACTAAAAATTTTCAAGCAACATCTATTAAAATAAGAATTGAACTTGTGACTAAAGTATCCGTAAAATTTAGCGTATTTTACACATATACCGTACCAAATGATCAGTGAATTTTAAATCACACTACGAAATCATCCGCGCATCTAACAATACCTTTCCTCACCGATCCCGTTTATAAGATTTAGAAAGATTGAATTATTTTACAACCTATTTAATCATAGTGAGCGTACATACTAAATAGGAAAATCGAAGATAGTAAACAATACCAAAAGCCAGCTATGATAGACCCTATAATTCGCCTACCACTAAAATGTTCTGAAGCTATATGTACATCCATTCGAATATACAAAACGCAGCATGCGGGGCAAACCGCATTTGTGATGATACCTGATAATGAAAAGAGCGAGACTGTAAGGCTAGAGGTTGCACAACTAACGTTAAAAGTTGCACAACTTGTCATTGAGCCAGCGTAGAATCTCGATGATCTCCAACCTACTGTCACAGAACTAAGCGCCTAATTCTAGTTTTGGCACTTACACCGGTAATAACCTCTCGCTTCTTCAATTAGAATTTACATTGGATGAATTAGAAACTTATACTAGGCCGTAAAAAGCAGGACTGAGCAAAGCAACAACACCATGGATTAATAAGGTTGCAGAAATTTTTTGAAACTCAACTCACGGGGAAATTAATGAATCTACCATAGAGGGGTCTTACGTAACTTTATCGTAAAAAAATACAAATATGAGTACGCCAAAGGCAAGACACTCAATTTTGCAAAAGCTTTTAGAAATATTTGACCAAAATTCATTTAGACACTCGCTATCAAACTTTTGAGATATCTCTGCAAAAGCTTAAAGCTCTCAAAGAGCGGAAGTATGTAACTGCGCGAATTATCTAAAAGGAAGATATCGTCAATGTAATAGCACATATTTCAAAAGCTGAATAGGAGGGGCTTATAAGTCGCCATGAAGTTCCGCAATTTACAGCATTTGTTTTATTTGGTGCTTCTACCTGTCAGAGAACTATTGCAACGATGATGAAACTCGCGGCCTAAGGTTTTAACTGGGTCTTTTTCACAATCTGGGATATATAATGGCTTTTTTCAAATCAAGTGTTCACCAACAGTCAAACTACCAGTAAGAGCTTTTACAGAGTTTGAATTGACCTTTGCTAAAACTGAATTACGAAGCTATACCAACGTGCGGAAACTCGGGCGTACCAAAAAATTAGAAGATTGGATTGAACGGGCATCACGTAAGTTCTGAAATTTTATGCATGGCAATCTCAACAAGAAATCAATGGAAGAATTGCTTACTGTTACATTCAAATTATCAATCTGAATCTGCCAGAGATGTTGAGTAGAAGTACTATCGAAGACCTTGCTTGAATACGTCTGCGGCATCTATATGCGGTATTGGGGAGACGTGCGATTGAGGTGTGAAGGAGCACGTGCTTATCGATAACAAGGATGAAAGCGTTTCATTTATATTCTTGTTATAGGGGAACTTACTTAAGAACGTTTTATATAGGGTCAATATTAATTGCAAAATATGAAGGGATTTTGTATTGATATCGAGGCAGCAACTCTCGAAAATGGCAATTTCCGCAAGGTACTCTATACTTCAAAGCACAGTCAGCTGGTCCTTATGAGCCTCAAGCCCAGAGAAGACATTGGAATGGAAGTGCACGAGGAAAACGACCAATTTTTCCGTTTCGAGAAAGGGCAGGGAAAATGCGTAATTGACGGCAACGAATATGAACTCAGTGATGGGGTAGCAGTGGTGGTGCCCGCCGGCGCACAGCACAATATCATCAACACTTCGAAAACAGAAGACCTGAAACTCTATACGATCTATTCCCCGGCACATCACAAGGATGGGATCGTACGAGCCACGAAAAAAGAAGCCGAAGCCAATGAAGCGGAATTCGACGGAGCGACTACGGAATAAGATCATAAGAAGCACAGCGTTTCAGGCGTTTCGTGAAGCTATATTCGAGTAAGCGGTTGTATAATAATGCTCTCGAGCAAGAGTGTTTTATCGAGTCTCGAGAGTCACCAAAAACGGAGGTGGTAACAAATGGTTAATTTTATTAGTTACACGTGCATTGTGGCTGCGTATCTAGAAAATTGAGAGCTGATAGCTCTTTAATGAAGCTTACACCCATGAACGGGTGGTGAATCTCCATGAAGAGAAAAATATTATCCCTAACATTAACGCTCCTTATTCTTTTTTCAGCGTGTGAAATTGTTATTACTGCGTGCATTGGTTCGCAGGCACATCCGTCATATCAATCACCAGTTGCTTCGTCAACTCCAACACCAAAT
>DASPRZ010000088.1:0-20751 GCA_035624185.1 Candidatus Acidiferrales bacterium
TCCCAGAAAATACGCTTCAGCCATTGGACAAAATAGACGGGATACAGAATTATAGTAAGTTGATTTGTACTCCTCAAATAATTAATGTCGATGGATCTCAATTGAAAGTAGCGGTTTATGGTTATGATCTTAACTCTGGAGTAGGCATTCCTTGGAGTATGGCCTCTGGTAATATCGATGATTTACGGCAAAATGATACGATCATAGTCGATCAATCAATTGAGGCAAAATTCAATAGACAATTAACCGGGGATTCAATATCAGTAAGTGACCTTCCACAGAAAGTCGTGGGCATCAGCAAGGACTCGAAATGGTTCACATTCCCCTTAGTCTTTACTTCATATGAAAATGCTGCCAAATTGTCAAGAGTTCCTGCAAATATGACAAATTATGCCTTAGTTAACGTCAAGCCAAATTATGATCCACTTAAAGTGTCAAAAGAAATCTCCGCAACTAATGGGGCTGATGCTTTTATAACATCACAAATTAGAGATAACACGGTACATTGGCTAATCTTTGACAGTGGGGCTGGTATGGGTCTCCTAATAGGCGCAGGAGTAGGATGGGTCGTAGCTGCAATAATAGTTACTCTCACAATTTATACGGTCACTATAGAGCGCATACCTGAATTTGGAACAATCAAGGCAATCGGAGCATCTAAGAAGGATATATATAAAATTTTATTAGAGCAAGTATTTGTGAGCGTTACATTAGGTTACACAGTAGGCGTCATTTGCTCATTTATAGCCGCAGCTGCTATAATGAAGATTACACTCTTGCCTATTACCATTGGCTTAGATACTCTTACCATAGCATTCTTCTTAACCTTGATATTGTCTATATTAGGTTCACTTATATCAGCAAGAAAGGTGAACAAAGTAGACCCGGCGATAGTCTTTAGAGCATGAGGGCGGTTTGTGGATGACTGAGGTCGTTATCGATGTAAAAAATGTACGAAAGGAGTTCAGTACAAAGCATGTCACAGTTGTTGCAATTGACGACGTTTCTTTCGAAGTGGAGAAAGGGGAAGTGGTGCTTATTCTAGGTCCTAGCGGGAGCGGAAAGACTACTTTGCTTTCAATGATTGGGTGCATAATGACACCTACAAGTGGCGAAATATATGTCAATGGGAAGAAGACCACGGGCATGTCAGAACAAGACCTTGTTATGATGAGGAGAGAGCATATTGGTTTTGTATTTCAGAGCTTCAACCTTTTAAAAGACTTAACTGTCCAAGAAAATGTTGAGATAGCACTTAATCTGAATGGCATAAAAGGGAAAGAGGCGAGGGAAAGGGCGAGAGATGTTCTCATTGACTTAGGCATGCGAGAGCGGCTCACCTTTTTACCGGCAGATTTAAGTGGCGGAGAGAAGCAGCGGGTGTCCATTGCAAGAGCTATGGTCAATAGTCCAAAAATATTATTAGCGGATGAGCCTACGGGAAATTTAGACTCAAAGACAGGCCAAATGGTGGGTAACCTCCTCAAAACTCAAGCAAAAGAGCATGAGGCATCCACGGTTGTTGTAACGCACGATAATCGAATAGAAAGTATAGCTGACAGGATCCTATTTTTGGAAGATGGGATGTTAAAGATGGAACGGCATGTCTCGTCTTGATTGTGTTTAGTGTATGGACATATCGTAGCCACTCTATTTTGATGGTTGTAAAACCGCAAATACTCTGTTTAGTTTATTGAACTTGCTTGGAAGTATAAAATCCTCTTTAGCCCTGTCAGGTGGCAAAATGAAACAATTAGCATAAATGCAACCCGATTTGATCCCGTTCATCAGGTAAGTAAAAGATATTTAGGTTGAAAGCATTTACGAAAGCAGAACAGGCATGAGTGATAAAACGGGCAGATACGCACAGAGGATAGCAGTACTACCTCCTTATTTGTTTGCCAAAATAGATGCATTAAAGGCGGATAAGCAGGCGCAAGGAGTGGATCTCATCGACTTGGGGGTTGGGGATCCTGATCAGCCGACGCCACGTCACATCGTCGAATCTCTTGGTCGTGCAGCACACAAGAGTGCGAATCATCGCTACCCCTCCTATGAAGGTCTCCTCTCGTACAGAGAGGCAGTTAGCGAATGGTACAGCAAAAAAGGCGTACAACTCGACCCTGTAAGTGAGGTCTTAGCGCTCATCGGCTCAAAAGAGGGCATTGCGCACGTCCCACTTGCATTTATCAACCCTGGCGAAAAAACCCTCGTGCCGAACCCTGCATATCCCGTGTACAAAATTGGCACCATTTTAGCCGACGGTGAGCCCGTCGCCTTGCCACTTGCTGCCGATAACGGGTTCTTGCCGGATCTTGAACGAGCTCCGACTGACGCCAAGATGATGTTTATCAACTACCCCAACAATCCTACAGCCGCTATCGCGGATGCGCAGTTTTATCGAGAGGTAGTTGACTTTGCTGCAGACAATGAAATCATCGTCTGTCACGATGCAGCTTACTCCGAGATGACTTTTGATGGGTACGTGGCCCCCTCCTTTCTTTCTATTCCTGGTGCGATGGACGTCGGAATCGATTTCCATAGCCTGTCAAAGACGTATAACATGACGGGGTGGAGAATAGGTTTTGCTGTCGGAAACGCTGACATAATTACGGGTCTCGGAAAGGTCAAGACAAATGTTGATTCAGGTGCATTCCAAGCAATACAGGAAGCAGGTATTACAGCTTTAACGGGGCCGCAAGACTGCGTGGATGACATGAGAGCATTGTATACCGAGAGACGTGATGCACTCGTGAACGGTCTTAAGGGGATTGGATGGCAAGTAGAAATGCCAAAGGCGACGTTTTACGTATGGGCACGTATCCCGGATGGAACACCTTCCATCGACTTCTCTCTGGATCTCCTCGACGTTGGAGTCGTTGGGACTCCAGGCATAGGCTTTGGTGACTACGGAGAAGGATACATCCGCTTTGCGCTTACTGTGCCTGTAAGCAGAATTGAGGAGGCCATATCAAGGCTCGAAAAGGTGGCATAAGTTGTGGATTTTGGTACAAGGAAACACCTCGGCGTAGAAGGGACTAATCTCACAATAGGTGGGGTTGATGCAATAGCGCTCGCTAAGAGGTACGGTACGCCCCTATATGCAATCGACGAGGAGAGGATACGGGACAACTTCAGGCGGTTTGCGGCGGCGTTTTCGGAGGCTGACGTGTATTATGCCGCTAAGGCAAATGGCAGTTTGGCGGTATTGCGGATTTTAGCCCAAGAGGGCGCGGGGGCCGATGTATTTTCCGACGGTGAGCTCTATCTCGCGCTGCTTGCAGGCATGCAGCCAGAGCGGATACTCTTTAACGGTAATTCAAAGACAGACCATGAACTTGAGATGGCGTGTGCATCTGGCGTGAAAGTCTCGATCGACTCCACTGATGAACTCAGGACGCTCTCAGAGATCGCATCGAACAGAGGCACAGAAGTAGACATTGCGTTTAGGGTCAACCCTGACGTCTCTCCGGCCACTCACCCCAAGATCGCCACCGGGCTTGCCAAATCGAAGTTTGGGATCCCCCATAACGCGGTGGTTTCGTGTTATCAAGAGGCATTATCGCTAGAGGGAGTACGGCCGGCGGGCATCCATTGTCATATCGGTTCGCAGATAGTGGAGCTCAGCCCCTTCTCTGAAATGATGACCAAAATGATGGATCTTGTTGAAGCGCTGAAAAATGAACTTGACCTCAACCTCGATTTTGTTGATATCGGAAGTGGACTCGGGATTCCGTACGAAGGAACTGCTCCAACTCCTGAGGACCTTGCTGATACAGTACTCCCTATATTTCACCAACGCGCAAAAGAGCTCGAAATAAGGTCAAAATTGATCCTCGAGCCTGGAAGGTATGTAGTAGGGGATGCAGCCATCCTGCTCTGTGGAGTAAATACCGTAAAGAAGGCTCACTACAACTTTGTGGGCATTGATGCGGGATTTAATCTGCTCATTCGGCCAGCAATGTACGATTCGTATCACGAGGTGCTCATTGCGAATAAACTTGATATAGAGCCCGAAACGATCTATACGATTGCTGGACCAATATGTGAGAGCGGGGACATATTAGCAAGGAATAGGAGTCTACCAAAAGTAGAAAAAGGAGATGTTATCGCCATCCTTGATGTGGGTGCCTATGGATTTGCCATGAGTTCACAGTACAACGGTCGTGTCCGTGCTTCCGAGGTGTTAGTGAAGGCTGGCACTCCAAGTTTAATAAGGAGGCGCGAATCTTATAGTGACCTTCTAAATGGGCAAACGTTACCTTCGAGGTTGTTGTGAGAGTTGAGGCTGAGCTCGTTGCTTTACGTCGAGTAGAGGAATTATGACAGCCGTGCGTTTCGTCAAGATGCAGGGCAATGGCAACGACTTTGTCATAATCGACGAATTTAAAAAGGCCAAGATAAAGGAGAGGCGCAATTTTGCCATTCAGGCATGTGATAGGCGCTTTGGTATAGGGGCTGATGGTGTCCTTCTCCTATCGAAGTCGAGTGTCGCTGATATAAAAATGGAACTCTTTCAACCGGATGGATCCGAAGCTGAGATGTGTGGGAACGGGATTCGGTGCCTTGTAGCCTACGCTATCAGCTCAGGGTACATACCGCGAGGTAAAGTTACTGTCGAGACAAAAGCCGGAGTGTTGGGAGTTAAGGCAAAAAAGGGCTCAGTGGTTGTGGATATGGGTGTACCGAAGTTTGCACGTTGCGACATACCAGCTAAAGGATCAGAAGGTCACTTCATCGAGAGCATGTGCGGTCACGTCGTATCGGCAGTCAACACGGGAGTTCCGCATGCTGTGATATTTGTCGACGATCTTGATATCGACATACTAGACGTGGCGCCTAAAATTAGATTTGACCCGATATTTCCTCATGGGACAAATGTAAACTTCGTCAAGGTCGATGGGAATACCCTTCTTGTGCGCACGTATGAGCGAGGCGTTGAATTTGAAACGCTTAGCTGTGGCACTGGTGCTGTTGCTTCGGCAGTAGTGGCAAACCAAATGGGCCTTGTTGGATCTGTAGTGAAGGTGAAGACTCGGGGTGGTGCGTTAAAAATTATCCTAAAGGATGGACGCGTTTTTATGGAAGGTCCTGCCGAGATGGTATTCAAGGGGATTTATCAAATATCAGCTCACTAGCGGTGAGACTTTGGGCACGCAATTGATTTACAGTATATCTGGTTGACAGGCAACAAAGCAATAATCAACTCTGTTAATGAAATCGATGTCTCTAGGAGTTTCAACTAGCGCTTAAAACAGATTATTCATTTAATAACTGATGGTGCAGTGCTGCATAGCTAAGTATGAGAGTGAAATGAAGCTATGCATCTACCAGACCCTCCAGTACGATTCTAAACTCCGCAGTTGCACCTTCGGGAAGCGATGGATGCCTCTTCAATACGGCTAGTCGTAAATCAGGCCCGATCTTTATGAATTGCACTATGACGGCAGATAGCTGATTAAGGATGTGACCACCTATCGGCAAAACTTCGTCGGTCTCGGCATTGGCATAGATCTGGTTCGTCATCAAAACTGCAAGGTTGTACTTTTTTGCCAAGCCTAGAAGGAACAATATCTGATTTACCAGCTTACGTCTCAGAAAGATCTCGTGACTTTTTGCCTGTTCGAGTCGGTAAAATGCGGTTGCTGAGTCAAACACGATAAGCCCTATGTCTTCACTAACTACTTTCTTGATCTCTCTCAACGCGTCAGTTTGGTGCTCAAAGCTCGTTATTTCAAAGACTATCATTTTCCTTGCTAAAACCTGTGCACCATCACCCGCAATCTGGGCAAATCTCTCACTTGGAAATTTCTGTGTATCGATAAAGATAACCCGCTTCCCGGTTCTTAACACGTTTACGGCAAGCTGAAGGCATAAACCCGTCTTTCCGCCCGCGGGTTCACCGTAGACTTGCGTTACCCTCCCTGTCTCGAAGCCGCCACCAATGAGATTGTCTACGTTATGGCAACTACATGGATAAATTGTCAAGAGCCAGCTCCTCCATAATCTTGTGTGTTCTCATAGACTAGCCTCGTTCGCTGCGGCGACAGAAGAACACGCAACTTACTATATGGATAGATAGAATTATTAAACTTTAAACTTATAGTGTAAATTGGAGGATCAAAGGATCTACATCGCGTTAGTAACAAAGGATTTTTCCTTATACCAAGACCTCACAAAGGAGCTTCGCGATAGGAGGCTTGCATTTGTAACGCTTTCTCCGGAGGAGATAATCCCACCAGATGTCGGCGTCATTATTACTTCAAGCATCGAGGTTGCAAGCATACAGTTTCCCAAGATCGTGATAGCATCTGATATTGAGGCAACGGTCAATGAAGCCCTCAGGCTTTTGAATGGTAAGGAGAAGTATGAGCGAGTCGTAGTCGGCATTGATCCTGGGAAAGAACCCGGAATTGCTGTCGTCGTCGATGGGGTAGTTGCAGCAGTCTATCGCGTACCAATGGCTCAAGTGATGGACGTCATACAAAAGATCAAACAGGCGTATCCTGACGTTTTAGTCAAGATCGGCAATGGTGCGCGGCTCATCCGTACCCAGATCGTTAATAACTTCGTGGCCCAAGGAGCACTCGTAGAGCTCGTCGATGAGAGCGGTACGTCACCACACCTCGGAAGGGGCACCGCTGGGGCTGTCATATCGGACATCGTTGCTGCAATAAATATTGCGCTCATTGAGGGCAAGAGGGTAGGGTACCAGGAGGTTCTCCCCTCAAAAGGTGAGATACGGATGATTCAAGAGCGTAGCAGAGAACTGTCCAAGGGCAGAACTACGATCCCGCGGAGGCTTGCCGAACAGGTTGCAAAAGGAGAGATGACCATAGAAGAGGCCCTATCCGAACATACAGGTGAAAACGGTTAAAGGAGCAAAAACGACATTTAACGCTTTAACAACCTACTCCACCCTTCCTGCTCCGCCATGGCGATAACTCGCCTTACTGGAATGTGGAGCTTTTTGGCTATCGCCCGTGCCTCTTCAAATTCGGTCGATACATTAAGGACTTTGCCGCTTTGGTCAGTTGCAACTTTAACGTTGAGTCCATAAGTATCACCACCGATCGATATCTCAACCTGTTCGAAGTGCCTAAGTGCTATGAGTCGATGGCGCGTAGGAATAATCCTAACCCCAAGTGTGCCTGTTTCTTCTATTAGTCGCTTGGCAAGAGCATAAGAGTCAGAGGGGCTTACTATCACTTGGACAAGGTGGCCGCTTCTCCCCTTTTTACCGGTCGTTGGTATTACGGATACATCTTTTGCCCCAGCGTGAAGTAGTTCATCTATCAAGTTTCCGAGGACTTCGCCGGTTACATCATCCACGTTCGTTTCAAGAACCTCGACCTCGTCGGGCAGTAATGCGTCGTCTGGTTCTCCTAGAGACGCACGAAGAACGTTCGGATATGCGTAATCACGTAAACCCGCACCGTAGCCCACCTTCTCCGCCTTTATCTGCGGAAGGAAGTTACCAGAGAAGTGTGCAAAATGCGATAGAATAGCAGCCCCGGTTGGAGTCAGCAGCTCACCTTCCACTGGCCCCCCTTTGTAGACGAGGTGAAATCGCGACAAGATTTCGCTCGTCGCAGGAGTCGGAACGGGGAATTTGCCATGCTGTGTCTGCACGATTCCCCCACCTATGCGTATGGGAGTTACATGGATGCGATCTGGGTTTAGTAGGGCTATTGCTGTACAGGCGCCTACTACATCCGCAAGTGCATCCGCAGCCCCTACTTCGTGAAATGTCAACTCCTCAAGCGGGATATCGTGAACTTCTGATTCAGCGCACGCCATGATATCGAAGATCGCCCGTGCGTTTAGTCGCGTACTTGCATTGATACCGCTTGAGTTTATAACATCCAAAAGCTCGGCATAGCGGATGTGTCTCGCATTCGCATTTGAAACAACTTTAACCCACGTTGCGCGTATTCCTAACTTTTTAACTGGTAGAATCTCTACGTTCACGTCAGCTACTGATTCCATGTTCTCACGAACGGCACCAGCATCTACACCGAGATCGATCAGGCAGCCAGTTATCATGTCTCCGGATGCGCCGGAAAAGGGTTCGAATGCAAGCATCTTCATGACATCAAATCGATGCGTTTAGGTTCACTCAGTTATTATATATACCAGTCATCATATACTTTAGGTCGCTGTAATATGTCAGAAGATGTTCAGTTGAAGGTTGCAAAAGCATATCCAAATGACTCAGGGAGAGGCATTGCGAGGATCGATCCTGATACGCTGCTTAAGCTTCACCTCTCTCCGGGGGATATCATCGAGATAGCCGGGAAGGAAATTACTGCCGCTAAGGTTTGGCGTGCTGACAGACAGGACTGGCACGAGGGCACGATCCGAATCGATGGATTTACACGCCAAAATGCCGGAGTGGGCATAGGAGAACGTGTCACCGTGCGAAAGGCGAGGGTTAATGAAGCGATGAAAGTAGTTCTCGCCCCTCCCGAAGGCGTTTTGTACCAGTTATTTGGGGAGATGAGCGAAAGCATCAAACGTCAGTTGCTTAAAAAGCCAGTAGTTCAAGGGGATATCGTTCCGATAGCAAGTGCCGCATCGCATCCCCTGATGAGGGTGCCAGGGCAAGCTATGCCGCTTTTCGTCGTGAGTACGGTCCCGCAGGAAGTCGTGCTGATAACTGAACGCACGCTGCTCGATATCCGAGATAAGCCCGTAAAGGGTTTTGAATCGGTCAAAGGTACGGGAATAACGTACGAGGACATCGGCGGTTTAAGCGATGAAATACAGCGCATACGTGAGATGATAGAGCTTCCAATGAAACACCCGGAAGTCTTCCAAACGCTGGGGATAACACCTCCAAGTGGCGTTCTCCTTCACGGCCCCCCTGGGACGGGTAAGACGCTTATCGCGAAGGCTGTCGCAAACGAATCTGGTGCATCATTCTATTCTATTGCCGGACCTGAGATTATGAGCAAGTACTATGGTGAAAGTGAGCAACGTCTTCGTGAGATTTTCGACGAGGCAAGAGAACACACCCCGTCAATTGTGTTCATAGATGAGCTTGATTCGATAGCACCGAGAAGGGAGGACGTGACCGGAGAGGTCGAGCGAAGAGTTGTTGCGCAGCTTTTAACCATCATGGACGGACTCGAAGAGCGCGGGCAGATAATCGTCGTTGGAGCTACGAACAGAGTTGAGGCAATTGATCCCGCTTTACGAAGACCAGGAAGGTTTGATAGGGAGATTGAGATTAGCGTCCCAGATTATGCTGGCAGGAGAGAGATATTAGAGATACATACCCGGGACATGCCGCTTTCCGAGGAAGTTAGCATCGAAGAGCTTGCGGGCATCACGCACGGCTTTGTAGGAGCTGATGTGCTCTCTCTCACAAAAGAGGCGGCGATGAGGGCGCTAAGGCGGTACATGCCCGATATTGACCTTGAAAAGGAGATTCCCGTGACTCTCCTTGAAACCATGAGAATAACAGCGGAGGACTTTAAAGATGCTCTTAGAGAGATTCAACCGAGCGCGCTGCGGGAGATAATGGTTGAAATTCCTGACACCACGTGGAAGGACATTGGGGGCCTTGACGAGGCACGACAGGAGATAACAGAAGCGATAGAATGGCCGATTAAAAAACCGGAATCGTTCAGCCGAATGGGGATTAGGCCCCCCAGAGGGATACTCTTATTTGGTCCTCCGGGCACGGGCAAGACACTTATCGTGAAGGCTGTAGCTAATGAGACCGAGGCTAACTTCATAAGCGTGCGAGGCCCGGAAATGATAAGTAAATGGGTCGGCGAATCAGAGCGGGCCTTACGGAACACATTTAAAAAAGCGCGACAAGTCGCCCCTGTTGTGGTTTTCCTCGATGAAATTGACGCCATTGCCCCGATGAGAGGTATAGAGGATACGTCGAGAGTCTCGGAGAGGGTCGTCAATACGCTTCTCACGGAACTCGACGGTCTCCAGGATCTCGAGGGCATCGTTGTGATAGCTGCGACAAACAGGCCTGATATGATAGACCCCGCGCTCTTGAGGTCAGGACGATTTGATAGGATGGTCTTGATCGGGGCCCCTAGCAGGTCGGGGAGAGTCGAGATATATCATGTGCATACGAGAACGATGCCTCTCGCCGACGACGTTGATATTGAGGAACTTGCTGATTTGACCGATTGGTACGTTGGCAGTGACATCGAGGCGCTTTGCAGGGAGGCTGCCATATTCGCGTTAAGGGAGGATTTCGAGTCGGGATTCGTTGAGATGAGGCATTTTAGAGAGGCGCTCAAGAAGGTGCGTCCAACTATGGACGAGCGCATCATGGACTACTACGAGCGCATAAAACAGAGGTTTGAAGGCGGCGCGCCTGTTGAATCTACAACGCATCTGAGCTACCGATGAACGAAGGGAGAACATAAGAAACTCTTTTTATATGAGAACTGCATAGCACTTCTCAATATGAGAAAGGAAATATTTGCAAAAAATTTGTCAAATAAGCAAGTCATGGGCAGCGATGGGACAGATCTCGGTGCACTTTATGACCTGGTCATTGATGTCAACACGGGTGACATACTCGATCTCATGGTTAAGCCCGATCCCGATCTCAACGTTCAGGAGTTCAAGATAGAAAACGATTTTTTATTGCTACCTTTCGACTCAGTCCGGGCAATAAAGGATTATATCGTTGTCGACAGGAAGATGGCAAGGCAGCCGCAGTGAATAAAGCAATTTAGAAAAAAATAGAAGGGCAGTTGCACCCAATTCTGGCCCCCTGCTAGTACTGCCATGTCGTGATGAAACTAGTCGTGCACCAACATATCCCACTACCTGAAAAACGTTCTCACTACGAGCAATTTCACAATCTGGTAGCAAGAAATCTTTCGCGTCTTCGAGGGGGAAGACAAAGTTGACGGTTTGTTTCCACGCTTAATGCCTTGATGGTTACGGCGTTACTATTTTTTTGCGTGTTCTTAAGCATCTTTATATCATTAAGAGAGAAGAGTATTAAGAACATCAACGATATTATGAGAAGGAATGGGTAGACATGATGTTTGCAGATACGAACGTTATACAATCTCTAGCGCAATTCCTCCATTAGACGTTTCACGAAACGTGGTAATGTCCCTATAAGCAATACAGAAAGAAAGTATGCCTACAGTGAGTAGGTTATGTAGAAATATGTAGTAATTCTCTCTGTACCGCTGACTCAACTTGGAAAGACACTTTAGTCCGAATCCGCGACATAAGCGCAGCAGTAACTTCACTGGCGGGCGATCAAAAGGCAACTACAAGCCCTGACGAGGGCTTCCGCCGCGTAGTGTACAGTTTCAGAGAGTATCGTAAAGCCCCCTGTTTAGTTGAGGGACGTCTATTAACATAGTTATCATGCTCTCGCGGTAATCCTCATTTTCGGCCCCACAAAGTTCTTATTTTATAAGCATAATGTATAGGTCAGTTCCTGGCTTGTGGTGTATTGGGATATACTGGGGCTGATTATATGAAAAAGCGAATTTTAGTCATTCTAGTAGCTCTCTTGATGTTAATGTCTGTAATTGCAGCCGGATGCACCGTTAATATCACCAGCTCACCAACTCCAACTCTTCGCTCTCCTCTGTCTTCGACTTCCACTGCCTCGTCTGTTATGAATCGTCCCGGTATGGTACATTTGCTCGCCGTGCGGCAGGTTGATTTCAACCAGTATAAAGGGGTCGTTACTGACGTCATCGTGACGATGGCGCCGGGTACTGGACAGGTCTTTGTAAATACTGTACCACTTACAGGTTATGATTTCCAAGAGACGGCGAGAACTGCTGTCAATGTAGCAGCAGCAAGGGCACACATCAATCCCAATAAATACGATTTTGGATTTACCATACGAGGGCCGATGGAACTTCAAGTCGTCGATGGTCCGAGCGCTGGGCTCCCCATGACAGTAGCGGCTTATTCAGCTATGATCAATAAACCGGCGAATCAAAACGTCTACAGCACTGGAGAGATATCCTCTGATGGTTCAGTCGGAACGGTCGGAGCCGTCTATGAGAAATCACTCGCTGCCGCGCAAAACGGAGCAAAGGTCATACTTCTTCCCAAAAGTGAGACGACAGTGCAGATTACATCAGATGAACTCGTGACTAATGGCAGAACGGTAAGCGTCCAAGACGAATTGGGGAAACAGTACAATGTTGCGGTAGTCGGCGTCACAAACGTCGATGAGGCGTTGCCATACTACTTCAGCTAAGTTCAAGCGTGATCAGCTACATTTATTTGCAGCAGGATTTAGATCGTCATGCTTCTAAAGGACTAAAAGTTAAAGCCGTTCGTGTTTCTGTCACGAATTTTTACGGCAACATATTTGTATTTTGAGATGGTAGAAACTTACACTAAGTGGGGGAGATAATGAAGGTCAACGATTTGATGAGTGCTCCAGTGTATGTCGCATCGCCGGAAGATACGGTAGGACATGTAAAAAACTTGATGCTCAAGCACAAGATAAGCAGAGTGATGATTGTCTATGAAGGGGCCCCGATTGGGATTATAACGAAGTATGACCTCGCTCAGATGGTGGAAACCTCAGAGGCAGAATGGCGGAGGAGAAATCAGGAGCGTACAATGGCCAAGAGCATCATGTCTGAAAATCTCGTGACCATTACTCCTGAGACATCGATGCGGCTAGCAGCCCAAGAGATGAACTCGATCGGAGTTGGCTCTCTTCCAGTTGTGAAAGACGGTGAACTCCTCGGAATTCTCAGCGAGACTGACATCGTCTCGCATTTTGCACAAACTAACTCAAAGATGAAAGTTGAAACTCTCATGACGGATAAGTTCCTGACTTGTCACCGCCACCATTCAATAAATCACGTATTACGGGCGATGGACGAGAGCGGAATCTACCGCACCATAGTGCAGGAGGGAAATGGTGTGCCTGTTGGCATCATAACACACACCAATCTGTCGTTTGCTAAGGAGCCCTTTGTGGATTCGAAGGACATAGTAATGGTAAGGAAGGCAGAACACGCCGGAGAACAGAAGAATCGGTACATAAAAAAGGTGCTGCAGGTTGCGGAGGATATCATGACAGAACCTCTCATCACGATTAGTCGCGATGCCACTGTCGTCGAGGCCGCCCGGCTTATGGTTGATAAGCGGATAGACTGCCTTCCAATAGTCGAGGACGGGGTGCTCGCTGGGATTGTATCGAAACCCGACATAGTGAAGATCGTCGCTGGGATGGAATAGCTACAACGTCGAAAAAGGAGGGATGGGTTGGTATGGAACATAATAAGGCTGAGTCAGTTAGGGCATTGGATATACTGTCACAACCGTACACTATAGAAAAGTCGGATCGAATCTCACACGCTCTTGAGGTCATGGAAAAAAACAACGTGAATCACCTTCTCGTTACGAATGAAGGAGAGCTAGAGGGCATCCTCACAAAACAGGGAATTGCGCGCACCGTAGGCGAGCGATCGAGCGATTATATGGTAAAGCCCTCCTCATCGTTGCACGTCGCGAAGGCGATGGATGAGAACCTTATCACTATAAGCGGAGAGACACCCATTGGTGAAGTCTGCAGATTGATGAATGATGTAGAGGTACTAGCAGTCGTGAACGGACAGCTGACTGGCTGGATAACTTTCGACGAGGTTGTGAAAGCATGCACGCCATCCGGCTACGCCGGGACGATAATGGAGGCGCCGATAATGTGCTCTCCGTATGATAGGGTCGTCCATGTACGGCGACGGATGATAGATGAAAATGCGTGGTGGATGATGGCGGTTGACGACTGCAAGCTCGCCGGGGTTGTCACAGAAAGCGATATCGCGAAGGCGTTAAGCAAGTTCCGGGACCTTGTCAAAGAGAAGTATCAGGATGCGCGGGTGAGGAAGATAATCGTTGATGACGTAATGACAGCCGACGTAATATCGGTATGGACCAACACACCGTGTGAGGAAGTGATTACAGTCATGCTTGAAAAAGACGTGGAAGGTGTTCCGGTGCTCGACTTGAAAGATGCCCTCGTCGGGATGATAACGAAGAGCACGATCCTAAAGAACTTGTAAGCTAGCTGCAACACAGGCAAAACTTGCATCTTTGTCCCGACGCTTGCTGGCGACTCTACGCGCTTATAAGTCACATCTTGTCCAACAGGTGATGATGTGATTTGTTGAGGGATACCGTTCTTTTATTCTGTTGTTCACAGAGCATCGTTATATATAGATCATTGTACGTATGGTGGGCTCCTTTGAAACAATGCACGTTTTTACACTATGTGTTTTTAATAAAAAGGTGTAATACGTGACAAAAATACCATGGTTAATAACAAGAATGGTATCAGTTAGTTTAGCTGCCCCCGTAGAAAATTGATGCAAAACGCTCATGTGTTTATATGGATATGAAACAGGATGTTAGAGATAGAGTAAGACGACTTGATGAACAGCTTACTCAGTACATCCCTCCTAGGGGGAATTGGAACCCCGCCGATGAATCCCTTTATAAACCAATTGACTTGTACCGGGTAAGCCGGATGAGGCACAGGGCATACAACTCGAGGCGATTGAGTATACGACTCACCACTACAACAATAACAATTGCTACCATCGGTACTGCGAGATAAGAAATGTCCGTCCGACGACATCAAAACTGTAGATGACCTCGACACGATCCCCCTTATCCCAGATGCTACCTTCAAAGAGTACCCTTCAGGGAAGAATTTTGCGTATTGGCTCGCTAACGTATACACTGACGACCTACCGGCCATTGTCATCAAAGGATCTAATCCCGCATTTGATGATGTGATTAACGCCTTTAACGCAGCAGGCATGGCAGTTTCCTATAGTAGTGGGACGAGCGGGCGGCACACGGTTATCCCAAGGGATCAAAAAACATTTAAAGCAGCTCAGTATGCATTTGCAAAGTTGCGTGCTTATATGATCGACCCAAATGCCGATCACGCACTCCAGTTGTTTCCAAAACCAACGAGAACAAATCTGTTTACGGGTAAAATTTGCAGTTTTACTGATGACGTGTATCCTGACGTGCATTATGCTGCGGACGTTGAGATAAGCACTGAATTAGTTCAACAGTCTATGAGAGCGAGTCGAGGGCTGAAAGGAAAAGGCCTCTCTAACGCTCAAAGCGGTGTGCTGCGAAAGATCGTCGATAATAGCACACAGTGGATCGAACGCTATGGTAAATCAGAGGAAAGCATCATTCTTATCGGCCGCCCTTTATACTCTTACTTGTAATGGACACATTACAGAAGGAGGGGAAGAACTATTATTTCGGTGAGAGAGGAGAGATCGGGACGGGTGGCGGCTGGAAAAACTATGAAAATAAACGCATTCCGCACGCGGACTTCAGGAAACGGGTGCAGGACGTGTTGGGCATCCCTGAGACGCGTTGCTTAGATTCTTACGCCATGATTGAGGGAAATGGATGGATGGCGCAGTGCCCGGAAGGGCATTACCTCCATGTCCCTTACACGTACTACAAACCCCTCGTTCTTGACGATAACTTGGTGCCCATAGGATACGGAGAATGGGGGCGCTTTGCCTTCCTCGATGTCAGCGCAGAGCTACCCTGGTTTTATCATGTCGAGCCACCGAGTGTGCCTGTTCGAGTGTTGTCCAGTCTACGATAGACCTGGACCTGTGCTCGAGCCGGAGGTTCAACGTGCGAAGGACGAGGAGGTGCGTGGGTGCGCTGAGGAACTACGAAGAGTTCTCGCTCGGGATCTTGCAGAGTGATACAAAAGAGATGCCAACGAGGTGAGCGAGACCATTTAATAGGGGTACAACCTCAGAAATTTTCTTCGTAGGAGAGTCCAGAGTAGCCGTGTAGTCACGATATCAACATAATTATGCTGCAACTCCGTCGAGTTCCGCAGTTGAATTACTAGCGCGAGGCTTAAATAGTGTTTATTAAGCAGGTGACGCTCAGGTAATGCCATTTGAAAGTCTTTCGATGGCGCAGTCAATCCGATGTCTTCTATGTCGTTGATGGCATCATATCAATGCTTAGTGAAATTGAATGCGTTTTTGTTCTAATAAGATGTTTATGTGAGAACATGTCAGAAGTCCATAGCTTATTGTATCACGTGGATAGCCAGGACTGTGTATCTCCGACGAATTACATATATTTGACGATTCTAATTTAACGACGATTTAGCGGATACGAGTATGTTTAGCAGAACTAGTATGAGTTGTTGGGATGTTGCATAGGTCGCATATCCCACATAAAGCTAAAACGAGAGCCTATATACCGTTTCACTTTGGGTTGTAGGATTTGTTTGGGGAAGCATAGTCTTCATACCACTTTCATTAAACTATTTGTCTTCAGTTCCTTACCTCTCAAAATATCCTGAATTAGTTTTCGCTGTTGATTGCGTATATTATCATGATACTCGTGCTTGTGCCCCGATGTCTGAAAACGACAGAACGTATGAAAGTGGAGGGGCTCATTTTGGCGTAATTCTGGCGCTAATTAACTTTCTTTTAGACTTTTTTATCTAATACGTACCGCTAAACAGAACTGACCGTTGCACCTGCTTTTCAGTTTGGTTAACGTATATCTTGTTTGTAGTCCTTCCACACGTTGTTGCTGGTGATTCGAAATGAAAAATAATTATATAGCGTTCAGAATGCAGTAGACATAATGGGAGAAAGGAGAGGTAGTTGCGTACGCGGCAATAACACCTGTTTTGATAGCACTGCAATGCGAGCATCATTTGTATCAATGTCTCGCCTCTGAATCACAACCCGCATCACAGTACAAAGGATGTCGTCCGTTTAATAAACTCTAAGACTTAAAGTTCGGCACCAACAATTGTATGCGTTGCAGTAACCCCGTGTATGTCTCTTATGGCATCAACTGTAGGACTAAGGGGCGCAAGTCGCTCCACTTCGATAATGACAAGAAAGTCATATTCTCCAAATACGTGGAGTACTTCTTTAACTCCATTTAGCTCAACGAGGGTTCTGTAAACGTATCGTTCTTCGCCTGGAACGACATTTACCATTGTAGCTCCTATAACCACATAATCACCGACCCGATACGATTAGGTGCTTAGAATTGGAATAGTGCAACATCTTTAAATTTGATCAGCGTCGAAGCGTAAAACACCTTGAAATGGCAGTATAGCCGTTATTCTTTCCCGAACTACTGTGCATAGTTGTTTGTAGCGACACAGAAACCCTCTTCATGCTCTTTTTCAATTTCTCCTGTGAAGTCGGATTCCCCACACTCTTTGGAGTGTAAACACCATCTGGCGCACGAATTAAGGTCATTGATGACAGGAAATCGGCACTCGCCGCATTGCACTTCTACGTCGGAAGAAAAAATTTCTACTTCGTTGCCACACTTGGGACACTTTTTAACAACGAGCGTTGGCGTTCGGAAGTGAGCAATTCCAGAACACCCTTTGCGGAATGGTCCCTCATCTCGAAACGTGTATTGCTTTACCTTGCATCTCTTTCGTTTTACGCGAGTGGCAATAGTGCCTCCATCTGCTGCAGTTTTTGCCGCCATGTTATCTTCTTCACCTGTTTGTATCTTCATTTTGTAGGAGTTCGCGCCGTGTCTCAGTATACACTTAGATGATTTCCTCGTCTCTCGTCCTCTTATCGCTTTTATATCATTGATATATTAGTAATGATTAATCATTATTAATATATCCATAACCTTTTTACAATCACCTTTCTACTTATATATTTCGACGGAATCGGTGATCCATTACGGCCATCATCTCAATTAGAGAAGTGTAACACTGACGGAGGTGAACATCAGTCACAGATATGATGATTCTCAAGCGAATAAGTTTACACATGGGCCGTTAGAACAAACCCTGTTGTATGCCTCCATAAATCAATATTGTTAAACGGCCAATGGATTTTATGTGGACTTAAGATTGTCATAATCTAGGATGAGCTGCATTGTCAAAAAATATGGCTGCTCCCTCACTAGGAAGTGGGTAAAATAGGATATATGCGGAACAAATCCTTTAAGTTTGCACGTTTTGCACTTCTACTCCTGCTCAATTGCAAAAATTCTCTCAGGCTCACCAAAATAACGCAACTCTATGGGCTTTTCAACACTTGCAACAGCTGAGCCCTTACTTAATCCAGCTAAATAATGTTATGCTTAATATAAAAAAGGTAACTTGAGCTGCCCACGTCACATACGCTTTTTTCGCCATTTCTGGAGACCTTTGCTCTCCAAGACATTTCGCTGTCCAGAGAGCCCACATCGTAAGTGCTATTAGTACAAGCATATACATCCAGGACAATTTTGCATAAAAGAAGATTGCTGTACCAGCGGAAAAACAAATGAGAACGCATGTGGCATAGAGTCCCATTTCCACGTAGGGTCTGGGTTGGACAACAAGAGCTTTAACTTCTGGAAAAAAAGACTCATTGGTGAAGTTTAATGCTGCTCCTCCGGCTGCCAAAATAGCGACTATGATCCACAGTAGCGGGGTTAACATAGTTCCTGGAGAAATGGCAGCCCATATTGCCACAGGAATGAACACTTCGGGTATTAGTACTGTTAAGTGGCCAATTTTATCTCGCGCATAACGCGAGTAGACATAACTTAAGACAAGGACCGAAAGCCACAAAGCTGCGCAGAGCCAGTTATAGACAACGCCTGCGAGCAGGAGTGCTATCCCAGCTATCATAATAACGTAAAACGTTGCCATTGATTTTGAGATCAAACCACTTGCTAATGGTCGCAGCGGCCACTTCCGTCTGTCCCTCTCTGAATCAGCGATATCATTTGTTATGTTCCCAGCTATGAACATCAACAATACGATAATAAACAAGATGGGAAGTCGAGAGTCATTGAAATTTCCACCTGCTAAAGCCGTTACACCTATTACAGCCGGTAAAGCCAATATATTCAGCGCTATCCTATTTAGGGTCATGAACCCAATAATTTTATTTCGGAATGAGCGCTCAATAGGCGCGGCGTGACCAAATAATACCTCCGTTGCTGATGTCATGTAATCCTCTATTCTAGTATCCTGCTTTGCCCATCCATATAAATAAGTTCTCATTTATGTACATACCAAGACTTGCTCTCTTTAATTTTTCTTTCGGAATTTGAACGATCTTAAAATATTTTAGTACTTGTGAAGTGTTGCATCAGGCATTATGGATCATTAAAGATTTTCACACCACCGAGTAGATCGCCCAATTATTAGCTTATGTTAAACGCTGGAAAGATTCTCTCAAATCTGGATCGCTAATAGCATTGATGCACCTAAACGCCTCACGCCACGACATTACTGTCTCAACTCGCGCATAGCGCGGCCACTGCCGGTATTTGTAGTGCTAGTGCCGTTTGGAACGTATACAGGCTAACGAACCTTTGCAACCACGAAAAACTTGACAACAGGACAATTTAGACAGGCATTATGTATAGAAAAACCCGCTCTCGAAGTGTCGCCAGAAGTTTTATAAGTCGTTCCGAGTACTGTTGGATATAAGACCACGCCTCTTAATTCATCGAACAATTGGAAAGACCGTGTATAACAGAGGTTCTAGAGGGCCTCAGTCTTGACATCAAATAAATAACCAACGTTTTACAAAGGTGGGATATCAGCTATGAAAAATTTCCGTAAGAAAATATCTCAACTGATACCGCATTTGTGCAGCAATATGAAGAGCAGATTTCTTTGGTTATGGACGTGGCTCAATTACTTAGCAATGTTTCTTTGGTCATGGGCGTTGCCAACGTACTATGAGGATGGCTTAATTACGTGGCAATATAGTGATTTCATGAAAGACGAACTGTTTATGGCTTGTTACGACTCAGCAGTTAATGCCGGCCTTGCTGTTGGTGATAAAATACACTGGAGAGTGCACACACTTTGCTGGGCAGCGCTTAGAGGAAAAGAGTTAGAAGGGGACTTTGTCGAATGCGGCGTAAATAAGGGCTTCTGTTCGAAAATAACTATGGATTACATTGGGTTTAAACAGTTACCGAAAACCTTCTTTCTAATGGATACCTATGAGGGGTTATCGGCAAAATATAGCACTAAAAATGAACTAAAGTTTAACATACTAATGAGATACGAACCTTGTTATGAAGAGGTAGAAAATACATTCAAGGATTATGCTAATGTGAAAATAATAAGAGGGGCGATACCAGATACGTTGCAAGAAGTTACTTCTGAAAAAATAGCATATCTATCTATAGATATGAATTGTGCAATACCAGAAATTGCTGCCGCGGAATATTTCTGGGACAAACTGGTACCTGGGGCGGCAATAGTTCTAGATGATTATGGACACATTGGCTATGAAGAACAAAAATATGCATTTAATGAATTTGCAAAAAGAAAAGGCGTCCCAATATTATGTTTGCCAACTGGTCAAGGTTTAATTATAAAGCAGTGACCCTCTATTCTTTAAAGCGTTGTTATTTCGAATAAAATAAATGATTAATAAAACAGGGACAAAATGGAAAATAGGGGGCAAATAATAAATGCGTGAATATACAGATTAAGTTGGGACGATCTCATTATCATAGGATTTTTTACGGAGTCTATTGAATGCGCCTGAAAATGAGCTCTTCACTCCCGTACAAAGATACGTTAACTATTTATTGACATTGACAATATATTGCTCTATGAACGTCTACACCGTCGTCCCCGTAGCACCATTCGAGCCGAAGTCAATAATCACAAAATCAATTGAATGCTTGCAAGAATTAGAGCATGGTGATTTCGGCTTCGAAGTATACTACTTTATCGACACGTTTCCGGGTGAC
>DASPRZ010000115.1:0-34195 GCA_035624185.1 Candidatus Acidiferrales bacterium
TTCAATCTCTTTGCTGCACGCGTCGATGGTCATGCTATGGTGAGCGGTAGTTGACAGGTCTCGTGTTCCTGTTCCTATTTTCGTGCCCGAAGAATCATCCATACTTAGATGTACTATAGACGTGTCGAGTGATAAATATTGTTAATAGATTAAAAGGGTACATTATATGGCGAGTGTATCTGGAGGAATCCCCTCGAAAGTCGAGTTTTGATCCTACAGATGAGTGTGGCACCATCAGAGAGTGGTTAAAACAGGACACGTGGTACCAAACACTCACCTTACGCGAAAGGATGCTAAGCAAAAGCTGAGCATTCAAGACATTAACCATAACTGATAAAAGGCTTCTTAACGAAAAAACACTAGCACTATAGGCACTACATACCAAAACTTTATCGTAACATTCATCTTTAATGCGCGTGACCCCTGTTTTCCACCTTCTTTTTTAATTATTCACGCAGATTTATATATACTTTCTATATTTCTGTGTATTTTACTTGCTAAAAGCTAAAATATTCTTACCTCACCCAAATGTATAGAGGTGAGTGAAAAAATGGAGAGAGATGAAATAGAGAAGTTCAAACTTCACCGTAAACGAGGTAAGGGCGATCGAGATACAGACGATGAAACGAAATATGCTAACTGGATCGTACTGCCTAACGAGTCATATAAATGGGATTTTATTCTCTAAGATGCAGATGGCCTAGCGATGCTGTGGTGAGACAAAAAAATGGTCGACGAACAAGGCGACGACAAAGAGCAACATCCTGAAGAGGATTATACCGAAACAGACGTGGGTACAGAAGAAGACGACGAGTATATAATGGACAGTCTCTGCATCCACAGGCAGAAACGGTTTTTGAATCAATTAGCCCATGAACTCTTTAACTATTCACAATTAAAGAGTCCCGAGCGGATGATCCCGGGAAGGATAAAGACACTATCATGATTCCGAGAAACAAAAAAAACGCACCAAGTCTGCCTAACGCACGAAAGAAGCGAAAATGGCCAGATATAGCTGATGCGGTATAATTGGAAGCTATAACGATATAGTAGATGATTATCGGTGGTTAAAATGACTGAAGAAAACAAAAGCCAAAACAATAAGAAGATTATTGTGAATTTAATGAACGTTTTCGAAAATACGGAATCTTTTGCTAGGAGTTTAATGTCCCTTGCCTCCCGTCTCAACATTCTTGCCAATAACATAAGTCATTTAATTAACCCCTACATTGCCGCGGGGCAACGGGCTCGGGAAAAGTCCGAAGTTGTAACAGGACTCACGATACCAATCCACGAGTATCAAGAATTTTATAAGTCTATCGAACACGTTGATGAACAACTTGGAGATGTGGATTGGACCGTACAGGAGATAACTGCAACGATGGAAAAGATGCATAGAGAGCTACGAGGGGAACTAGAAGAACTAAAGAAAGAGCTCATAGAACTTACAGGTTAGGAAAGACTACGAGTGCACTAAAACGGATTAGATCTTGTCAGGTCCGAGATGATGAGAATATAAGAAGTCACGGCAAGCCAGTAACCAAAGAGCGCATCCCACTTGTTTTTCCCGTTCAAGTAGGTTCTCGTAAAAGCGCTACAGCCCTCTCAAGATCATAACGGCGAACTGTGTAACTAATTAAAAAGGAAAAACGGCAAGTAAATGTACTTGTTACCTCAATACAGGAGTGCAATATTAAGATTGGACTAGGAGGTGAAACTCAAGATGGATGAAGAACAAGTTGCTGAAGTGCCTATTCAGGCGCCGCAGGCTCCCGCACCACAATATCGAAGCGTTGGCATACGATTTGTTGCAATACTTATTGATTTCATCATTATTGGCATTATTTCAGGTTTAATAACAGCACCGTTCCGCGTACCAGCTGTCAGTGTCACTGTCTCTAACTTTACTAACGGCACCTTACAAAATGTATCAATAGGGTCAAGCGCTCTTGCAGCGACTGGAGGGTTGATATCCGTCATCATAATGTTCATCTACTTCACAGTACTTCAAGCAGCATACGGACAGACTGTTGGCAAAATGGCTGTTAAGATCAAAGTGGTAAAAGAGGATGGCACCAAAATCGATTACGTAGATGCTTTCGTGCGAACTCTATTACTGTTTATAGATTTTATTCCAGTCCTATTCTTGCTTGGTGCTATTCTCATATGGACTTCAGACAAGAAGCAGCGCCTCGGCGACCGCGCCGCACGGACGATAGTGGTAACTGCGTGAGGGATAGTCGTCCCTCTACTTTTCATTTCTATTTGAATGCAGTCGCTCGTAACCTCGACAGCTTAATTGAGGTTGCTAGTCAGTAGAAAGCAATAAAGGCCAACGACAAGGTAAAAACGCGCATTTGAAAGATCATGTGGAAGATATGCACTCATTCGAACAAAGTAAAGATACAGATAGATGATACGGTATTTTATTTTATTTGAATTCTAATGTGTATTTTAATATACAATTCTGTCATCTAGGATATCACAGAAAAATATATTATTTGGAGCACTTTATTCTTATTTTTCCTCTCGCGGTTCTTTTTAATTATTCCTTTTAGAGGGCTTAGTTGATTAAGAGTAAATTCAGGGATACAGTGAGGAGTAATACAGGGACAGCACAAATTAATGAACGTCGATTAGTTTATTGCTACATCCCACTTTTAAGTATGATCGATATCGGAAAACAATTATAAGCACGTTGATTAACATGTTTTGGTGACGCCTATGATACAGTTTCAATTATTTCGAGGAGATTGAAAGAAGGCAAAACGTATGAAGACTTTCGGAAGGCCTAGTATCATACAGTCGGATTCGGGACTGCCAGTAAATTGTATACCATGATCAATGCGTTTAATCCGCGGGAAATTGTTGTTATCGGCTTTGTTGAAATGACCCCCGACCAAGACCCTCTGTCGATACTCAGAATTGATGTCAAAGAGAGACTTGATAATCCATTGGATGACGTGATTGAACCGGTAATAGGACGTGAATTTGGAATTTTAGTGTCGGAAGATGATTTTTCTGCCGCCGGTTCACTTGAATATAAACCCCCGACCATTGGGGGGGAGAGACTGACTTCAATGAGATTGCAGAGGGGTTGGCGGCAGCAAAAAAATTGATAGCCCGGGCATCCGCAGAACGGGACAGTGTCAAAAAATACAGATAAATTAACTGAGCCCGATACTTCAGGTTATTTGTTTTTCTTAAGACATCATGACTCATTCATTATGTGATTCAGCAACCGTCTCTCTGCTCTCCTCAGTTGCACATCTAACGTAGAATATGCAAGTTCAAGCCGTTCGGCAAGCTGTACAAGATTTATCTTCCTCGGTACATCATCGCCGAGATTATGGACTGTGATGAGAACCTTTCGCTGCTTTTCTGTCAGACGGCTGAGCGGCGAGTGAGGCGAGAATTGTGCTTCCGTGAGCAAGTGAAACCACCCACATAACGAGCACGTAAACCATGACGAGATGGAGGGCGGGACAGTCGCGTCGCAGTTCATCTTCCTTGTGAAATGAGGCTCTTGCGCCTGTGGCGCATTGCCAGCAGCATCATCATGATTAGTGGGTATGCAATGTTGCTGAGTATAGGAGTGATAAACGCGAGCGTGATCGCCAACGCTGACGCGAGGGGAAGGCTCACATTTCTATACGCAATCTCTTTGCGCGTTTGCCCTGTGATATCCTTTTTGAGCAAGTACGGCCGCCATCTCACATATGCCCAGTTCGCGTAGAGAATGACTCCTGAGACAAAAATGACGCTGTGGAAGACGAGCACGCCGGCGGTGGTATCAGGATACGTCGTCCATACTACCGTCGCAAAGGGGACAAGTACGACGAATGACAGGAAGAGGAGGTTGACGAAATACAACACCGCGTTCGCATAGGCGATGTTCTGAAATTGCCTCCAGTTGTTGTTGAGCATGAAGCCCAGGAGGGCGAACGCTAAAAAATAGCCGGCGAACTTAGGGGCGATGCCCATAAGCGACCCCGCGAGTGCCCCGCTCGAATGCTCGACGACCGGTAAAACAAACCCCAACCCAAGGAGCGTTATGGCGATGGCGAAGACGGCGTCGATAAACGTCTCCAAGCGCTTCTTGTCGCGCTCCTCAAGCTCCCTCTGCGACTGCGCGAGTGGTGAACCATCGAGTTCTCTTGACATGCGCGGTGGTACGCTTTGGTGGAGCTTAACGATTGGGATTGCATCGTGTTATGCCGCCGTCATTTGCGTGTTCTAGCAACCCTTATGTGAAGCATAGATCGTGCTGAACTCTCTTAAACTTTCAATCCTCTTTCTCCGCTCTTCTTGCCTTTAACGCAAGCAGCGTGTTGTAGGAAATGTCCATTCCATCACCCGTGAAATCGAAACGGCCGACCACGATATTCCTTTGCCCGGTGTGGGTGATATGATGTCGATTACACCTGCCTAGAAGTCCATGTCCCAAAACAATTCTTATGGGACATAATGAGGCTCATGTAACGATCCAAATGATAAATTTCCTAAAAGTGTGGTCTCACTAAATGAATAAGCCCATTTTTGAAGGTAATACTGTGTGTGTTAATTGGTGTTACCGAAAAGTAACACAATAAGGATAATTTTGTGGATAGCTACACCAAATGAAGTGAGACATAGCTAATTTTTCTATGCTTTGCTACTCGCTTACGAAGCCTCTCTCCGAGCCTAAGAAAAGTTTTTGGGATAGGTCTTGGAGGTCTAAGAATAAGTGAGATTAAAAAGTTTTATATACTCACCGCTGGCCTTTTGCTATCTAAATATGCTTCAAGTTGCTTCAGTCTAAGTGATGCGATTGATAGAAGTTCTCCTGGATAGTCGATAAGATCGTATGAAAGCCTACTAGAATCCACTTCAATTGGTTTGAGATATTTATCTATCTCCTCGCCGCATTTCTCTTTAGTTAATGTCAGAAGGTGATTATACTCATCGACATAAGTACGATATGTCGGCCATGCAATTTTACCTCTTTGGAGGGCATCAAAGGCGTGCGCTGCAGCTGTTTTTACCATAAGATATATATCTTCGATATCAGTCATAGTGGTCTGATTAGGCGCTACGCCTATTTGTAATTTCAGGCGAAATAAAAAGTTAAACAGGAAGTAAAATAGCCATACCGTTTTTAAATCTCTACACATAAGATAAGATGCCCTAACCACACCGCGTTCGATGCGGGCATATCGTACGTTTGACTATATTTTTTCAGCTGAATAAACACTAATATCCACGACGTTTTTCGCTGAAATACCAGTGTCTACTCCAAAGATCGAGAGGCAGCGTTTAAAGCTCTCTCTCGTTAAGCAATAACAATTGGAAAATTGGAAAACCACAGTGGCTGGGGTATGACCCGTGGTAAGGAGATAAAAGAACCCTCGGCCGTGCCTCGACATTTCTTAAACTGATACCTACACTGTTATATACGACGCTCCTCAGCATGCACGTTGTGATAGCTGCCGCATGTAATGTCTCCGACCAATCGTCATGGACGCAAATGAATATATTTTAAAAAGGCCGAGTTTGCTTATCTATTTGCAAACAATAAGGTAACCGAATGAATCGTAATTCCCTTACAGATTTAGTGCGCAGTCCTTGGTTTGTACGAATAATGGTATTTTTAGCGGTGCTGGGACCGGGCATTATCACCGGGATGGCCGATGATGACGCGGGCGGCATAGCAACGTATTCCCTGGCAGGCTCTCAATTCGGCTATACTCTACTGTGGACATTCATTCCTATGACTATCGCGTTAGCCGTGATTCAAGAAATGGGAGTACGAATGGGATGTGTGACCGGTAAAGGACTTGCAGAGCTCATACGTGAAAAAGCACACGTTAGAGTCACTTTCTTTATCATGATGGGCTTGCTCGCTGCAAACTTCGGGACAACGCTCGCTGAATTTGCCGGCATCTCTTCCGGCGCTTCAATTCTTGGGATACCCCCCTTTGTCTCCTTGCCCCTTGCAGTAATCTTCCTTATGTGGTTAGTCATTAAAGAAAGCTACAAGATCGTTGAACGAGTTTTTTTGGTCGCGTCAGTGCTCTATATCTCGTATATCATCTCAGCATTCCTTGCGCATCCAGATTGGAAGGCTGCTGGCGTTTCGTCTATCGTCCCGCACATAAGCTTCTCGTACGCGTTCATTCTTATGCTTATAGGATTAGTCGGCACAACGATCTCTCCATGGATGCAATTCTACATTCAAGGGTCAGCCGTAGACAAAGGAATTCCAATCGCGTGTCTCAAGGACTCACAGATCGATGCAATAAATGGATCGATCGTTTCAAATGTTATTTCGTGGTTTATTATAGTGGCATGCGCGGCAACGATCTTCGCTCATGGCATCCCGGTGCACGACGTCGTTGATATTTCAGGGGCGCTCGCTCCATTGGCAGGCAATTATGCGGCCGCCCTATTCGCCTTTGGCTTTTTGAACGCATCGCTATTTGCCGCAAGCGTCGTTCCCCTCTCAACGTCGTACGCGTTATGTGAGGGGTTAGGCCTTGAGAGAGGGATATCAAAAAAGTTCAGAGAGGCTCCCGTATTTTTTGGACATTATGTTGGCGTTATTGTAATTGCCGCATTTATCATCTCTCTTCCTAACGTGCCAATGCTTTCGGTATTATTTATTTCACAGGTCGTAGACGGGCTCCTCCTCCCGTTTGTGCTCATCTACATGCTCATCATCATCAATGACAAGGACATTATGGGTGAACACGTCAATACACCAGTTTATAATTACATAGCGTGGGCCACGGTCGTGATCATGATAGGACTTAGCATCGCTCTTATTGTTACTCAGTTTATGCCGAGCGCCTAATGGACATCAGAGATAACAGAGGACAATCGTGTTTTCAGCTAACTAGTAGAACCTGCCGAATAATATAATGCTGAAAATAGAATTATATGAGCAACAATAAGGAAAATAGGTACACTATAGCCTCCTCTCTTTTTGTGTTAGCGTTGTTTACAGATAAATGCTACCTATCCACGAAAACTAAGGAAAAATTTAAGTTATTCGAGCTTAAGTGAAGTACTGGAGGATACATATGTGTAGCGCGTGTGAGGTTTCTACTTGTGTCTGCCGCCCTGATGAGTGCGGGTGCTATAATGGTGAGTACTGTTCAAAGTGTGGGCATAATCCAAAATATCCAAAGGAAACTAACGATTAAATAATATCCACTTTAACTTCTTAGTTGATTTCTAGCGGATTATCTGCCACATCCCTTTCTTTTTTGCATCAAGCAACGCTTTCCATTCAATTGAATCTTTCGCTGTCGGCGAGCTGCAAAATCCACACCACGGCATCGGCCCTATCCTTACGTTCAACATCTACAAATCCAAAGACTCAACTTCAATCTCTCGTCCGAATCGCTCCCTTAACAACTCTTTTTTTGGTGGCGGGAGATGTCCATCTAACAATTTTAAAGAGATGCGGTTTTACTGCGCCCACGAGTTGAGGCGGCGGTATGACGACACGTCGAACGATAGAGAGCCCGCAACAACCAAATTAGCATTCCTTGAGGAGTTGCTTGTAGGTTTTGGTGATTATTCTTCTATACCAGCTGTAATAAAAGGGGAAGAATCGGGTCCAGAGCCTGCGTGGGGTATCATCGCTTGGGGCGTCCAGTTCGCACCGTCGAATGACGTATACAAGAGCCTGACGTCGTCGCTTTTACCTTTCCACACGGCGTAGAGCTCGCCGTTGAAGACGGCCAGGGAGGGGCCGACGCTGCTGGCGACACCCGGGATCTGCGCCTGTGGCGACCAAGCCGAGCCGTCGTAAGAGGCGTACCACAACCTTTGATGGTTGGTGTCAAAATAGGCGCCCTTCCATGCGGCGTAGAGCTTGCCTTTAAATACGGCCAGGGAGGGGCCGATGCTGCTGAGCGGGATAGTTCCTGGTGCCACGGCTGGGATCTGCGCCTGAGGTGACCAGTTTTCGCCGTCAAATGTGGCGTACCACAACCTTTGGTCGTTGGTGTCAAAGTAGGCGCCCTTCCATGCGGCGTAGAGCTTGCCGTTGAAGACCGCTAGGGAGGGGCCGACGCTGCTTTCCCCGACAGGCATTTGCGCCTGCGGTGACCAGTTTTCGCCGTCGAATGTGGCGTACCACAGCCTTTGGTCGTTGGTGTCAAAGTAGGCGCCCTTCCATGCGGCGTAGAGCTTGCCGTTGAAGACCGCTAGGGAGGGGCCGATAGTGCTCGCGACGCCCGGGATTCGCGCTTGAGGCGACCACGTGATCCAGTTGCCCGGGACGCCGCCGTACTTACGAAAATCATCGAAGGCCCACCACAACCCTTGGTCGTCGCCTTTACCTTTCCACACGGCATAGAGCTCGCCGTTGAAGACCGCCAGGGAGGGGCCGACGCTGCTGGCGACGCCCGGGATTTGCATCTGAGACTGCCATTTGGTGCCGTCGAAGTACGAGTACCAAAGTTGGTCATTGCATAAACCTTTCCACGCCGCATATAGCGTTCCGTTATAGATACACAGACCTGGCTGGTGCATCGGCCAGTCGCCCCACGGTAAAAGGTAGGGGTAGACGGTTGGTCCTGTTCCCTCTGTGCTGGTGTTAAGGTCCAGGGAGCGGGTTAACTCTAGGTTGGCGTTGGTGTCAAAAACGCAGACCTTCACCTGTGAGCCACTCACTTGCAGCAGCAACACGACGTGTGAATTAGGGACAAAACTTTGGTAGTCCGAATAGATGCCTAGGAGTGGGTGCCCGTCCGCGGCCATATCAGCGCGATGCGCCTCCCCTCCCTTGAGGGGTCCACCGCAGGAATGGCCACCCAGGATCGCTTTGAGATTAGGAATGTGTTTAGCCCAGTTAAAAATATCCGGCCCGCTCGCGCTCATTTTCGGGTCAGTCACGCCTTGGAGCCTCTCGTGAGTCACGAAGTAGCCTGTGATATCCATATAGGCGTGGACGAGAATAATGACTTCATGGTCGGGATACTTCTTGGTAAGGTCTCCCGCCCACACCATCACCTCAGGCCGTGGAGCGTACTCCAGAGCGATTACGATGACGTGTCTGCCTCCGACATCAAACTTAATTGCCTGATTCACCAGACTGGGCCCAGCCGTATACGTCGTGCAGCCACCTATAGGGTCAGGGTTTGTGCATGGTTTTACAGGACAGAAGCAGTCGTACCAAGGCTTCATACTAATTTTGTCGTGACCTATATACGTATCAAAAGAAGTCGTATTTCTAGTGCCTGCGGCGCCGTTTATACCCTCAATATCGTGGTTCCCTGCGGCCACCAGGTATGGAACCCCCGAGGAGTCGATGGCCACAAGCCCCTTTCCGGATCCGTCGTCCCACACTAGCGGCAGCTGTGCGGGCTGACAGTCTGAACATCCCGGACACATAAACATGTCTCCGGCGCACAGAACGGCTTGAATATTGTAGGTCGGAATGTTCTTTACGATCCAATTGGCCTGATTTATCCAAGTCGTTGGCTGTCCAGGACCTTCTAAATGCGGGTCGCCTATCCACACGAACGTAAAATCGTTTGTCATATGAAGATCACCATTTTGCGGCAAACAAATGAGATGAGATTGCTTCAATAATCAAAGTTGATTGATATTTTACCTTTAGTTCCGGTCATTTGTGTCCCTTGCATGCTCATTTTGTTGGTTAAATGATTTATAGCTTATATCATCAATCTGGATAAAGAAGACTAATATTTTAAGACACAATTAAACTGCTCTGTTTCTCTTGTGGTCTCATTTAACACTTGTTTGTAGGCGCTGTAACGTTCTTGTGCGTAAAAGGGGTTAGATGTAAATGGCATTGCAGCTTTTGTCTGAGTGGCTGCCTGCCTGGGCCTAACTCTTCAATAACTTAAAATTAAAATATATCCACCCCTTAAAAAGTAGGCGGTGAATGACTAATGTATAATGAAAATCAAGACGTGGTATTTGTGCAGGACTTTGATGAAGTTCAGTTTGACGCACAATTTGAGTTCGCAAAACGAAGTATCCATGATCGAAGTATGAAAATGAGAAATGTGCTTAACAGTATCAAACATGAAGACAGTGTATCAAAAAACGTAATTGAAAATATAATTATAGATATTGATAAAAATATAAGATCACTCATGGCAATGATTGAATTAGTCGCCCTTGAACTGGCAAGAAGATCCTAAAAATTTTTACTTGTCTTTGCCTTTGAGCCTAAACCTATCATAAAAAAAGATAATAGACGTCATTTGGATTGTTCACTGATTGTCTGTATGCATGGAGGTCTAAACAGCGTAGATCTTTCCAATGGGCCTTATTAAGCAGTGGCAATTGGAAAATCACAGTCGTAGTGAGGTATAGTTAGTGGTAAGAAGGCGTAAAACCCTAGCCGTGCCTCAGCACACTGGAAGGGTGGATGGTCGTTGCGATGCTGTCGTGTGCAGCATAGCTCAACTTCTACCCTATTATGTAGTATGTGAGGCTGCTTTTAATTATAGTTCTTTTGGATCGCCAATTTTCCTCAGTTCATATACGATGAATGGGGTCATCAAGATGCCTGTTGCGAGTATGACTGCATATGCGCCGATGACATTGTAAAGGGCAAGCAGCACCGTGAAATATACGCCGGCGTAGAGCGGCGCAATTCCCCATAGTATGAACTTGTGACTCCGCCAGTAGAACTGCACCAACTGCTTTTTGTCCATGGGGAATCGCATGTGATGGTATAGTGGTGGCAAGAGGAAAATAAGAGTTGCAGAAGAAGAACAGGTCAGTGCCAAAACAAGAAGGACATGTCGGACAACTCCGGGAAACTGAGGTGAGTACGCGATTGATACGGCCAACTGAAAACCAAGAAGGAGCCCTGAAACTGTAGTGAACTGCCGTGCCTCTGCAAGCGTATCACTTATTCGCTCATCATGATCTTTGATGCTGGATTGAAGTTCTTCAAGAAGACTGTTTGTTGATGCGTCACTCATTTTTATCCCCGTTTCGAATGGCGTTCTTTTTATTTATAAAATAGGAAATAATGGTCTATTAAAAATAAAGGTTTCGCGAATTGATGTTAATTTAATAATCCATTAGATTTAAAATGAAGACAGCGCGCATCGAAGTCTAAACTATACGCATAACTCGGAGAGGGGTGATGCAAGAAAACATGCTCGGACGCTTGGCATAGATCGTGCAGGACCCTCTTACACTTTCAACTCTCTTTCTCCGCTCTTCGTCCCTTTGCCGCAAGCAGCGTGTTGTAGGGAATTTTTTAGTCCATCATTTAGTTCATCACCCGTGAAACTGCCGACCACGATAACCCCTTTGCCCGATGTTCGTCTACCTTTCGCCAGTTGATCTCACGGAACGGTCGGCCGATGTGCTTTCCTTCATCGCGTGTTTTTATGATTCATTCATTATGTGATTCAGCAACCGTCTCTCTGCTCTCCTCAGCTGCACATCCAACGTGGAATATGCAAGGTTAAGCTTTTCGGCAAGCTTCACAAGGCGTATCTTCTTTGGTATATCATAGTAGCCGAGTTTATGGGCCATGATGAAAACCCGCCGTTGCTTTTCTGTCAGACGGTTCAGCGGCGAGTGAGGCGAGAATTCGGCATCCGTATGTGAGACCACCCGGTAGCTGACACCTGCTTGATCAAATTGCTTAATAAAATCTCTTACCTGCTTCGCGTTTCCGAGAAACGTGATCTTTACCTTGCCACCTCGTATCTCGTATGGTAAGGAGACGTACACTCCCGCTGCTGTAAGATCGGGTCCAGGACGGGGTGCCTTTATGAAATAGGTGTAGGTTTCACACTCTTTTCCTTTCTTTCTTTCTTTCTCGTGCTCAAGAAGCTGTGCCTCAACCAGGTCATTAGGGAATATGTTCTCAATGCTGACATTCGGCTCGTTAAACTCTACTCTTAGTATCATAGCAACTTCCTTGTAATCGAGCCTGAGAAAGTGCAGGACTTCCATCGATCGTATCTTCTGTATCGGCCAGTCTGGAAGTAATTTGCCAAAGGTTCTGCTAGAAAACTCCACGATAAGTCTGCGCATGGGAGAGGAATTGCACTTGTACCTATAAGAATGTTGTCAGAAAATGGCGATAATTATCGCCGCAATCTTAATTCATTCTTGTCCGATAGCATAGCATAGTTACGGTCGATTCGATTACCGTCGATCGAGTGCGAAAGATGGATAAAATAGAATAAAAAGGAGTGATATGAAATGAGTACCGAATTGGTAAGCGACAATATGAACATTTTCCAAGCATTCTCAGAAGGGATGCACAACGATTACTTAGAAGGGTTCGTGACGACACGACAGGCAGGCCAGTCCTCTGTTCAAGGGGCCTGTGACCACATTACGGTATGAGGAAAGAAAAAAGAGGAAAGAAGAGGAGAGGAAGAATCATGCAACAAACTAACATGAATAATGAGGCATTGCAACCAGGATCAACTGCGACACCCTGTTCTACCTTCATCTGGGCAGCCGTGTCAGGCGATGTGGCCACCGCTGTAGACCAGCTTGCCGATGATGTTGAATGGGTCTTGATGCCCAACAACCAGATAATCAAAGGGAAAGAGGAGGTCATTTCATGGCTGAAGGCGGGAGCGGCTGGGCAAAAAGAACTAGTCGCCATAAGCGACCTTGCCACCAAGGAATGGGGGGTCTTTGAGTTCTGGGAGATCGGCACTTTTACCGAAGACGTAGCCGAGTTCTTTAAGCAACAGGGGTGGCCGTTTCCGGAAGACCCGATGAATCTCATTGGCCGGAAACACAAAGTGGCTAAGTGCTTCGTGTATCACCTCAATGCAGAGGGCAAGATAGACGTGATGAGGGAGTACCTTGACGCTTCCGGCATCATAGCTCAGCTGTCAAAGGGAATTCAGATGGAATAGAAGAGAGAGGAGCGATGTGAAATAAATGAACCCCGAAGAGATCGTCAAGGAATACTTTGATCGCTGGAACAAAGGTGACGTCGACGGTGCTGCTGTCCTGCTCGAGTCTGAGGTTGTGATCTCTAACCCGTTTGTCTCGCAACGGAAAATTGGAAAAGAAGGCGTTCGGAAAGGAATAGAGGCCCTTACCAACGCGTTCCCAGACTTGAAGATGGAAATTACGAAAATCGTTACCCACAGTGATACAGTAGCGCTAGAAGAGGTTGAAACCGCTACTTTCAAATGTCCTCTTGAAGTAGCAACGGTCACCATACCTCCTACGAACAGGTCATACGAGCTACGTGTCGCCTGCTTCTTTCGGGTCAATGTTAAGGGTTTGATAGCGGAAATGCGAAACTATTGGGACACAAGGAGCTACTTTCAGCAACTCGGGATAGACCCCGAATCCTTCTCTAAGTTTATGATGTCCATGTGATAATTTTAGTAGACTGTATGTCCTCGTATAGTGATGTAAAAACCGCTGTAGCCTTAAAATGAGGAGAGGAGCATATGCGTCGAAGTCTAAACTATATGCATAACTTGGAGGCTAAGGAGAGAAAAAATGCTTGGAAGCACAGATCCTACTAAGCTCTCTTCAAAATTCGGCCTTGTTACATACGACTCGCAGATCCTGATCGCGAAATTGTAAATAGACCGTTGTCGTCTGAATATTTGAACAGCCCAACAGCTGTTGCAGCCTTCGCAGATCGACGCCATTTCGCATTAAATGGATCGCATAACTGTGCCGCAGCATATGGGGATGCACATCAACGCCTATCATCTTACCGTATTTTTGTCACGTCTTTGGCAGTAGGTTTAAAAAGGTATTTTATTTTATTTGACAACAATGCCCTTACTTGATCCAGGCAAAGACTGCTAGAAGTAACCAATAAATGGAAAAGCTCACCGTTTCAAGCTTAAACCCTGCTTCCAGCTTTTCACGAGACCTGTTGTCCCCCAAATTTTTTGCCTGAGTTAAAGTAACCGCCGCAAGCACTGCCGATACCGCCACAAAGAGCCACGATAACTGTGCATACAAGAAGATCGCTACGCCAACGAAAAACACAGCGATTGCAAATACTACATAGAGGGCCCTCTCCGTCGTGGGACGGGGCCGGATGAAGAAGGCGGGAATGGTTGGATCCAATCCTTCCTGTGGGATTTGTACTATTGGTGTGCGTGCTGCCATGAGAATAGCTAAAATCCACGGGAGCGGCGTTAAGACAGTCTCGGGCGAGAAACCACTCCATATGGCCACAGGAACTAACACCAGAGGCAAGAATAGCATAAGATACCCGATGTTGTCGCGCAGATAATCTGAGTAAACGAGATTAGCCGCAAGCACTAACAGCCCCAGTGCTAAGATTAGCCAGTTAAAGAACACTATCGCGACCACAATTCCTAGTATGGACCAAATCGCAGTGCAGAGTATAGCCTCGGATTTCGAGATTAACCCAGTCGCTAACGGCTTCAGTGGCCACTTCGTTTTGTCCCTTTCTGCATCGATAATGTTATTTGTCATCATTGCGACGCCCGTAGCGAGAAACGTTACGACAAGCAAGGGCAGAAGCCGATAGTCAGTAAGTTTCGCTCCCGCTAGCGCCGCAGCACCTAGTGCAATCGGCATAGCTATGATGTTAATTCCTATCTCCTGCATCGCAATGAGCCCGATAACCCTATTTCGAAATGAACGCTCTATAGGCGCGGCTCTACCAAAGAACACGTCAGATGCTGACACGTTTGCGTTTGCCATACGTCTTGTTCCCCATATTAACGAGTGAGAATTACATGCTTACATAAATTGTTAGTTTCATGTGCTTCTTCGTTAATAAAGGAGAACCACGCGTCTTATCTTTACTTACGTGGATATGTTGAAAAAAACTAACCCGAAAGCTATGGACTACTTGGAGATACCCGTCTCCTGATTATTGGAATCATATCTGAGCTATGACGACGAGGCCTTAAAATGGTTCTATGATAAGGAATGAGACCAATTGGAAAGTATCTGTCGGGCTCCAGGCGTAGCGACTGAAGTCTTACGAACGATGATACTGATCCGGAACGGAGGTCAAGCACAATGAACATGGAACAAGTTTTTTGAGAACGATGAGAGAACAGCACGGTAAGAAAAGGCTCTTAGATACCTTGAATCGGAAAATAAATGCATCCTTAAATTTTTTTCCTTTTGTCAAACTGAATTATCCCCCCATTTATTCCCTTTTTATGTTGGTGTAATTCCGTAAAACTTTATAATAAACTAAAATGTAAATATTTTTTAATGGCATCGAGTAGCCTATCTAACATAGTGGTTGACCATCCATTTGAAAGATACAATGACAATCTTGAACTACGCCTTAAT
The DNA here is from genome assembly GCA_035624185.1 of Candidatus Acidiferrales bacterium. Classification (GTDB taxonomy): domain Archaea; phylum Halobacteriota; class Bog-38; order Methanoflorentales; family Methanoflorentaceae; genus DASPRZ01. Next base: position 15,271 of record DASPRZ010000115.1, read on the forward strand.
CAGATTGGCAAAATATTTGATGTACCACGCATCATTAATGAACCACGGGGAAAGCAGCAAATCATCAACTACTATGCTAATGGCAAATTTTTTGATAGATTTGGACAACCAGCCGGGAAGTATTTTTTTCACCACGGGATTAGTTACGACGGGAAGCATAAAAAGGAAGATTTTGAAGAGCAAGCAAGAATAGTCGAGAGATACATCGAAGACAGTGACGCCAAAAAGGTGCTGGAACTTGGATGCGGGCTGGGTGCTAATATATCATTTCTCGCGCGCCGAAGCCCTTGCGTCTTTTTCGACGGAGTTGACCTGTCACTCAAGCCGCTAAAACGCTTTACAAAGATCCCTAATGCACACTTTCAGCTCGGCGACTACCACGATTTAAGCGCCCTTGAGGACGATGCCTATGACATCATCTTTATTATAGAGGCACTGTGCTACTCAATCAACAAATTGCAAGTCCTCTGCGAAGTAAAAAAGAAATTAAAAAGGAATGGGCTTCTTATCATCATAGATGTGTATCAACGAGATCGGGGTGCTCCGTTGAGTCCGTCTGAAGAGACGATGTTAAAACTTATAGAAATGAGTTGGTCGCTCGATAAGTTCGAGTGCATTAAAGACGTCGAGAGCTACATGAGGGAGGACTATTCAATAGTTATAGCAAAAGATCTCACGCATTACATTCTTCCATCTGCGACCAGAGTTGCACGTTACAACCGTTCTTATTTTTCTCACCCGATGTATGCAAGAGCTATCAATAAGCTCCTTTCGCTTGATGTTGCAAAAAGTTTCATAGAATCATACCTTGTACCGATAAGTCTGAGAAGGCAGATCGCGTGTTATTATATTCACGTGTTGAAAAATGATAGATGATGATGTGCCGGTTGTTCCATTCAACTTATCTGATTCGAATATTCACGAGTTCACTAACGCGCACCCCCAATACCACAGCGTTTTTGTATCAGGTAATCGAATGGCCTAATGTTAGAGAATTGTTTGTTCGTGGATTTCAAGATGGGGTGATGCCCGAGTCCGAGCTAGACGCGGCGTGGCTCAAATACAAGGTGCAATGTAGTACTCGGAGGGTAAAGCATGAGAATATGTTCTGACGCATTAGATCTTGCTGATCTATTTGCAATTTGACTATAGTATAGCATACACGTCTTGCAAGACCTCGTTTTTAACGTTGAAGTTGAGAATGTCAGCGAATTTTAAGCGCCCCCTGTAGAAAAAGTCGGTTGAATCTGGGACTTATTCTACAAAGCCCCTTCGTAATATCAACGAAAGTGCAATTGTAAACGTTAGGCGTTTTCATTGATTTATCAGAATGGAATATTTTCGATCGGTAAAGCGCGAAGAAGCATTAACGAGTTTGCGTCAAATTCCGACACGACAGATATTGAGGGGCGGGGTGATTAATAGGAGAGGAATGGTATGCGACACAGAGGACGCACGGTTTGGGACTTTGCGCTCGTTATTACTACTATTCACAATACGCTCAAAACGTAAGATTCTACTTAAATAGGTCATTAAACGGACCAAACATTTAGACTTTCACAACGACAAACAAAGCTAAAAGGTAAAGCTACAAAGTCTTACATACTAGCCTTAGAGGAAGATGCTCATGTCAAACGAGGGGGAAATTTCTAAGTTAATTCGAACATTAGGCAGCGAGCACAAGCATGAGGCGCAAAAGCATGCACTAGACGCCCTTGTGAAAATAAAGAAACCAGCGGTCATATTACTCATCAAAGCGTTAGGGGACAGAGACTGTACGGTACGAGAGCGGGTGGCAGTCGCTCTTGGGAAAATTAAAGACGCTCGAGCGACTGATGCTCTCATACAGGCATTAAATGATGAAGATCCGCGCGTCCAATGGGCAGCAGCGTATGCCCTTGGAGAGCTTCGTGATACACACGCAGTTGAGCCGCTGGTTGACGCACTGCAGTACTGCGTCGTTCCGTTAGAAATAGTCACAGCCCTCGGCAAGATCGGTGACACGCGGGCAGTCGAACCGCTCATTACTGTTTTAACCGATGTAAACTCAAACGCCCGAGAGGGAGCGGCAATAGCGCTTGGGAGAATAGGAGATGCCCGAGCGATCAAACCTCTCGAACATGCACTTACCGATCATAATGCGTTTGTGCGAGAGACAGCAGTACTCGCTCTTAAGATAATGAAAGGGGAAACGTGACCGATTCTCTAACTGGATTACGACGGAAGTCAAAATTTATCGCCGTCGTTTCCTGTTGCATTTTAACAGCTCATAGATTTTTAAGTAATCCTTGAGAATCAACATTGTCAAGACAAAACAGGGAATAGCCACGTCAGCTTCTCAGATAATTATACTTACAGGGCCTATTACAAGTAAAGGACAAAACCTGGAAAAAGAGGATTGAAACAAGGTGACTTCCATAGACATAAAAGAAATTGCGATCACGAGAATGAAACAATTATTTGGCGACGATATCACAAGGGTTAATCATGCTTTAAAAGTTTTAAGATTTTCAGAGGAGATACTGCAGGGAGAGAAAATTGTAGGTGAAATGGCAGAAACTGTGGTATTGACAGCGGTTCTCCACGATATTGGCATACACGAGGCAGAGAGAAAATATAACTCAAACTCTGGAAGGTATCAGGAAATTGAAGGGCCCCCAATAGCAAATAGAATTTTACGCGAAATAGGAATAAATGACCTTATTATTCAGAGAGTTTGTTACATAATCGGTGGTCATCATACACCCTCAAAGGTTGACGACGTTGATTTCCAGATAATATGGGAAGCAGATCTATTGGTAAATATTGAAGAAGGAGGTGTAGCTAACGATAAAAATGCGAACCTAGAACGAATAATTAGTAAGAATTTCAAGACAACAACTGGAAAGCACATTGCGGAAGCGTTGTACAGAGATAAACGAGGGAGATAACTCGTCCCAGTTGTTCCAGATTAACAGAAAAAGAGACGAACGCGGCTCGGACAGTCTACGCTCATTCTCGTTGCCTCTCCTCTCTTCTCCTATTCTCTTCTCAATTCGACTCTCTTTTTTAACTCTTTTTTTAACGTTCAACCGATCTTGTGGATACTCGTCATGAGACGTCAGTGAATCGTACGCCACGATCGCCCGGATATGGATGTCGATGATCCCAGAGGTTGAGCTGAATATCCTCAGGGATTGGCTGATTGTCAAATGCCGAACACTTGAACGTCACACGATCAAGATGCGCACAGCTCAGGCATTGTGGTACCGGCACGGCAATCCCATACATCTTTACTTCACCCATGGTTTACGTACCCCCCGCTTCTCATTCCTACAATCCACATCGTACAACTATTACATCTACAATCATCACGTATCGAATCAACCACACTCACCGCTCAAAGATGACCTCACCAACATGCTTACGTGCTTCTTCGAGGATGTCTTCTATCCGTTTGATTTTGTCGTTATTAAGGACCCAGAAGTTCGCCAATATCATCTTTGCAATCTCGCTCAGCTGTACGCCAATACCCGGAAGTGAACTCCACTTTGGTTGCTGGACAATTGTCCTGATGCTGTTTACCACATCCTGGTGTGTCTCAAGATATTCCCGCCCCTTACTGGTGAGCGAATACACTTTCTTGTTATCCTCTTCGCGCATTGTGATACAGCCCTGATCTTCGAGCATCTGAAGCGTTGGATATACTATGCCTGGACTAGGAGCGTACCCGTATGCATCAGCTATCGCCTTCATGATGGCATAACCGTGTCTGGGCTCTTCCCGCAGCACCATTAATATGGCAACTTTTAGTGTACCACGCTCACGTTTATGTGGCTCAAAAAACGGCGCATGCCGGAATTGTCCTTTAGCCCATCCCTTTTGTTCTCTTGCCCACTCTTCCCAAATTCGCTTCGTCGACCTGTGATCCATGTTGTCACCTGTTGTTTGATATATCTTTAGATACTTCTTAAGATATTTCTTATATATATAACTTTCGACTCAGGGCCTTATATATTGAATGTCACACATGTGAAAACGCATTGTAGAACAGGGGAGACATCTCAAGACCAACTCGTACCGTCTTAACGCCTACGTAATGATACATTTTGAAATGCTCTAGTGTCAGGCAGCAACATGATAATCGAAACTGTTTATAGAAAAAAATCAGCCTGCTTCAAAGCATAGCTGAGAACAGGCGTGAAATTGATTCTTTAATTTTGATTCTAACCGAACGATTTGCGTAACGTTCGGCCGTAACTTCAGTGCATACGTCAAGATCTTCGATGAAAGCATCTTTTAACGATCGTGCGATGGTTTCATCATACATGATTGCGTTCGTCTCGAAGTTGAGATGGAAGCTCCGTACATCCCAGTTCGCACTCCCGACTGATGCCGCGATCTCGTCCACCACGATTGTCTTTGCATGAAGGAACCCGTTGTCATAGGTGTATGCCCTTACTCCAGAGTCGAGAAGCTGCCCAATATAGGAATATGTTGCCCAATAGACGAATGGATGATCCGGTCTGTTCGGGAACATGATCCGGACATCAAGACCAGAGAGTGCCGCAATCCGGAGCGCATTAATGACACTCTCATCGGGGACGAAATACGGCGTCTGGAGATAGATCGTCTCTTCTGCGGCGCTGATCATCTTCAGGTAGGACTCTTCTATAGGGTTCCAGTACGTATCTGGCCCCCCCGAGACGATCTGAACTGGCACTCCGGAAGGCATGGGGGTATCCGAGACGATCTGAACTGGCACTCCGGAAGGCATGAGGATAGACGGGAAGTAGTGCTCCTCAAAGTCAAGCATCTGCTCTTTTGCCGCATAATTCCAGTCGAGGAAAAAGCGAAGTTGACACGCTAGTGCTGCAGTGCCTTCAATCCGTACCGCAGCATCTCGCCAGTACCCCCATTTTTTGACCTTCCCGAGGTACTCATCACCGATATTGAATCCCCCGACAAAGCTGGTGTTTCCATCAATGACTGCAATTTTCCTATGATTCCTGAAATTAGCCCTCACGTTCAGGAAACGTATGAGGGAGGGGAAAAAGAATGCAACCTTTCCCCCGCTTTTCTTGAGTTCATTAAAAAAATTCCTAGGCAGACGGGCACAGCCAAGCCCATCGCACAGGAGCCTGACTTCAACCCCCGCACGTGCTCGTTCGATGAGTGCGTCCCGCATCTCATGGCTGAGCCTGTCATCTCTCCAGATGTAGTACTCAAGATGTATATGATCACGCGCTCCTTTGATAGCTAAAATCAGGTCGGTAAATTTGTCATTCCCATCAGTGTATATCTTGACTTGACTATCGGTCGTGAGGGCTGCATCATTATTCTCAAGGAGCATTAGAATCATCTGGCGCAATACGCAAGAGATATGATCGGTGACGGTGATCTCTTGTGCTTTCAATTCACTCTTCTGTGATTTGATAAATGCTATTAAAGCCTGATCGACGTCCTTTTTTATCTGAAACATCTTTTCTTTGCGATAATTTTGGCCTAGAAATATATAGAGAATAAAGCCAACGACTGGCAGGAAATAGAAGACCATCAGCCAGGCCATAATGGCGGTGGGGCTCTTCTTCCCCCAAAAAACGACCGTAATGGCAAAAATAAAATCTGAAACCAGAATTACAATTAGCAGAATTTCGGTTATTGACATATCTTTCTCCCTCACATATCGGTTGGGAACTCTTGTAGACTGATAGTTTCTCTAATCGTATAAGTTATAAAAAATTTGTCGATAAGATGTGACGTATTTAAATGATTAATTTGAATGATTGGTCTATTACAGACCAACGCTTGACCTTGACGACGAGAACTGTCAGGAATTTCACAGAAAGTATAGTTCTTACAAGTTGCATCAAACTCCCTTCTCTGTAGCGACAGGTAGGTCCTTTCGCGTTATGCATACGCAAGCTAGATTACTTGGATTAAAATCGGTTATTGCAGTGTGCAACGCCCTCTGAAGGTTATCTAAGGGCGATACTTCCTAAGGCTTTAGTACTCGTGCTTCGAACATCGACATAGCTTTCATGCATAATAATTAGAGAGGTGCTGTCTGCGCCTGAAACAGCAATTCGTCATTATTTCATTAAAAAGCGTGCAAAACAATGCAGCTTTCTGCTGCAGAGCCGGCCTTATCTAAACTGGAACAGATGCGCTGCGTTGGGGTAAGGTAAGACAAGGTAGACCGAAGTTGAGTAAGACAGTAGCAGTTGAGAAGTGAAGGAAGTTACACAAAGGCCAAAAATTAAGATCTAAGCGTGCGTGCTTATCTAATGATACGTGTGCACTTTTACAGCGGCATAACGATTCGGTTAATAGCCATCTCAACAGCTTTTATTAAAAGTAGTCTGAGACCAGTTTACGACGCCATATCACTGCGACGAGTTAATGCATTCGCCTGCTAGGAGAGCTTTATGAAAAAATCGCAAGAGTTACGAGTCCTGCGTGTCAGGAGAAAAATACAATTAGCGATGAGTAAATTGGCGGAAGCACTCGACAGTGATCGATTTGAACCTAACGTTTTTGAGATTGAGCAGGTTTCCGTAACGATTCCTGATCTCGATCCTGTGTTTGACGGCTACCGACTCGTAAGTGTTGCGGACATTCACTTAGGCCAGTGGCTTACCGTGAAACGATTGGAAGGTGTCGTCGGTCTAATTAACCAGCAGCACCCCGATCTTATCGCTATTACGGGAGACTTTTTCTCGTATGAGTTGGATCGTGTCGCTGGCAATATGATCGCATCATTGAGCAAATTACGCCCTCACGATGCGAGCGTGGCGGTACTCGGTAATCACGATCATTTGGTTGGAGCAGAACAAGTTCGTAGCATATTGCGACAAAGCAACGTCGTCGATCTGAGCAACGATGTATACACCGTAACCAGAGGGGGGGCGACTTTATACATCGCCGGGGTCGACAGCGTCATGCTTGGCAAACATCGCCTGGATCTCGTACTGGAAAAGCTCCCTCCCTCTGGACCTGCAATCTTGCTAGCCCACGAACCTGATTTTGCTGATATCAGCGCCACTACTGGACGATTTAGCCTACAGATATCTGGGCATTCGCACGGTGGTCAGTTTGTAATACCTGGCATGGGCGCTCTTATTCGGGGATCTCACTGTATAAAGTACCCACTGGGCCAGTATCAAGTCGGTGACATGGTACACTATACGAACCGTGGTCTCGGAACGAACGTATTCTGGGTGCGCATCAATTGCCCACCGGAGATTACGATTTTTACTTTGAAAGCTGCAGAGAGGTCATGATGAAAGACCGCACACGGCAGCACTGGAATTACTTTTTTCGGACGTTGGTTGTTTGTGCTGGTGAAGCATTTGGCCTAATATTTTTAGTGAATTTTATCCCGGGACTGAATGTTAACAGTTTTGAAACTGCTTTAGCCGCTGTGGTAGTGTTTGGACTTCTCAATGCCATTTTTTGGCCTATTTTGTCCCGACTGACATTTCCTTTTCTCGTCTATACCGTTGGCAGCGGTGCGTTATTATTAAACGGGCTGATGATCTGGTTGACCAGTCAATTCGTTGAAGGGATTACCGTAAAAGGCTGGGCGGCGCTGATACTAACCCCGATTGGGCTAGCGGCGATAAGCACATTTCTATCCACCGTACTCACGATAGATGATGACGCCTCATATTATCGGAGATTGCAGAAAAATGCCAAGAACATCAAACAAAGTGTACCAAAAGATAAACCCGGCGTGATATTTTTAGAAATAGACGGACTGGCAGAATCAGTGTTGCAGGAGGCGATCAAAAAAGGATATATGCCCACGTTAACACGCTGGCTAGAGCGTGGCAGCCATAAGATTATATCATGGGAAACCGACCTCTCCAGTCAGACGGGCGCGAGCCAGGCGGGCATCTTACACGGAAACAACCATGATTTACCTGCGTTTCGATGGGTAGAGAAAGAACACGACAACAAGGTCATGGTGTCTACCGGCCTGTCTGATGCACCCGTGATTGAATCACGTATCTCTGATGGGGAGGGCTTGTTAGCAGTCAACGGCGCCAGCCGCTCGAATCTCTTCTCGGGGGATGCAGAGGACAATATTTTTACGTATAGTCGGCTTCGGGATATAAAACGCTTTTACACCAAGTCTTGGCACTACTTCTATTCGACTCCTTCTAATTTCCCCCGCGTCATCGCGTTGTTTATTTGGGATATTGTGGTGGAATTTTTAGGCCGCGTACGACAATTTGTGAAAAATATCAGACCTCGCCTGCGTAAAGGGTTGTTCATCTACTTTCTAATACGCGCCGGCGCAAACGTGTTTTTGCGCGAGATAACTACTGACACGCTCATCGGTGATCTTATCACTGGCCACGTGGATGCGGTGTACGCAACCTATGTGGCGTATGATGAGATAGCACATCATAACGGAATTACTGATGACGCCGCGTTCGACGCGTTGAACAAGTTGGATACTCAATTTCATAGGCTCGAGGGCGCCCAGAACCATGCCCCTCGACCGTACCGGTTAGTTGTGCTGTCTGACCATGGACAAACGAACGGGGCCACGTTTAAGCAGCGGTGCGGATTCACTCTGGACAGTCTTGTGCGCTCGCTAACCGATGAAGATATGAAAGTACTAAGTGAACTTGATTCAAACCAAGACCACTTTGGTCAAGCTTTCACGGATCCTATACAGCAGAGAAAGCGGTACGTCGTTGATAAAATTGAACCCAAATCCCGACGTAAGAGAACTTCTTCCAAAGATGCGCAAATTATTGTATTGGCATCGGGAAATCTGGGCTTGATTTACCTCACGGAATGGAGGGCACGCATGAGTTATGAACAGCTCAACCGGGCGTTCCCTCGTTTAATTCCTGGATTAATAAACCAGGAATGGATAGGATTTATTATGGTGCACTCAGAAGAACACGGCCCGCTAGTTCTCGGTGCCCATGGTAAGTACTATCTTAGAAATGACCAGATAGAAGGAGATAATCCACTCGCCACCTTCGGATCCTGTGCTGCTGCTCACCTCAAACGAACGTACGGCTTCAGTTACGCTCCTGATATATTAGTAAACAGCTCCTATGATCCGGAGCTGAATGAAGTGGCTGCTTTTGAAGAGCTAATAGGCAGTCATGGCGGGTTGGGCGGGAACCAATCCAAGCCATTCGTGTTGTATCCCTCTGAATGGGATTTGGAGAGAGAAGAGATTATTGGTGCTGAGACCTTACATGAAGTGCTGAAAAGCAGATTAAAAGACTTGGGCGCGTAGCAATTAAAATGGCGATCCAAAGCTGCTTCCAAAGTAATGGAGGACTTTCATTTAACGACTTAGGTTACGTAATCGTCTCTATGTTGTTTTCCAATCGCGCCGGTCGTTACAACGGAAGCTCGGGCGAAAAAGAGTAAGGATGGTCACTCACCCGCATAGAATGTGGTAACACTCGGACTGCGTGTTGTAACCAGAACCTCCTAGTTTTATCTTCCTCGACTTAGCTATGTCTACATGTCGTCGGACACCTGAGTGATTCAGTCGCGATGAACCCTGAGGCAGAACTAAATGTCAGCGTGAGATTGCTGTTATACCCACCATCGTCCGCGTATACCTGATACAATTGCCTCTATGCCTAGTACGACAAAGCTTATAGCCAGTAGAAACACGAGCGTTCCTAACGCGACTCCGGGGTAGAACAGAACGATAAACGCAAGTATGATCGCTATGACGCCAAGTGCGATACTTGCCGCTTTGTTTGCGTTTGAACCGATCGACCCTCCGATCGCAAGAGCTTCCATGCCTGAAAGTAGCAAACCGAAACCCAGGAAGAAGATAAGCGTCAGGGCACCCGCGGCTGGGTAAGCGACTACGTAAATCGCTAGTATGATTGCTAGAACTCCTATAATAACACTCAACACTCGCATTCCGCTCGAAACACCAGGAGCGAAAGCACCCGCAATTCTTGTGATTCCGAGTATGAAGAGCCCGATACCGAGCACGAAGATAAGCGTCAAAATTGCTATGCCGGGATATGCCAGAACGTATCCCGCGAGTATAAGGACGATTATGCCCAAAATAACCTCTAGGATACGCAACCAGGCTTTCTGTTTTTCACCTGTAGCTGCACTCAATTCAGTTCACCTCCTTTTAACTTGTTAGGTAGTTTATAATACGTACAAGTCCATTTCTTGATACATATAGCTATGGATAAGCGTTTGGAAAAAGCTGAGAAGTGCGGATTTCTTAGTAGTTTAGACGGTCAAAAAGCTGCTTTGAGTTAACCAACAGTTGCGATAGTGTTCTGCTTGGTAATGTGAACTTCGAGATCGCACGACAGCGACAGTGCTTGAGATAGCGCTCAGAAACAAAACTATGTCTTTCTTTAGAGACTTAAACGAGCGATATTGGAGGCGTGGCGAAATTTCAGCGACGCTACAAAGGTTGGACAGTAAGCACCTTAAAGCGCTTTTTGTCGTGGAATTGCAGGCGAATATACTAGCTGCCCCTGTCAGTCCGAAACTCGTCGTAAGCTGCGTCAAGCACTTCGCGCATGCGTTTTCCCATCTCGACGTAATCGGCGTCTTTTAGATTGGCTAACGATATTCGCACCGACCATGTCGGCGCGTCGAAGCCACCGCCAGGCAACACAACGATCGACTTTTGCTCGGCCAGCGCAAAGACGAACGAAAGTGGTGTATAGGTCTCTTCGAGATATTTGGCAAACTCATCGCCATAGTGCTGCAGCGCCACGCTTAGGACATCGATGGTTGCATAATAGTTGGTCGCGGCGGGGTCGTACACAACAGGCAGACCAAGAGACTGGTAAAGATCGCGCAAGCGGGCATTGAGAGTCTCCTTGGTGCCGTTAATATACGAGATGCTTGTGTCTAGTATAAAGAACAACGCAAACAGTACCATTTGCGTTTGCTGCGGTAGGGACAGGCCGGCTGTGTGTTTTAGTGCAACTGAGCGGCTGTCAGCGACCATGCGGTCGATGAACGTCATGCTCCCAGGGTCGACACTGACGCTCGCATATCGTGCGATTAACTCTTTTTTGTCGCTTTCTGGAAGCGCGGCGATCATCTTGTCGAGGACGTTGTCTTCGTGGAGGGCGACGACGGCCACTCGCCACCCAGTGCACCCGAAATGCTTAGAAAAGGAGTAGACACAAAGGGTGTTCGACGGTATAATTGCCATCAGAGAGTGAAACCCATCCACGAAGGTGCCGTACACATCGTCAGTCAGGATGATCATATCCGGTCGGTTATTCTTGACAATGGCGGCGATGCGGTCAAGGGTACTCTGTCTAATTTCCTTTGAGCTGGGATTGCCGGGGTTAACTACAAAAAAAGCCTTAATCGACGGATCCTTGAGTTTGTCGATCTCCGAATCAGGGTACTGCCAGTCATCTGCCGGGTCAGCTTTGATCTCAACGGTCACCAATCCGAAGTCATTAATGTGAGGAATCTCGAGGTAAGGAGCAAAGATCGGCGAACCCAACGCGATCTTATCACCCTTGTGAAGTAGCTTGTTTTCAATAAGGGAATCAAAGCAATAACGCATTCCCGCAGTGCCGCCTTCAGTGGCGAAGAGGTCGTATATACCAGGTGGGACTTGGCCGTTACACAGCCTCTTAATGAGAAAGTCGCGCACAACCTGCTCAACGTGCGTGAGCATTCGTTCAGGAGTTGGATAATAATCTCCGATCGCGCCGCTCACTAGTTCGAGGACCCAAGAGTCTGGATCAAAGCCAAGAGTATCAATCCCATAGGCGACAGCGTCGTGCAAGAAGGAGATGCCAGGTACGTCTGCATTGCGATGGACGTACTCTTTAAACCGGTGGGCGATGTTAGATTTGCTCGCATGTGTGCCGGCGTGTGGAAAGTCAAACCGGCGCTTTGCCTCCTCGATGGCGAACTGACCAAGCGTGAAGAAAGCTTGGCGCGGCGTTGCACAGATCCAATTGGGATTACCGCGGCCGGCATTTAATACCGTCTCGTCGGCGTGCTTGCTCGCAAGTTCGATGAGTTTATTCTTAACTTCGAAAGGGCTAAGTTGCTCATATTCTTTCAGCGACTTAATAATCATATCCATCCTCCTAAGCTTGTTTATCCGAGCCAGGTATATAGGTAGATTATTATTTATGGAGGCTCATATCAAGTAATTTATTATATCTCGTGTGCGGCACAGAAATTGGAGACGCATAGATTTGTATGGAACGCCCGGCACCATGACGGGCGGGGGGCAGCTATCGCACTGCAGCTATCACCCTATGCCCCTTGACGCATTAACAAGTGCCGGATAAGCATCAAAAGAGTAATTAAACGGAACATCGGCTGAAATGAAGAGGACGCGTGTGGAGGCAACTCCGTCGACCTGCATGGGTACCTGTTGTTTAAACAGTATCATAAGTGGGATGTCAAACGCTGACCTATAGTAAACTTTTGAAACGAAAGAGAAGTCTGCACTTCCTAGTGGGGGGACATATGCCCCTTCAGAAGTGCCGTTACTCAGATTCTCCCCATTAAGTAGTAGATTATAATGTATACTGCTAATGTTTGCCCCAATTATGTTTGGATTGTATATCCTCACTGAGTATTTAAGTGTGAAACTTGAATTCGTGAAGTCCTCTGCCGATTGGATTGTTACTTTCTCAACGTGCGGGGGCTGAAAACTTAAAACGAGAACTGCAGTTCCAGCGCCGAGAATAATAAGGACTACTATAAGAGCGGCAATCTTTTTCATAACATATCTACCATGGGATTGTAATGACCTGCTCGAGGCGTCCCCTGTTATTATAGTAAGCTTATATATGTACCTGACGGATACTGCAAAGCAATTTAGATTAACGACCTATCAAAAAAGCAGTAAGCGATTATTTAAAACTTTACCAGAACTAGTGCCTCGTACGCATTGCGTCACTCGCTGCAACAATGATTACACGCTCTTCCAAACATCACATGAGGCAAACACTCACGACCTCTTCCCATTACTATGACGGCAGCACCACACAGCTTAGCCAGAACGTTGCAATAGTTCTTACCATCCGCACAAATTCATCAAATTGGATGGGTTTTATTAAATAGCAGTTTGCACAGTTGCGATACGCATTTGTAATGCTCGTATCGAGATCAGAGGTGGTGAGTATGATGACCGGGATGATTCTCAATGAGTCATCCGACTTAATCGCTGCAAGCACTTCATGACCATCTTTTTTCGGCAAATTCAAGTCGAGGAGGATTAGGTTGGGCCTTTGGACGTCGTTACATCCGTTCTTACTGTAGAGGAAGTCCATCGCCTTTTCTCCATCTGTAGCTACGCTAAGATTATGGTCAATTGGCACATCTGTGAACCCCTCTTTTATCATATGGATATCTACGGGGTTATCTTCAATTATGAGAACCTCAATCGGTCTTCCATCTCTTATTGTAATATTCATTGCCCCTTACGTGCTTGTAATGCATAATACGATGCGATGTACGGTCAGAAAAATTAGAATTTACTGTTATAAAATTCACGTTAACAGAAAAAAAATGTTACACTTGACGAGCGGCCACGAAGCTCGTATTTTATAAATTATATAATGTTAGCTGGCCGATCTTTTTAAAGTCTCGCTCAAAATTTCGTATCAGTCCTAAATTCCATGCTTTCAAACTGTTTAATAATTGCATAATGCCATCATACTTACTGCTGCCGCAATCGGATTTCGGGGTCTTCATCCGACAACCTTGGACGTACTGTGTTACTGCCCATTTATTTTGATTCTTCTCTATCTCATTATATACTGTGCTTTGTCTCGTATTCAGAGTGCCACTCCCTTGTACAATAGGATCTTACACTGCACATAAATTGTTAAAATCGTATAGAAATTGTTAGCCACAAGCAGCAACAAAGGATGGGTATGCACTCATCCTTCATAGTTTTAAGCTGTAAGCACGAAAATAGACGCATTTCATAAATTCTATGTACTATGAAATCGACTATTGTGGGGAGGTGAAATAATGGCGTTGAAACAAGAAATGCTATCGGCAATGGCATCACTAATCCTCGTTGCTTTTGGATTGGTAGCAGCGCTAGCGTGGAATTCGGCAATACAAGCAATTGTAAAAGCAGTTTTAGGGACATCAGACAGTGTCCCAGGTTTGCTTACTTACGCAATTATAGTAACAATTTTAGCTGTAATATCGACTATATTGATAACACGAGCTGCTGCAAAAGCGGGTGCAGAAATTAAGGAAAAGCCGATAGGATAAGCATCACGACCTTGTCTTTCGGTAACTTCCTAACTCAGTCCATCAATTGCGCATTACAAGCATTTCGCAACCAAATGGTACACTACTATCAGTCCTCGATTTGTTGAATTCAGAAAGCATATCTGAAGAAGAGATGGTGAACTTCCAATAGACCACATGAGATACATATGAACTCAGTTCTTCTGGTTAGATCACGGTCTCTCTCGACTGATTCTATAACAAACTAATCAATCCACCTATCCATCCGTCTATCTACCATCGCAATGGAGTGTTAATAGTCATGCTCAATGCTATTTCTGTGCTGTTTTGTTAGAAGCGTCTGACGAGGTCATCCTTGTACGAACGTTGCACCCGATAACCGCTGTTGCCGCGATGATCTTAGACGCCGATTCAAAGAGATGCTTGCCATTTATGCTTTTAGCAGAGTCTTTTCTAACCCGCATTGATCGCGCCTTTTTGCATTCACCCCCTCTTCTCGTCGCAGGTACGAGAGCACGGGGATATGCCGCTTTAATTAAAGTACTTCCATCATCAACGCACGTGTATCATTCAGAACCAGACACGCGAGGAATAAAATTATAGTGCTCCATTCCTTCTATGACCCCCGCTGCATAATTCAGTTTCGCCCAATACACATCAGGCGGAAGTTTCTCAACTTTAAGTTCTGACTTGTGGTTTGCAACGACGACGCTCTTGAATCCCATCGACAATAACTCCCTATCATTTCCGCTGTCACCGGCGGCTAATACATGCTTTTTATCAATGCCAAGCTTCTTTCTCACGTAATCCACCGCCTTTCCTTTGCCTGCACGTGCGGGTATGACATCGAGATCTGCCGAGCTTGAATAACAGATAACATGTTCAATTCCAATGTCATCGAGCGTTTTGTGAATCTGGGGAATGACTGTCTTCGCACCGCGGAACAGATGATAACTTTGTTTAAACTGAAACTGCCGTGACGATTCAAACAGATTGGGAACAGACTTTAATGCGCGCGCGACATCAAGCCTGTCCCACTTGTAGTCTATGTGCTCGGCCCACGCATCATCTCGTTGGTAATCAGGTCTCGCGTAGATATCTGTTCCAACATTGCATATCATGTATTCAGGCTCGAGCAAATTATCATCATACATTATTTCGAACATCTGCACTTTGCTACGTCCCGAGGCATAGACGAGTCGTATACTCTTCTGGTGATTCAGTAAAATTTCAGCAATCCGTCTGCAAGACTTTCGGTTGCCAGTGATCGTGTTATCTACATCTGTGGATAAAAGCTTCATCATAATGTATCCAACTATCCTATCCGATCCGTTCTTTTATAAGCGGTGTTCCATCGCAAGGGCAGTAATTGTAGCGCATTTCGTCGGTGTAAAAGTCACACGATGTGCAGCACTTCACCTCTCTCACTCCGCCCTTGCTCCTGAATAGGAAGGGGAGTACGGGGAGAAACAGGAACAAGAAATATACTCTAAATACGAGTGCTACTACAATGGTTATCACTATCGATCCGATTAACGCACCAAGCAACAGGCCCCTTCCAGATCTCATAGTCTCATTCCATTCTAAGCCCTACTGTGTCAAATGCATTTCGGAGGAGTAAGAGCCGAGGACTTTGAGCATTTGGACTTGTGGTCGTAACTTTTCCAGTGCTTCTTTGATGCTCTCGTCTTGGAAGTGTCCTTCTATATCGATGTAAAAGAGGTAATCTCCGAGAGCTTTTTTGGTGGGACGAGACTCAATTTTTGTGAGGTTTATTTGTCGTATCGCGAATTCAGAGAGTGCTCCGCAGAGCGCTCCAGGCCTATTGCTCTTGAGTTTTATTGCTACCGATGTTTTATACTTCCGCGTTCTATCCCTTGCTGCGCCTTTCTGAGCAATCACGATAAATCTCGTAAAGTTATCTTTGAAATCCTGTATATCATCCCTAAGTATCTGCAACCCATAGTGGTGTGCGGCGTTAAACGAGGTTATTGCAGCAGCTCGCCGGTCATGAGACGCTATCCGCGCCGCGTTTGACGTGCTGCTGACCGCTATTACCTCTTTCCCAAAGGTGCGCAAGAACTTGCTACATTGGGCAATTGCCTGCCAGTGGGAGTAAATGACTTCGATATCTGCGCCCTCTTGCACGGCTAAACTGTGGTGTATCGGCAATACGATTTCTTTTACGACCTGCACGTTTGAACTTAAAAGCAAGTCTAATGTTGCACCGACAGATCCTTCTATAGAGTTCTCAAGCGGCATGACGCCGCAGTCTATCTTGCCGCTGACCGTATCGTCGGCTTCATCTTCAATGGTGGTGTAGTAACGAATCTGGTCTTCAGCGTAGCCGAGGTGCAGTGCCGCTGCTTCCGTGTAGCTACCTTCAGGTCCAAGGACGCCAACTTTCATCTTTTTCATTTTAGCAATCCATCACTCAAACTATTAAGAGTTACCTGAGATGAGGTCCGAAGACTCATAATTATCTATGGTAACAAATGCATCCGGTCTTTTACAGCAGGAATTCTCGAACGATATGAGGTGAAAAAGTTTATAAGCAATATCGTGCTACTGTGTAACACTATAACAACCATTATCTATAACGGAGAGTGACCTCAATGCATACAGGAAAAATGGTACGGCTTGAAAGAATAACAAATCGTGATAGTGGAAATATCGTGATCATACCAATGGATCACGGAATATCGATAGGGCCGGTGAAAGGGCTTGTAAACCTCGCCTCCATGGTTAACAAGGTAGCCGCTGGTGGTGCAAATGCCGTTCTCATGCAGAAAGGAATGGTTCCCCACGGACATCGTGGATATGGGAGGGATATAGGGCTGATCGTCCACATGAGCGCATCGACATCGCTTGGGCCGGATCCTAATGACAAAGTCCTTGTCTGCTCTGTCGAAGAAGCGCTAAAAGTCGGAGCTGATTCTGTCAGTGTGCATATAAACGTAGGATCTGAAACGGAGGCCAACCAGCTTCAAAAGCTCGGCAACGTTGCCGAACGGTGTACATACTGGGGAATGCCACTGCTTGCAATGATGTACCCAAGGGGTGCTAAAGTCGAAGATCAATATGACGCTGAGGTAGTGGCTCACGCAGCGCGTGTGGGAGCAGAACTGGGCGCTGACATGATAAAGACGAACTACACAGGCGACCCTGACACCTTTAAGACAGTCGTGGAGAGCTGTCCCGTTCCAGTAATCATAGCGGGAGGTCCAAAGGTGGATACTGATGAAGAACTCCTGACTATGGTCTCAGATGCCATATCCGTTGGAGGAAAAGGGGTTGCGATAGGAAGGAATGTCTTCCAACACGACAACCCGACGAAAATCGTCCGTGCTATTGCGGCGGTGGTCCACGAAAAGGCCAGTGTCAGCCAAGCACTCACAGGACTAGAGGGCTAAAAGTAGTGCGTCAAAGTTATACTAGATGGACTGCATGGTGGAGTTATGAAGAGTGTCTGGGTGAAGGCTGATGATGGCCCATGGGAAGACAGAAAAAACAAAATTACGTTTGCGCTTGAATCGGGCGTCGATTATATTCTCGTAAATGAAGCAGACGTAGAACGGGTCAAAGAGCTTGGCGGCATAAAAATAGCAGCCTTCTATGAGGATGGCAAGAGTAACGCTGATGTTCTCGTCGTGGGCAAGGGCGGTGTAGGAGATGGCACAGAACCGCTCGAGAAAGAGTACATCGGTTCTAGCGATTATGATAGGCTGCTTAAAACAAACAGAGAATCCGCAGCATACGTCGTAATTTCCGACCCAGAGCATGAGCAGTTTGCTAAAGACATCGCGATCGCGTGCGCACACCTGATCGTAATAGGGACTGATTGGAAAGTCATTCCGCTTGAAAACCTCATAGCAGAGCTTACGGGGAAAGTCGACATCTTAGCTGGTGTCACCACTTACGATGAAGCGAAGACTGCCCTCGAAACATTGGAGCATGGAGCAGACGGCGTGCTGTTGGATACCGAAGATCTCTCTGAGATATCAAAAACCGTAGAATTTACGAGAAAGGTCGAACATGCACTAAAGCTCGTCCCTGCAGAAGTTACGACGGTTAAGCCTGTTGGAATGGGCGACAGAGTTTGCATAGATACATGCTCGCTCATGTTCAAAGGAGAAGGGATGCTTATTGGATCCGCGGCAAACGGGCTCTTTTTGGTCCACGCTGAGGTTGAAGAGAGCCCGTACGTAGCTCCACGACCATTCAGAGTAAATGCAGGACCTGTACATGAATACATACTTGTTGACGACAAGACGCGATATCTCTCCGAGCTGACATCTGGCGATGATGTGATGATTGTGAAGAGCAGTGGGGAAGTGCGAAAAGCCGTTATAGGCCGGGTGAAAATCGAGCGTCGACCCCTGATGCTCGTTGAGGCGGAGGTCGATGGCTCAATAGTAAAGACGCTGCTCCAGAACGCCGAGACAATAAAGCTGATAAAAGAAGACGGCACCACTCTTCCGGTCACAAAACTCAAACCAGGGGACAAAGTATTAGTCTATCATAAAGAGGGAGGGAGACATTTCGGGATAGACGTCGAGGAGACGCTCATAGAGAGGTGATAACGCTCATAGAGAGGTGGTGACGTGATCAAGTTAGATAATGTATTCATAGGGGGCGATGAAGGTCCCAGGATCGTCGGAGTCATATTCGACCCAGGACACGCACAGCGGGCAATTAGTGACGGGGCCGACATCCTTGAGTT
>DASPRZ010000004.1:0-9955 GCA_035624185.1 Candidatus Acidiferrales bacterium
AAAACGTATCGGGAAGACATCTACCGCACGGTTTCCAGCCTCATTGACAAGGGCATGGTAAACCCGTCCATTGACTCGCCAAAAGTCTACGTCGCAGTGGAACTTGAAATAGCCCTCGACGCCGCACTTAAAAAGCACGAGACTGAACTCCGCGAGATGGAACGGAGAAAGCAAGAGCTTCAGGAGATGTCAAAGCAACAGCATTTTAGGCCGTCCGATGAATTTTCCACGTTTAAGATTCTCAAAAATACTGGAGAGGTGGCGACGACGGCGTTTTCCACCTTGAATTCAGTTGAGAAGGAATGGATTGCAGTCGTACCGGGGATAATAACGGTTTTTTCATCTTTATATGCACTTGAAGATGATAAAAAGTTTTTAGACCGCGGAGGTAAGATACAATTCATAACCGATATCACCTATCCATATGTTGAGATAATCCAACAACATTTAGATTTGGAAATGGAAGTAAGGCATCTTGACAAGTATTCGGGGATAATGTTCTTTGTCTTTGATAAAAAAATTAGTATGACTGCTATTAATATTCCCAGAAAAGTCTCACTTAATGAACCAATAAGCGTGCTCTGGACTGATGATGCTACGTATGCTGATTATCTCGCGTCCACCTTTGAGATATTGTGGGAGCAGGCGATTCCAGCTGAAAAGCGGATTGAAGAATTGTTAAAAGAAAGCCCTCGACAGGTCTGATGATGGTTGTTCCATTCTTTTAGACACGTTGATGATTCTACTGTTATAATATTTAATAACCGGCTGGTAAATGTCGGCAATGAAATAAAAACACACGTAGCGTTAGTCGCACGAACTTGTTGTCACGCGACTTTATAAACTGGACTTGTATCTTCAATAATAATGACGGACGGAAAAGTTATAACAAATGTTATCGATGCCTTCGCTATCTGTTCAAATATTATAGATTCCGCAGAGACCGAAGTCATCCATATCTCCCATCCCTCCCAGTTAGTTCTTGCCTCGTACTTCGGTCTTGCCGAGAGGGTCAAGTTGTTTATGCAGAGAGGAGGGCGTATGCGCGGTATAGTAGACTTCTCATATCCGTTTATCAAAGAGATACAAAGTTGGTTGGATATTGGTGAGGATGTGCGCTATTCCCCTCAGTACCAAGGCATGTTTATGCTGATTGGGGATGGACTGGAGAGCATCAGTTCGATAAGCGTTGATGTCGAACACCTCTCGATTGATACCCCCGTTGCTGCTCTCTGGAACTGGGGCAACGACGCTACCCACGCCGAATACCTTGTGTCCATCTTCGAGACCGCTTGGGAGCAGGCAATTCCTGCAGCAGAACGGATAGAGGAGTTGTTGAAAGAAGGGCCGCCGAACTTGTAAGAGATAGACATAAGTGTTATTGAATAAAGCACACATCGTTCCAGTACTTCGTATAGACATCATAGACATATTCAGGAAGTGGATGTCTATAATGCGTCCACTCAACTCCTGACACGCCGTGCGTCAATATATAAGCTCGATTCGACTGATCCCACTGGATAATATCCCCATACTGCTCAGTGAATTTTCTAAGATCTCCTAAGACGAAGTGACTTGTAACTCGTGAAAGTGGAATTTTTTGGCGTTTTATCCACTGGTTAATACTATTATATGCAAACATCGTTTCATCATCAGCCCTTCCCTCTAACAGGGGTCGAAGTGCATCGACGACTTGAGGATGCAACGGAACATAGTGTTCCATCCTAATTTTATCTTGAGAGGATTTGACGCAAATAACGGGCATTTCACCCTGCAAAACATTTCTAAATTGCCCCACTATCAGCTTTGATATGGTTGACAAACTTCGTTGTCCAGTATATGCTCCGAAAACAACAAATGCAATGTAACGCAGTGCTCTGTCGTGACTAATATATCCGTCTTGCTCTGACTTTCTTATATGGGACAAGATATTTTCGATGTCGTCTTTCGTGATGATACGACTTGTTACTCTTTTTCGTTCCTTGAGCGTTTTCGGTCTGTCTAAGAACACTTCAAAGGCGTAATATCGGTTGTCTAGCTTTATTTTGGTAAGATATTTAAGGAACGCCTTAGCGAACGCCAGTAGTTTACCGTGACTCCAGTAACTTTTATATTTTGTTAACGCCATCGTGAGAAACTGTCCTAACGTCTTTCGCGATATTTCTCCGCGTGTAACGTACCAAAAATCGCGAGCAGCACGAATGATCCAATCGCAAGACGGGACGCCACTCCTACGTGTGCGGATTCCTTCGGCAATAGGTCATTTAGGTTTCTGGGACGCATACCAGGAACGCTGGCCTCCTAGGGAATTGATTAAAAATCAAGTCCAGTGTTTATCTCTACCCATGGTTCGTCCGGAATGAGTTCCAGCTGTGTTGCACTACTGCAATGCCGGGAGGGAATGTTCGAGACGAGACTGTTAAAGAGATTCTTGCAAGGTTCAACGAGAATCTCATCTATAAATTACTGAAGGAATTTTGTGGAGAAGGAGTCGTAAGATATGCTCAGTTCTTGTACGCGATAACAGGGTCCCGCTATGCGCTCTTTGATAGAAAGTGGAGCAGCCTCTGTGAGCTTTGTTTATATATCTGTCAGCAAGCGATTCCGTCAATAATAAAGGGGAATCCCGGGCTTAAGTGTGTAAAATCTTATTTCCCATTTAACGAGTCACAACTAGATAATATAGAGTTAAACATACCACCACAAAACGCCGAGCTAGTAGAATCTCTAACGGCGGATGTAGACGCGATTTGGAAATTAAACACATGGAAAACATGTAGAAACTCGATAGAAGAATCCTGGGAGCCTTTAGTGAAGGACCCGTCGTTTGAGAAGTGGGCCAGAGAACGACGCGCGTCGTGATTATTATATTATGTTATGTTGTATCTGTAGGTAGACTGTTTTTGCTAGTAATTTGATTTTGTCAATTTGTACTCAAAAGAGTAAGATTAATTTATTGCAGCAAGGATTGCAACTAAGAATAGCTACGCGGTACACTCCTGCGTTACACCGGGAAGGGGGTCCTGTCGCCATAAAAAAACCCCTGCCCTTAATACCGCGTAGCTTCTCTCCCTTAGGTAAGTCGTGGCCTCTAGTGAGTTACGCGGCATGGTGAGGCCGGACAAGCGTTCTTGGACACTCAACCAAGACAACACGCCGCATAACTATCATTAAAGGGTTGTCATGAAATATAAAATGTTGCTCTTTAAGGTAAATTTTGTGTACTAAACCCAATGTTGAGTTGTTATCCTAGGAGCCAAAAATGGCCCGAAGTTATACCGACAGCGCAAAAATGCGCGAACGGATGACGTCTCCGCAATTGCGGGGCTAATATTATACTCTTTTTCACACAAATGCGACGCTGTTTCCAATTGGAAACGTTTTTCGATAATTGTCCGGTCAATGTTGCATGCTTTTCCGCACAAAAGTGTCACTGGCCAGCGTTAACGTCCTCACACTCATTGTAGTGCTCTAAAGAAATACGGATTGCTTCGCTAATCGTGAGCTTCTTTCCGTGTTTTTTTAAATAATCGAAGATAAAACTGAATATCATTGTATGCTTTTCTAGGTCACTTCAGCGCTACGATACGACGACAGTTAAGCCTAGCCGTATATCCCTTTACAGGTTAGCTTTATATTATATCTCCTCACATGATTACGCGTTTTTCTAATAGGAGGTGACACGAAAATGATTATATTAATCCCGGGCGTTGATGTATTTCTTTCAATTCCTTTGATTATAGGCTCTTTTGGCGCACTTATACTAGGAACTCTCAATCCATATGCAGGTTTTCTTGGTTTTTCCTATCAACAATGGGCAGTAATTTTGGGTATCCTCGCGTTTTAAGTTAAATTCTTTCTTCTCTTTTTCTTTTTGTTTGACTAATGGTGTTACCGCAGAGCGGACAGGAAATAATTCGGCTCACAAAACGTTAATGTGGGCATTCATCACTATAGCACCAGTTAACAATCAGCGTTTTGCTCAAAGATACGATTAAACGTTTCAAATCTGCGTAACTTTTATACTTAGTTGTCCTTATCCCTAGGTGCGTTTTTATTATTTGAATTGAAAAAGGAGATGAAAAAATGCCGCTATTAATAGACCCTCCTATAGTGACTGCTGCCAAAGTTGCGGTGGAGGCATTCTTCGCTACAACGATTGCTGCACTGTCTGCTAGTCAAGCAGCTTTACTAGTCGCCCCTGTTCCGAAGATAGTTGGGGAAGCAACGCTCGAGTTTACGAAAAAAATGACGGAACTACTAGCACTTCAAGTAGCCACTTCACCTTAAAACCGCCAAATACGTCTTTTTCCCTAGCTGCGCTAGTCGCATTTCCCTAGGGCGCTTGCTACAATAGCGGGAATATCTAGAAGATGACGGCTTATTATGTCGACAACCCTATATGTGGAACATGTGAACTAGAACCACTTCTACAAAGGCCCACCACACGAGAGCTAAAATGAGGGCAATCAAGACTCCTTTTAAAAGCTGGCAGTCAATCTTTATTTCTTTCATTCGAACTCAAGATTAAACGCTGGACTGTAACTAGAATCTTTTGAATCGACCTTACCGAACAAAATAGTTAACTAATCGGGGGCATATAAAATATGATTCTTTGAAAAGGAGGTGACGTGACGTTGACAATAGTATCTGCTATTTTTACTCTTACGGAAATGATTGATTTGCAGTTTATGATGGTCGCCATGAGTCAAATAATAGCAGCACTAAGTGCAGGAGTGGTTCCTATGGACGTGGTGCTTAAAGTAACTGCGGCAATGAGTGCACTATCGGCAGCTGTTGCGGCAAAAACTATTGGTACAGGCGTGGCGCTTAGTATGATGCAGGCACTCGTGGCGGCTGTCGCGACGCGCGACGTGGCTAAAATAATGGCAGCAGTCGCGGTAATAATGACAGCAATCCCAAAATAGAGAGTTATAACTTATTATTTATTTTTTTAGATAAAAATGAAGTATACAATAAATGATATATAACGGGGGAACAGCTTCAGCTTAAAATCACCTTTTATATCATAACGACAAAATGCGCTTCGAGGTCACTTTATCACCCATAACTCATGTGGTTATATAACACCAACAGAACGAAGTCCGTGCAAGCCTTCAAATTCAAAAATAAAGCGTGCGTATACTAATTAGATAGCCTATCAGACGACGATTTGAACGTCGTTCGCTCCGCTGGTGTAGGGGCTTTCATTCGTGATTATCTTGGCCTTCACCTCTCTATAATCGCAGTACTCCTTATTATCTCCACTTCTGGTTGTATCTCAAACTGCATAGTGAAGTTGAGTCTTACCTCAACATGGCATAACTTCCTGGCCGGTGTTCCCCGGAACGGTGGCCTGTTTCGACCACTCCGCGCCGTCATAGGACGCGTACCACAACCTGTGGTCGCCGTTGGTGCCTTTCCACATCGCGTACAGTTTGCCGTTGAACTCAGCCAGCGACGGGCCAACGCTGCTTCCTATAGGGCTGGGGAAGTATGATGGCCCCGGTGGCTCCTGCTCGGATGACCATTCCGTGCCGTCATAGTACGCGTAATACAACCCTTGGTCGCCGGTGGGGCCTTTCCACGCCGCGTACAGTGTGCCCATGAACACCGCCAGCGACGGGCCAACGCTGCTTTGCGCGTAGGGAATCGGCAGCTGTGGCTGCCCCTGCTCCGACCACTCCCCGTTGCCGTCATACTGCGTGTAATACAACCCTTGGTCGCCAGTTTTGCCTTTCCACGCGGCATAGAGTCTTTCTATACCTGAGTCGTCAATCAACGCAGCCAGCGACGGGCCAACGCAGCTTTGCACGATGGACGGGAACTGCTGCTGTGACTGCCCATTCGGCGCCCCCCACCCGTTGTCATCATAGTACGCGAAATACAACCTTTGGTCGCGGGGTTTTGCCTTTCCACGCCGCCCATCTTTTGCTGTTGTTGTTTGGTTCGGGTGGGAACACAGTCAACGCAGGGCCAACGCTGCTTCCCACGATGGACGGGAACTGCTGCGGTGGGTCGTACTGCGTCGACCACCCGTTGTCGCCATAGTACGCGTAATACAACCCTTGGTCGCCGGTGGGGCCTTTCCACACAGCATGTAACAGTTCATCGTTCACACATAACGCAGGGCCAACGCTGCTTTGCGCGAGGGGTATCTGCTTCTGCGCCGACCACTCGTTGCCGTCATAGGACGCGTAAAACAACCTTTGGCCGCCTTTTTCTTCTTTCCATGCAGCATAGAGCTTGCCGTTGAAACTACATAATCCTTGAAGTATACTCATGATTTCCTCCATATCTTTGATATAGTAGTTTTTCAAACTCTATCCGAAATTCTTCCTCATTCAACACCTTTTTCAACTCCTTTTACGGTTATTTTAAAATTGATAAATAACGCACGCATTGATATTAAAGACTGTGTGACACGCGTTTGTCGTAACAGTCGCGAGGGCATGCGGCGGTCGAGGGTCTAGTTTATTGAGATGGGATGTGCAAGACTGAGGAAAGTAAAGAAAAGCTGTGATATAGTAACTCGAACATAACAATATATCTCACTCTATCTCATGAAAACCAAAGGAGCCCAAACCCTGCTTGTTTACTTCGCAAAATCCTTTTGCGAAATTTGAGTCATGTTATGTCAAGATTAAAGGAAAAAAGAAAAAGGAGACGTTTGGATGCAGCCAGTCACGTGGATATTCTTGCTATCGATATGGTAACGGAGAAATCGCAGGAACCCGTTACCATATTCAAATGGACTACCATATTTTCAAATGGACTTCGCGGGAGTGAAGCTTAAAACAAGCTAACACTACAATCCATTCTCATCAAATAACCACGTTCTAACACTATACTTAAGCGGTATTAATACTGCTCTTCTAGCCTATTTTTACTGCGACCAATAATTTTATATATTGTTACACAAAAGAAAGCAAACTTTGGTATGTGGTGGGCCTACGAATCGGGGTGGACGGTGGCAGGCTAACACAGCGCGGCAGATTTTTCTGCGACATAATGCGGTTTGAACGGCTCGAGCTGGCGTTAATTTTATTTCCTTGTGCGCGCTTTATTACCCAAAAATTATCCGCGGGGCTTCGCTTATATTGGCGTTTTAATTGTACCTATAAAACAAAATAAAATAAAACAGCCATTCCGACGCATAAAATAGCAAAAACTCTAAACGATAATTGCAACGACTTCTAAACGGACACTGCTAAGCCCTTCGATTGCAGAAATTCGAGATAGATATTATCTCTTCGCTCAGCTATCTTTTTCAATAAATAGACTATTGTTTAAGGTTATTTAGAATTTGTAATCTATAAAAAACGTGCAATTTGGGAAAGTCGTCTTCATCACTTTTTACATTTTTCTTGAGCATATCTAATGCCCATGCCGGTTATAGCCATTGCACCACCACCAGTAGCAGCACGATAGTGAATATATCCCTCTCTTGCCAGGTCAATGGCAACAGTCATGAATTCACTGCAGTTCAATCCCAGCTGGTCGGCGAGCCCTGCTACAAATTTCGTTCCGTCTTCGCCGACTTCGGCGTATAGTGCACATAAAACGCGGTCACGTTTTTCTTCGAAATCCATATTCTTTCATTAATGGTACTATAGCGGGTTATGTTTTTGAAAAATATCTCGTTTATGTGTGGTTCAAACGTATAAACCTAGCAATATCAGTACTGGAAAAAGCAGAATTTTTAAAAGTAAAAGTAAAGAAAAAGGCGCTACGCTGTTAATGAGTGTAGCGTCTTAATTACTTCGTTTTGCTGGCTTTATTTAAAATGCCACGCCCCATACGGCTAGTCCTATCAAGGGTGCCCAGCCCGCTAAGCTTGCACCATTACCTGTAACCACAAAGAGCAACTTTACTATTTGCCACCCTGCAATTAACATTACAGCTGATGTGGGTCCTACTATCGGGATAAACGCCAACATGCAATTACACCTCCTTCTCTTCTCTTTTTAAAACGACACGACAAGTATCAGTGCCCCTAATAGCGCTTGATTGGGGA
This sequence comes from Candidatus Acidiferrales bacterium, assembly GCA_035624185.1. GTDB lineage: Archaea > Halobacteriota > Bog-38 > Methanoflorentales > Methanoflorentaceae > DASPRZ01. The sequence continues at coordinate 8,018 of DASPRZ010000004.1, forward strand.
ACATAGCCCATGAGACGGCGCTATAATGCCAAAATGGGGAAAATGGAACTAACAAGAAAGTAGCTATTACCCCTCCTACCAATGCAAGAAATGGACCTGCCAATGGAACTAACGCTAACAAATGTTTTGACCTCCTATCTCTTATTTTTCTAATTTATTTTTTACAATCTGATAGACCGGCTAGTCAAAATGCCAACACGTATACCGCTAGACTTATCCACGGTATCATAGAAGCTGCAGGGTCGCAAGGCGGAAGTACAAATAATAACACCCTTATTATATGCCAACTCGCAATTGTTGCGATTGCTAACGTCGGTCCGATTACCGGGACGAGTGCCAACATCTTACTACACCTCCTTTTTCTTATCTTCTAGTTTCTTTCATGTCGACAGCTCTCTCAGGTTACTCTCGTCGAAATAAGAGCGAAATGGTCGACATTAAAATGGACTAGAGTTTGTCTCGTCTTACTGTGCCGCTATACAACGAGGGAATCAATCGAAGCGCCATATAGGAATGCACAATTTCTTAATAAAACTACTGCTAAATGGGCTTGATTTGCACATGTAAAAATCGGTTGTCTAATTTCAACTTATAACAAATTTCGTAAAATTACCGGAGAAGACGAAACGGATACGGTTAAATTTGGCTTCTTTTCAATGTGAGAGATACCTGCGATAGAAATGAGTGGTTATCATTGTACTGAAACATAATAATAGCTGACGAAGTGTCTATAAAACATGGTGGACGGTGGCAAATGAATACGACACAAATCTTCATACGACACGATAGTAAAAATAAAACAAGCGTTCAACAGCAAAAGGCAATTAAAACTCATGGATAATTAATAACGGCAGAAACCCGGGGCCACTACATGCTCCAAATGTCATTTTGGCAGTCTCTCCTTTTCTCGCTACACTGCTATCCATTTAAGAAATTTGACTTGTTTCTGCGGGTTATTTACCATCTACAAATCTTATCTCATAGATTGAAAAAAACGCGGTAATAATACGTGAAGAAATTTTTATTTACATGCATTGAAACTATAAACCAGTGATACTAATTCACATTAAGGTACCTATGATGGCAAGTAAAGGACGAGAAACCACTAATGAACGCGAGTTTTTTACCGCTCGAGATGAGTGGGGGCTCGGACTGACAAATCATATAGGTGGTATTAAAACTACGCGACGACTAATCGAGTGGTGCGGCATCACCTCGGGCCAGTACGTATTGGATGTCGGATGCGGGACCGGCTATGCCGCCTGTCTTCTCGCGAAAGAATACCAGGTTGATGTGGCCGCAATAGACATCACTCCGGCCGTCCTCGAAGAAGCGAAGAAAAGAGTTGCGAGAGAGGGGGTGAGCGACAAAGTGAAAGTGATTGAAGGAGATGCGCATGCGCTCCCGTTTCCGTCAGACACCTTTGACGCCGTAATTGCCGAATCAGTGCTTATCTTCTGTGAAAAGGCCAAAGTGGCCTCCGAAATTTATCGGGTTTTAAAGCCAGGTGGCGTTTTTGCAGACAATGAGGCGACGTATGTAACGCCCCCTCCGGCGCAGGTGCGTCCTCTCACGTCGATATTTCTTGGTGCAGATTTCGAGATGCTACAAGAGCATGAATGGCGGGCTATCTATGAAGGAGCGGGGTTTGAAGTTATACAATCAAACGTTAATCCACTACATTCAACTGATTTGATACGGGAGCTCTTCGATGAGCTTCGGGTGAATGGAGTTCGAAGACGCTTCTCAGCTCTGTTGAAGGAATTTTCTGACCCGGCTTGGAGAAGGATGTTTCTCACGAGAGATGCGCGCCAGGCAATACGTCAGGTGGCACATATGTGGAATGGATTGTATGCGAGTAGAAAACCAGGATAATTTTTTAATCTACATTAGCCTTATTTCGTCGCAATATCTTATCCCAAATGCTGCGCTTCGGTG
>DASPRZ010000005.1:0-9183 GCA_035624185.1 Candidatus Acidiferrales bacterium
GCACCATAAGTTCGTAAGAACCTTGAATAGGCATAACTACTCTACCATTCTCGCATTTACGTGTATACCTCTACATCGAAGAAATATATAAATAGCATCCATTTTTAGATTCTTACAAACGAAGGAGTCAATTTTGAGCGATCTGTACGAAGAGGCTCGACGTGAATTAACGTTCATTTTATCCGCCATTGATCATAAAGAAATTAAGAAGTTTAGCGTAGTATGTATGCCTAGCTTTTACCTCGATCATTTTGTGTTTGTTAAAGACTATCATGAATTTTGCGATAAACTAAAATTAAAGTACAAAAGCGGTGGAGGCAACCTCCCTGGACTTGTTCAGAACGTCTCACAAGGAGGGGGTGCAGTAAATACTGCTATTGCGCTAGCGAGGCTCGGCGTACACTCTTATTACATAGGCAGGACTAGTGAACTTGGTGCCTACATCTTGCAATTTTTCGCCAAAAAGGCTGGCGTCGATATCTCACACGTAAGGGAGGACGGTAAACTTGGCCAGACTTTAGCGCTAGAGATTGGACGCGACAAAGTCAACGTAATGATAAATGAAGTAGGATCAAACTATGATTTCGGGTTTGACAGTTTAAAAAATGCAGATCTTGAGCTTATTAGAAACTGTCATCTTGTATCTGTGCATGACTGGGGGACAAATGTTCTCGGCGGTACAGATCTGGCGGCAAAAACTTTCGCGTATGCAAAGCAGCACGCGGTTAAAACATATTTTGACTCTGCAGATCCAAGTGTGCATTCCCGTGACCTACCGGAACTTTTCGAAAAAGTAATGTCGAGCAAAAACCTCGACATAATGAGCATGAACGTAAATGAGCTTAAGCATCAGGTGAGAGATGTCACGCTTGAACAAGCTTTAGCGCTCAAACACCGCATACCGGCGAGAATTGATTTTCATTCCCCCAAGTATTCAGTTTCTATTGGAACCACTGCAGTGCCATTTCCTTCGTATGATGTAAAACTTAAGCGATCGACAGGTGCGGGAGATACGTGGAACGCAGGCAATATTTTGGGAGAGCTACTTGGTCTATCTCCGACTTTACGCTTATGTTTTGCAAATGCTGTTGCTGGATATTATGTTTCGAACGAAAGAGGATTACGTCCGACTTTAGATGACGTATTGCTGTTTATAAAAAATGAAAAGCTACGTCTTCTTCCTAAAGAGATCATGATGTGAAATAAGCTTTTACAAGAAAAAAGCGTTTTAATGCAAATAATTTAAAAATGCTGTTTATTATTATTGAATAAGGTAAATTGGGTTAGTTGACTTTTTTGAGATAAAAACTTGTGTGTGAGTTTTTAGATCAAACACAATAAAACAAAACATTAATAGCAAACCGTTACCATAATCGATCAACGCCTTTAAAAATCCTCAAAGAGCTTGACAATGAATTAGTTATTTTTCACATCGTTCTACACCAACTACTGAATAGAACCTCCGTGTTATGGCGTCTTCTACAAGATTTAAAAGCGTCTCTCTATCCTTAACGCCACTGAAGACGCCCAGATCAATTTGTGCGGCTGCAGCGTTTGAGTGACCACCAGCTGAGCCTATACCTGAAAACGCCTTGTTCATAATAGCACCAATATTAACACGCACATCCCTGCTTCTGCCAGATACGTATATCCGCTCGTCATCAAGACCGAATACCAGAACAGTTGTTATTCCCTCTAGATTCAGCAAATAGTCAGCAGCCTGCGCAAGACCGTCACGATCCGTCACAAACCCTACATTTGAGATTAAATAGCTACCCCGTATGCACTTATTTTTTATAGCCTCTCCAATCAAATCCAACGTTTCAGCAGACATAGGAGGCGACTCAATCTGCACCAAAATTTCATTGTCAACAAGAGGCAGTAATTTTATAACAGCAGCGAGATCTGCAAGGGTCACATTCCTCTTAAAATCATGAGTGTCAACTCTTATTCCATAAAGCAATGCAGTAGCAAGTCGTTTATCGATGTCGATATCAAGTTCTTGCAAGTAACTGGTAAGTATTGTTGCCGTCGCCCCGACTGATCTAATGTCAATATAGGGAACGTGGTTTTTATAAGGTTCATGGTGGTCTATTATAATTCCAAGCTTATCTATCGTGATAAGTGGATTATTTGCTCCGGGAACCGCGGAATCAACGAGAGCTATCATATCAAAATCGTTAACATTTATTTCTTCAACTTGGTGTAATTCTATGTTGAGAAGATTCACAAAAGCTCTGTTCTCTTGCCTTCCGATCTCACCACGGTACATGATGGCTGCTTGAGCGTCTACACTTCGAGCTATTTCCTTTAACGCAAGAGCACTCGAAATAGAATCAGGATCGGGGTTATCATGAAGCACTATGCCGAGCTTATGAATCTTTCTTAAGATGTCTAGAAGCCGGTTAGCTGAACGCTGCGATTCGGCTTTTTCGAGGTCGTGGAGCGTAGCACTTGCTATAAGCGCTGCAGGGTAGATCACCGCATCTGCCCCCATCTCCTCAAGCTTATCTTTGCTAAGCGGATCGGTAGCTCGTACTATTACAAAGATGTCCGGTCGCAACGCTTTAATTGTACTGAGAGCTTTTGTGTTTGCGTCGACGTCCGAGCTCATTATCATAACTATTTCTAACTCGGGGACCAATATATGTTCTATGACGTCTTTTTGAGTAATATCACCGACTACGGCCTCAAAGTTTTGGTCCCGTAGCGTTTCAGCTCTCTCTTTGTCCTTTTCAACAATTATGAACTTTCTGCCTCTTTGGGTCAACTCTTTTGCAACAAGGTAACCTACACTACCAGATCCCAAGATAGCATATGTCACTTTTTCATCAATTTTTAATGGGATGAACCCTTCTTCGACGCTTACACCATTAAAAGCCGGGATAAGAGACCCACCTTCTTGATTAGGACGTATTCAACATTTGTTGCTTAATAATATTATGTAAATATTGTACTCAGTAACTTATATATGTTTAGGAGATGTAACGCTTAGCTGTAATTCGAGGGCCGGTAGCTTAGTCAGGCAGAGCGTTGGGCTCTTACGGAAATAATAACAATGACCTGTTGACCAGAGAAACCCAAAGGCCGAGGGTTCAAATCCCTCCCGGCCCGTAAATATACGGGGCTGTGGCCTAGTCAGGAATGGCGACGGGCTCCAGCGGTAAAAGTTCTCGAAATGATGAGCAACGGGTCAACTGATGGCCTCGGGGACGCCCGAATCAAATGATGTCCCGTTGGAGCACTGATCGGAGAGACCCGTCGATCGAGAGTTCAAATCTCTCCAGCCCCATTAATTGTTATGAGGATTATCTAAATCGAATGCGCGATACGTTTTCGACAATACTAGTGAACTAACAGAAGTTGTTACTGTCAAATTGGTTTTTCTGTGAACAAAATTTATCCTGATAATACTCTGGGCTAGTGAACATTGTTTCTCACTACGGATGAGTTTCGTTACGTACGTTTTTGATCAACGGTATTTAAAGCATCTGTAGAATATGGTTACTAAAAGCGAAAAGCGCATAAATTTTACATTTCATTTCTTTGATTTTAGAGGTTCCCAAAAGATATTGAGAGAGAGCCACTGGCATTCCTCTATTACTAAGTCATAACAAGCGATAAGTCTAGTAAAGACATGAACTCATTTGTTTTGAAATATGTTTTTCATAATGGTGTAAAGGAAAAGTCGATATTGAGAGAATGAATCTATTGAGAGTAAGTAACCTGCTTGATTGCAGTCAATAATGATATAATTCATAATAAAAGCTTACAGACAAAAGCGTTAAGTATTGAAAACTTAAATAAAAAATAAAGTCCCGTAGTGTAGTGGTCAATCATGTAGGCCTTTGGATTCATGTGGTTCTTTCTATACCACTAGGAGAAGTGAGCCTGCGACTGCGGTTCGAATCCGCACGGGACTATTAAACCTAAATTGCAAATGCCGAGGTAGGGTAGGCTGGTTATCCTATGGCCCTGTGGAGGCCACGACTCGGGTTCAAATCCCGACCTCGGCCTTTTCTAGAGCTTTCTTTTGTTGATTTATCTTGCGAAATAGATACTTTTTGAAAAATGAGTTGTTTTATTTCTTCGATTGAAGATTCAAGAGCTGACAGGCGAGATTCAAGATTAGTTTCTTGTAATTTGTCTAATAATTTGTCTAATTTGTCTGTTAGTTAAAACAAAAAATGCTTGTTCACGTTCACATTCCGTTTCATAAATACTGACAATTTTACCTGTCATTGTTTTCAAGTCTCGTGGTAGGCGAATGATAGGATAAGAGTGGGTAGAATTTGATGATTGAATTGATACCTTCGTAGTGAATATTTTTTCATGATTGTAACCACGGAAAGTTATGGCTTTAACTTTAAAAATGCGTCGAATCTGTCGTAAAAATTGTATGAGAATTGTTGTACATAAAACGGAGGTTGTCGCGCCTCAATAACCACTTACATGTCAGCGGCAGAGAACAGATATCACACAAAACACTTTCTGAACTCATCGCCAAGTCAGAGCTATATCGGTTTATCGATGTTGAACATAAGGGCAGGGGTCGTGGCCGGAGCGAGGACTTTTATATCTCGCCAACAACGAAAGATTCAGTTGAGGAAAGGTGTTGTCGATGCTTTGAAAGACTTAATATTGTAGTCAAAGCATTAAGTGCGCATGCGTTGTGCGCACTTTATTTATCGCGTAGCATACCGTTCATTCATCTGATTCGTCGAACAAGAAAAACTAAAAAGAGGGGCAGGTTCATGCAAGCCGTATGTCGTCGCTGGTGTCTCTCTAATGGGGCACCATATTGTCCTATTCAATTGTGCAGCATCCTCGTCTGGTCTTGCATGACCTCCTTCTTACCACGGTTCAGTGTCCTAGTTCTTTCGTTATTACGCGAGTGTCAGTACAGCAATCAGCGGTGCAATCAACGGGCACAACGCAGTGCCCACGAGGCCACACGCCGCGACTGCTATTGCTCCTAATAATAAGAATAGCAACATTTCTTTTCGCCTCCTTTATCAATCAAATCGTAAAGCTACACTAGAAATGGAGTTAACTATAATAAATGTTACGCAAAATTGTTATTATTAAGCAATTTTGATATTTTTAATTTTTATTCTAAAGGGGGATAAACATGTCATACCAAAATCTTGAGCGTCCCCATCGGGCGCGTATAAGTCTATGAAATGTTGATTTCTTACATATACTGCCCATTAACGGGTATGTTTCCACTGCAACATATAAAGGTGGCCAGGATGACGCTGGTTTCCACTGCAACCTATTAATTTACCAAAATAATGCTGTAGGAAATTTATAAGTTCATAACATTAAAGAAGTTGAAGCATTTACTCGCTCGGCTCTCGTCTGCAATGAACTTTTTATACCGTACTCTGCTTTTTTGTTATTTGGAATCACACAAAGTAAGGTTAGAGCGCTCTAAGGTCAGGTTAAAATGATTATGACTAGGACTTCACTTTCGATAACTGCCGGGCCCTAGCATTAAAAAACGCTTTGGCAACCTGGTCACCGTAAGGACCATCGTAGATTTGATACGCGATGGTCTTTAGTTCCTCTCTTGTTGCTTGACGCCCCTCATACCTTTCAAATCTATCGACGTGGCGATAAAACGTCGATTTTTTACTGAAATCACTCATTATATCATATTTTAAAGAGACGATATATATTAATGCTTATCGAAATAATTCTGTTATGGATTCGGGTTGAAAATCTTTTTTATTTGACGAAACTATACATTTGGCGTCAAATTTATTACCTTGCACACATTTTTAATTACCCAAAAATTGTCAGCTAATTTAAATCGATAAAAAGAAGAACAAGAAGAACTATGTTTTTAATTCCAAACATGACACCCGCGATAGTTGCGATAATTGCAATGATATCTTCTCTTCATTTCGGCCGGCAACCTTAACCATTGAAACATAATGTAAAGGATGCTTTAGGTTTAACTTGTTAAATAAAAGAAATTTATTTTGACAGTTCAAGTAATTTATTTGTTGTTTTCCAGTTCCGTGTAGTTGCTGTGGTATGCAACTTCCTCTCAAATATAGCATTATTTAATTTTGTCCTTCCATACCCGTTTGGGCAATAGAGATACACTTCTCTGCAAACGATTTTGAACTCCTCATTTTTGTCTTTTTTTATATCTAAAAGCGATGTAACCTTTGGATCTGGCACGTCTAACAGAAAAATTACATGCAATTTATCTGTCTCGATATTTGCTTCTGCCACGAATGGATTATTGTTAACAATATCCTCGAGCTCCTCCTTTGTCCGAATAATTATATTTATCGAGAGTCCGAAGATTTGACTTATCTTATTTTCTATGTAACTGGCCAATTTTTCAGTGTCGATACGTTCGTAATCAAAAATGACATTACCACTTTGAACGTACGTTCTTACATCTTCAAACCCTAATGATTCAAAAATCTCCTTTAAATCTGCCATTTTTACCCGCTTTTGGCTACTTACATTTATTCCCCGCAACAAAGCTATATATCTCATCAAAATGACAAAAATACGTGCTACTTTTCCTTTTAGAAGATTGCCGGATTTCTTAGGATTTGTTATACGTCGTTTATGAGCATTAATTGCTTGGATATCTAGTGCTGATGAAAGGTGATATTATTTTATCCCTCGACCCGAGCTATTACATAGCTGAAGTAAGTGGAGTGAAATAATTATCTTGCATGATCTCACTGACGGGATTTATCGAGCGAATGGTGTTGTTAAATGCTTTAAAAGATCTGGTGTTATAAATCAACATTCTTAAAAATACCATTGTAGGGCAACGAAACAGGTCAAGTTAAACGCTTTGAAATTCTGGCAGTGATTAGAATAAGGAATTAGATCTTAGATTTCTAAAAATTCTATCCAACTAAATGACTTGTTAGTCACTTTCATATGGCCTGTCATACATCCTGTTCCTTACGCCATTCTTTCGGGCCTGGCTGTTCCAGCCCACGCCACCCATCACCGATGTCATGATCTTTGCCAAGAACGGGTGCATAAAGGGCTTTGAACTAAGCTCTTCCGCCTCATTTGGTATCGGAATATCCCCGGCAAGCGCCCCAGCGGCAAGTTGTAAGCCTCTCATAAGGTTCTTGACCATTCCGCCTACGCTATCAAGCGATCTGCCGTTGATGGCACCTCCCCAACCGACGCGGGCCCCGCCCGCCCACTCTATCCCGGATTCAAGGGCAAAGCGCCTGTAAATGGCTAGCGCTGTCTGGTTATGGGAAGGCTCAGGGAAGCCGCAGTTGAGGATAACAAACAACGTCTGCTCTTTCGGGGATACAATGGAACTTCTGCGCTCGCTGATCAGTTCCATGGCTTTGACAGTAAACGAGGGGATGCTGTCTATATACAGTGGCGAAGCCAAGACGAGAATATCGGCCTGATTGACGGCGTTAAGCAGTTTTTCCTGCCCCTCCGCTGTTCTTGTCAAACGGTAGGTGTACACCTTATCCCACGCCACGCCTTTTTCGCCGAGCCGTTCCATTAAATACGCACCGATAGCCTCTGAATTACTCTTTTCGCACCTCGGGCTCCCAACTATGAGTAAAGCCCTCTTGTTCTGGCTCATGCCGTCACCCCGATGCTTTTTAGCAGTGAGCTCGTCCGTTCGCCGATCTCCCTCGCTCCGGAGCCTTGGATTATTACGGATGAGCCGTGGGCAGGGCTATGGAAGTTGATCGCATTGCGGTCGACCAGGGTCTTAAATATTTCTGCGCTCTCATGGTCTGGTAATGCCTGCACCCCGATGGCGGTCAACCGCTGGCGCTTCTTATACCGCATCAGGTGGTGTATCTCACCGTTGACAAGCGTAAAATAGGGCAATAGCACGGGTATAATCCTGTCCAACGCCTTCTTGAGCTCCGAGGAATAGCCGCCGAACGTTACCGGAGTCAGATAAACCAGCAGGTCGGCTTGAGCTGCTTTTTTAGCTACTTCCCTGCCATCGTCGTCGATGACACAGATTCCCGGAGTCTTTACCCAGCAGCCAAAGCATCCCGTGCAGCCGGCGATACGCTTATTTCGGAGGCCGATGGTCTCCACGTCCCAGCCGGCCCGGCTCAGTTGCTCTACAATGGCCTGGCGAATGGCATCAATCGTATTATCATTGTTTTTTGATCCGTCAAATAACACAGCTTTCATTTCCTTCTCACCTTATCGCGGCACTATCGTCCACGGGGTTGTTTACTATGGAACGCTTAAGCCGCTCAAGGGTAAAGCGCATAACTTCTTCCCTGTCTTGGCCGTTCCGGCAGAGGGTCACATGGAACCCTGGAATTAGGATCATCGCCTTTGTACATTCCATGAGAAAGATCGCCGTCATCAGCGGGTCTAGGCCAGGCATGATTGAGCCATCCTCCTGGCCGATGCGTATCGATTCCAGCATTATGTTCAAGTTCTTCTGGCTTACCTTCGTGAGCTCGAGAGCGTTTTCATCGTCCCGGCAGACGAACCTTTCCGACTCTGCATAAGAAAACAGCTTAAAATATTCGGGGTACTTCTTTGAGAACTCATAATAAGCGACACCGGTTGAGTAGATCTTATTAACTCCTGTGTTTTCCATTTTAACTGCTTCGTCGAACAGCGTGTTCAAAAGCTTCACGCCCCTCAGGGCGACGGCATAGCACAGGGATTCTTTACTTTTAAAATAAGTGTACAAAGTACCTTTGGCGAGGCCGGCATCGGCGGCGACGTCGTCCATGGCAATCTCGTCATACCCTTTCGAGAAAAATAGTTTTTCTGCTGCATTGATTATCTCATTCTGCCGACGCTCCCTATCCCGCTTCCTTCTATTCTCGCTTGGCATGTTTAACCCTAATTGACTAATAGTCACTAATTGACTAATAGTCACTAACTGAACTGATAGTCATAATATATTAATATATAAACTTTGTGGCCCGCCCCCTCGTTCAATCTACCGTCCACCACCAGATATATATCACCCAATCATCCGGTAGTAACCAATCCACCCAGACAGCACGTGCTCACAAAATACCACTCAACCCCATATATTCCGAGTCTGAGAACATGCTTACCGATAAAAGAGTTGTTAGAAAGAATCTCCAAACGTTCAATAGGTGAGGGCCAAAGCCCCCTACCCTACTTGCTAAATCGCTCAAGACGTACCGTGAAGACGTCGACCGCACGCTGAAC
>DASPRZ010000006.1:0-23122 GCA_035624185.1 Candidatus Acidiferrales bacterium
TGCTGGTGGAAGCGCCGAAGGCGCAGGCTGAAGAGGCGGCGGAGATCGTCGAAAACACCATGAAAGAGGCAGGAAGACGGTTTTTACGGCACGTCCCTCTTGACGTGGAAGTGGTTCTCTCTCAAAATTGGGCGGGAAAGAAGTAGCGTTGTCGTAAGATCTTTGCATTTATATGCGGTAACATATCGGGCGTAGCCATTTCGTTGGGCTGCCAAGGCTGTACAAATAGGAATAACGGCTTGGTCTAAAGCTTGAGGATAAAAAGCTTGTTTACTACGATATTGTAAGATGTTTCGCAATTGGTCCGCGTTATAAGGTGGAAAGGTAATATCAACATAGTGATATGAAGATTGATCCCGGGCATCTGTAATCAATCGAAGGATATCACACTCCTTGGTAATACCAATTAGACAGATATTCGGATCCCGGGCAAACTTATAGATGAGACTGTAAACTTCATTTCTGTTCTTAATCAGCATCTTATCGATTTCATCAAACTACTGCTAGCTCGGAGGGGGTGACATGAAAATATACTCGGAAGCGTATCTAAACTCTCCCCCTGTGCGGCCCGTACTCACGATTTATCGTAACGTGGTGGGAATTGTTATTAGTAAAAAATTACCCCTCTACACTACCTTAGCAACCTGACACTAGTCCATCAACAAAATATGTAAGATTGATATGAATGCGACAAGATAAAGTAAAAAAGAATAAACAGCCAACTATTCAGGGAGAATCGACTATGGTCGCAAAACAGGAAAAAAACGATGTCCAAGAATTCAACAGAAGATCAAAGACGTACGAGGATTCATGGGAACCGTGGTTTTTCTTTGACCGATTGCATAACGCTGTGCTGAACTTGGTTGAAAATCAAGTCAATCCAAAAAATATTGTGGATGTAGGTTGCGGAACTGGGCGGCTGCTGCGCAAAGCGAGGGAACGTTGGCCCGACGCTCAGCTGATAGGCGTTGATCCTGCTGAAGGTATGGTGGAAAAAGCTCGTTTTCTGATGTCCAGTGCTACTTTCTATGTAGGTATGGCAGAATCGCTACCTCTGCCAGACGCTTCAGCTGACTTAGTTTTTAGCACCATGTCTTATCATCACTGGGTCGACCAAGTTGAGGGCGTACGCGAGATCACGCGTATTTTACGTCCTAAGGGACATCTCTTTTTGGCTGACATTTGGCCGCCTATGGGATTGGTTAAGGTCATCCGTCATTTTCAATCGAACGATCCAGCTCGAGTGCGGGAGGTGTTTGCCCAGGTGGGATTAAAAACGCAAGTCCAAAGAAGACGGATGGGACTATGGTTACTCGTTACGATTGGAGAGCTGCAGTAGCTTGAGTTCTACTCCAATGCTAATTCGGTTCATTACTAAAAATTCACTATAAATATTTCAGGGCTTTCGGCTTTATTACAAAACTCAATTCCGCAGTGGTGGTGGGGAGGCATGGTCGTGGCAAGGAGATAAAGATCTTAAGCCGTAGGTCGGCACAATGGGAGAACAGTAGATATGCATCAAGATAAAGTAAAGGTTACATTTAGCGGTGTATCGGAAACGATGCTGGGGTGTTTATTAGGCCGTGCACAATTGAGCAAGGAGCACAGCTTACTATTTTATGATGCTAAAGCTGTTGAACTCGCAGAAAAAATTGACTACGATTTTTCAGCAAGTGATATGACCATAGAAGGTATTTGGTTTAATCTCTCTCGTAAACTCAATCTACTAGAATTTGGTTTATTTACGCTAAGAGCAAAACAGTTCGACGAAAAGGTAAAAGCGTACATTGCAGAACATCCCCGCGCATCCGTTGTGAATATCGGTGCCGGGCTTGACACGACCTTTTACCGCGTCGATAACGGATCGATTCACTGGTACGACCTCGACCTTCCCGCTGTCATCGATGTCAGAAGACAGCTACTGCCAGAACCTGACAGGGTAACGTACATCGCGAAATCACTCTTCGATTCTAGTTGGTGTGATGATATTAAACCTACTGAAGATGGGGTATTCATGATAGCCGGTGGATTATTCTATTACTTTGAGGAGACGCAAGTTCATCAGTTCCTTTCAATGTTGGCAGACAATTTTCCTGGGGGTGAAATTGTGTTTAATTCTCTATCAAGCCGCCGCGCATGGATTGATATGTTCCCGCCGGAACAAAGGGGTATTATGAGAGCAAAGCTTGTGGTGGAGGCGTTGAAGGACTGGTGGGAAAAGGCGCCACAGGACCAGAAGGACAAGCTGAACGATATGATAACCGCTCTCGAGATCTCGATAAAGCCGAAAGGTAAGGAGTGGACAGATATCGAAGCGTGGTGGGATCGGCTCAGCGATAAGGAACAGGAATAGGTAGTGCACGACTTCATGACTTCGTTCGATGGAGGGGCTGGCCTGTGGGCGCTAGAGGATGCGAACGATATTGCAAGATGGGATAACCGGATTACTGTCATAGACCAGTTCCCGTTGTACAAAAACATCTCGCGAGACTTATTGAGCGCAGATATGCAACGATTGATGGATTACAATGATTAGAATGGAAAATCGACTATTATTCACTTAAGGGTCTGAGGCCAAGCCACGCAGACGTGTGCTGATAGCTTGATTTAGTACAACGAGAACTCTAACTCTTTTTTGTGGACCATAGAGGATTTAGTCTAAATTTTGGCGTTCACGTTCAGTTAATTTCTAGAATACCGTAACCGATGGCAACCGGCTTTGTTTATAAAGTGCCTTGTGTTTAAAAAGTAAGAGACCTGTTTAAAAAGTCAAAGTATAGATTCTTAAGAATGCAACTCAGAGGCAGAAAAGGAATTAAGTTTTTCTACGACTTTTGTTTCAAAATATTCTTTAGCAACATCCGGCCACCATTGATAAGTCTTTTCAAGATTTACTAGTTCGTAGATACCCAGCTGATGACTGCCATTATTATTAATCGTCCAAATATCGATAGATTCTCCAATCACTGTACTATGTGCTATTGAATCAGCCAACACTTTATATGCGATAAAACAGCCCAGTTGTATATCATATTTTACCGTCTTGAACTGTCTTAACATAGGCTCGGCAAGAGCGAAAAAGTCGAAGCCTATCGCTTTATAGCCGAAATCTTTTTCCCAAAACATAGATTGTCCATTAGTATCTAAGTGGAATATTCTAGCCAGTACGTTTTCGTCTTTCTCGGTGCATTCACACCCTACAATAAGTACTTGTGCGCTCGGAGGTTCTGTTTCTGGCATCTCTGCTTCCGGTAAGTCATTGACGCGTTTATGTATTCTGTTAGCATGCCTTAAAATATCTGCAAAACCATCTTGTAGTTTATTCATTACAACCTCGTCCGAAAATGAAAAATTAGGATGCTTTTGTTGTAATAATACTAAAGATTGTTCAAATTGCTGTATGATACCAAAATTACCAGAGGCAGCCCATAACTTATTCTTATTGTCCCCTAATTCCTTTATTTTGGTGATTTTATCTTTGAAATATATATTTTCGTTCGTGAATAAATCTTTGGCCACCGGCATTGTGGTCAAAGAATCTGAAGCAAAAACAATACCGTCTTTACACGCTAATGCCAAAATTAATGTCATCTAGAACTCCCCGTTTTATTATACTGTTCCCTGTATATTCTGGATATTGAATCTCTATCAATTTCAATAGTTGCAAGTACGAAAGTTCAGTTATTCTCTGCTTTATGATTTGGAACCCGCTTACAAGGTTGGAGGCATCTTGATTAATTAACTTTTTTGCCTTAATGCGGCCTTCAAACGTCACTGTGTAATAAATAGGCCCATCGAATTTGATTTTTCGATAGTCGATAAGACCCCGTTTTTGTAATTCTTGCAAGTCTTCTAAAATATCAAGACTACTGGGACCATATAAGTAAGATATAAATGAATAGAAGTCCTTAAGTCTCTCCTTATTTTCCATGTAGAAGAAAAATAAGCTGTACTGAATCCTAATCACATCTTCGTGAAAATAACTGTTTGCAGATGGCAAACTGAGGTAAAGGAGCAACCAGTCTTTCCGGTTCATAATTAAATAAGCCTTTATTTAGTGGTATATACTAATTGCTGTTTTTGGAAAAATCAGCCTTTTATAAAGATTAACTAGAGCCGACACCTTCTTTTTGGCTCTTTTCTAACTTTTTAACGGTGATTTCTACATAATCTCCTTCTTTAATATCCTCAAGTTCTCGGATTTCTAAGGGTATCGTCACACGGCCATTTTGAATTACTTTCACTGTAGCATGGTGTACTCTATCCATATCTTATCGTATATAATATACTTTTAAAGTCATATTTAATACTTTCTGCTACGATTCTATACGAAAGACTTATAAAGTATATTAACGTATATTAAAGTATATTATATACCTTAGATAGTGGTAAAAATGTCGTATCAAGACCTATTAGAAGCTCGAAAATCAAGGGGCTTAGAAATAGCAAAGACAAACCACATTACCAAGAACGACAAGGGTTGGCTTGTTCCATCTCAATCAAATGGCTCACATTACATTGTGCAGCTATCAGATAACGGTGATGAACCTACTTGTGATTGTCCTGACCACCAACACAGAAAAATGAAGTGTAAACATATTTTTGCAGTCGAACTAACAATTACAAGGGAGATTGACGAACAGGGCACAATTACCGAAACTAAAACTGCTAAAGTAACTTATTCACAAGATTGGACTGCCTACAATCTTGCACAGACACAACAAAAGGAACTATTCATGCACTTGCTTCGTGCCATCTGCACAGCTATACCACAACCAGAATACACTTTTGGACGACCTACATTGCCATTATCAGATATGGTATTTGCTTCTGCTTTGAAGGTCTTCACAACTTTTTCATTAAGAAGATTTATGACAGACATAAAAATTGCGAAGGAAAAGGGGTACGTCGGTAAAGCGCCATGCTATTCAACCATCGGCATATACATGGAAAAGCCAGAGCTAACACCCATTATTAAAGAACTGATAACGATTTCAAGTCTACCATTAGCAACGATTGAAACCGATTTTACTATTGACAGCTCTGGATTTGGTACGTCATGCTTTGTTAAATGGTTTGACCATAAATACGGCAAAGAAAAAGATTATCGGACGTGGGTGAAAGCGCATTTGGTTTGTGGTGTTAAGACGAATGTGGTTACGGCTGTAGAATTGACTACGACGAATGAAGCTGATACGAAATTTCTACCTGAATTGGTAGTTCAGACGGCTAAGAACTTTAACGTAAAGGAATTATCGGGTGACAAAGCGTATTCGTCAAGGGTAAATATGGAATTGATTAATGAAATTGGGGCAGTTCCTTACATTCCATTTAGAAAGAATGCGACGGGAAGAGCGAGGAATTCGCCAATGTGGAAGAAAATGTATCATTATTTTGAGTTTAAGCATGAGGAGTTTTTAGAGCATTATCATAAGAGGAGTAATGCCGAGACTACCTTTCACATGATAAAGAGTAAGTTTGGGGATTCAGTGAGAAGTAAGATAAAGACAGCGCAGATTAATGAGGTATTATTAAAGGTTTTATGCCACAATATTTGTGTGGTGATTCAGGAAATGTTTGAGTTGGGAATTGAGCCAAAATTTTTCAATTCTTAACGTTTTTTTGTATTTTGATAGCTTATATTAAACATTGTAAGTTAAGAGGTGGAGCAAAAAATCGAAATAACTTAATTTAGCTACACAAATTTATTTTAAGCGAATCTCGAGAATTACGAATTTTTTCTGTTCTATCTTCTCTAGCCTTAAATGCATCTTCGATATTACGTTGGATATAAGTCTCATTTTTAGACCGCGCAGCCTCAAGTTTAGGCCATATAATGAGTTTTGCATACCCTGAATTCATATTATCCAGCAATCTTTGCGGAATTGTGCGTGAGTCATATTCATTTTCCGAGTAACCCGGATAAGTTGGTAACAGGATTCCCAATAATCCTGAGTGACCACCTGCCCACCCACCTATAGCAGCGGATATCTCCCAATCAACGTGTTTTCTACAATGAGTATTACGTCCAACTAAGACAACAATTACAGATATATCAGTGATATAATCATCCCGAATTAACCTTCTTATATAATCCGCGCTGTTATCTATTCTAATATCTCCTTCTCTTACACTTTTATTAGTAAAAAGGTGACCAAATAGCTCTTCAAATTTGTCGCGGTAGCGTTCATCATCTTTGTGATAATAACTTAGAAATACTTTATGTCTCGTAGCTAAACTAGACGACATAATGCACTATTGGTGTATCGAACGTTTAAACCTATTGACTGTATATTTGTCTTGCTACGCTCAATTACTACCTTTCAACAATAAGTGATGGGACTTTTGCAGCTTCGGCGAGTAGATTTGCATAATCTACGAGAACGAGTCTTGTTTCATTTAAGATTTTTCGTAATTCCTGAGCTTGTTCCCATTTCCTTTCATGTTCTAACTGTGAGACGCCCTCTGGCTTAGCATTCTCGTAATCACAGAGTAAGGGGTGCCATTTTGCAAGAACGGGACGGAGTTCACGGTTGAGAATCGCGACGGCGAGATAGCCAAATGATAATTCACTTTTATCTTTAGGTTGTGCTACTGATGGACCATGTTGCCTTAATATCTGCCTTGTAGTGCCAAAAAGAGTATACAATGAACTTAATGCCTCTCGGAGTAACCCCTCATCTTCTTTGAGTTCTGCAACAGAAATTCTGGTTACCAGTTCGACATACATTTCCCAAGCGGCCATTTGTTCCTCTTTATCGGGTACCCATTCCCCTTGAATTGTTAGTATGCCAAGGTTAAGCCCTACTTTAACCATATTGTTGTCCTCGTTTGCTTGACATATATAAATAAGGTCTTTAACCTTTATATTATGCCATTCTCTTTCCATTTCTTCAAAGTCTTTTAATTCAATACAGATTTTTCTCAATGTTTTTTACCTCATTAAATATTAAAGGGAAATCAATTTAGATAACTCAAATCAAGGAGTAATTGTTGCAAAAATAAACAATCTGCTTCAAAATATTCTATGTTTAAAAAGTTAAAGATGTGTTTATAAAGTTAGCTGTTTTTCGGACTTTATGAACAAAGCCATGGCAACCAAAACCTATAAGTAAGACTAATTATGATACGATACGGTATCGATACTAATATGATAACCAAGTACCTCATAAAGCAGAGCAATGAGCGAAACATCACGGAGGCATCCCGAAGCTCATGACGCTTCAAGAACAACAGCACCGTCGGCCCGTCGGACGCCCGCGCAGCGCCCGTGCACATCAGGCAATTATTATTGCCACGCTTGTACTGCTCGCTGATGGGGGATTCGACAACATGAGCCTTGAAGCGGTGGCGACACGTGCCCACGTTGGCAAGACGACGATTTACCGACACTGGCCGTCAAAGGAAGCACTCGTAATCGATGCGCTGCGCGAGCTGAAAGCCGAGATTCCTATTACCAACACAGGCAATTTCCGCTCGGATATGGTGACGCTGTTACGCGATGGACTCCGTGCGCTCTCACCCGCAACGAATCCGCAGCAGGTGAGGCCACTCTTTAGGGTTATCAGCGAGATCTACGCACACCCAGAGTTGTACAAGGTGTTGTTAGACCAGCAGATCGCACCGCGCCTGGGGCACATAGAACAATTCGTTAAGCAGGCGCAGGCTCAGGGCAAACTCAGTCTCGAGATACAAGCAGTCCTTGATGTTCTATTCGTAACAAGCCTTATTGTCGGATCCTTCCTGTATATAACGCGGGCTCAGGCTCAGGGCGAACTCAGCAAAGATCTTGATGTTTTATTCGTAACAAGCCTTATCGTCGGGCCCCTCTTGTATCATGCGCTCGTTTCGGTGATGACGTCGACTACGCACACGCTTGACGATCTACCTGAGTTGATCGTTGATGCCGCCCTGCGCTGTATCAAAGGCCATGTGAACTAAAAGCGAAAAGCGAAACGTGTCTCTCAGTGCGAAGAGGTAGCTGGAGGATTTAATATGCTTAGCGTGTGCTCTACCCAAGGGAGGTTGAAACATGAACACAGACATGGATAAAGGTATGAAGAAAGGCCCTGACACGGGCAGAACAGCACGGCTCACGAACAACGGCGTGGGATGGATCCTAGCCCTCCTCTCGCTCATAGCGCTCATGTCCATGTACACAGAGACGATGATCATCGCAGCCCTACCGAAGATACAGTCCCAGTTTAATACTACGACGGCATGGATCGCGTGGGTCGTGTCGATTTACCTCATCTCCAGTTCCGTGGCAATACCTATACTTAGTAAGCTTGGTGATTCGTACGGCAAAAAAAAGTTCCTTCTCGTTGGTATGATCTTTTATACGATCGGAGTTATCTGCAACGGATTTGCGTGGAATTTGCCGTCACTGCTCGTCTTCAGGGCGATCCAGGGTGTTGGGCTGGCGGTATTCCCGCTCGCGTTCGCGATCATTCGGGACGAGTTCTCTCCAGAGAGGGTACCGACAGCGACTGGGATCGTCAGCGCAATGTTCGGCGCCGGGGCAGCAATAGGACTCGTCGTCGGTTCGTGGATAGCAAACTCCTTCGGGTGGCAGGCGACTTACCATACCGTTATACCAGTAGCGGTCGTACTCACCATCTTAGCCGCGTTCGTGCTAAATGAGTCTCCCATTCGTACCCCCTCACGGGTCGACGTCTTCGGAGCTACGACCTTCGCGGTTGCCGTTATATCCTTCCTCGTCGCGATGACCGAAGGTCAGAACTGGGGGTGGACTTCTCTCCAGATCCTTGGCCTATTAGGAGTGTCGCTCGTGTTTATCATCATATTTCTCGTCATTGAATCGCGCATCAGCGATCCGCTCATCGACCTCGCGGTGCTGCGCAAGCGGAACGTGTTCTTCGTCAATATTACCTCCTTTATCGCCGGTCTAGTGATGTTTATGGTGTTCCAGGCAATCGTGTACCTCATGCAGCTGCCTCCGCCCTTCGGATTCGGAACCGACATTTTCCGCGCCGGGGCAGTTCTTGCGCCCGGAGCGATCCTTATGCTTATCACAGCGCCGATTGCTGGTGCGATCGTCGCGAGGCGCGGTGCGAAGCTACCACTCTTCATCGGTGCAGCGATCGGTGCGGCGGGCCTCTACTACTTCTATTTATTCCGTGCTACGCAGTTGCAAATTGCCCTTGGAGCTGTAATCGCGCTTATCGGCGTCGGCTTTATGTTCACCGCGATGATCAACGTCGTCATACAATCCGTTGCACAATCGCAAACGGGAATCGCTACTGGGACGAACGCTTTCTTTAGAACGATTGGTAGCGCTGTAGGACCCTCTATAGCGGGCGTCTACCTTGCACAGTACGTTTCACCGCTCATCATTCAGACACCCCGGGGTCCTGTAACGGGGCCGCTCCTCCCCAACACAATTGCATTTGATCACATATTCCTGACCGGCCTTGGTTTGATTGTTGTAGCGATGCTTGTTACCCTTCTGATCAAAGGTCAGGAGAAATCAGAGCGCATGAATGAGGGGGAAAGCTCGTAGAGACGGTCTGAAATGGCGCTTTTAGACAGGGTCCGATAGCAGGCGACTAATGCTGACGCAGCACGAAGCCCGATTTCAGCCGCTCCCAGTAGTCAGACAATCTTATAGTAGTTTAGAAGAATACGGGATGACACAACACGCTCACATACACGTAACAGCGCTGTAAAAGTTTGGAATATTTGTGCGATGTCCCACGGATATAGCAGGGTGACACGCACTTCTTCCACACGATGTAGGAGTAGTTAATAGGAGTAGTAAGACATGAAACAGGATAAAATAAAGATTAAGCTCAGTGGCGTATCCGAAACGATGTTGGGATGTTTATGGAGTAGAGCCAAAATCAGCAGAGACCATAGCTCAATATTTTATGACGAAAAAGCTGTCGAACTCGTTGAAAAAATCGACTATGATTTTTCAACATTCGACACGATTCCTTTTGAGAATTTTCTGCCATTGCTGTTTGTGGCAAGAGCAAAGCAATTTGATGGTAAGATAAAAGCTTACATCAAAGAGCATCCTCACGCATCAGTGGTGAATATCGGCGCTGGGCTTGACGCA
Organism: Candidatus Acidiferrales bacterium; assembly: GCA_035624185.1. Classification (GTDB taxonomy): domain Archaea; phylum Halobacteriota; class Bog-38; order Methanoflorentales; family Methanoflorentaceae; genus DASPRZ01. Next base: position 10,082 of record DASPRZ010000006.1, read on the forward strand.
ACGTTTTACCGGGTTGATAACGGGCTAATCCACTGGTATGACCTTGACCTTCCAGCAGTCATCGACGTCAGAAGACAGCTACTGCCAGAACCCTACCGGGTAACGTACATCGCAAAATCATTCCTCGATCAAAGCTGGTATGAAGACATTAAAGATACCGAAAATGGAATATTCATGATCGCTGGCGGGCTATTGCGTTACTTTGAGGAATCACAGGTTAGACAGTTCTTTTCGATGCTCGCAGACAGATTTCCGAGTGGTGAGATTATCTTTAATGCATCATCTCGTGTGGATAACCACTTCGGGGCATGGATTGAGCAGCTGCCTCCAGATCAACAGAAAGAGTTGGGCGCAGCGCTGATGAAGACGCTGAAGGACTGGTGGGATACGGCACCACGGGACCAGAAGGATAAACTGATGTCAACGCTCAAGATCCCGACTAGATCTCACAGTACAGAGTGGATCGACGTTGAAGGGTGGTGGAACAAGCTCAGCGATAAGGAAATGAGAGAGGAAATGCGGCACAACTTCGGTGCGTTCTCTCGCTGGGGGGTGGGATTGGGTAAATGGGCGTTAAAAGATGTGAACGAAATTGCAAGATGGGACGAACGCATCACCGTGATCGACCAGTTCCCGTTGTTCAAAGATATTCCGCGAGACCCTGCATGGGGAATAGCTATCCAACGATTCATGGATTTCAGTGACAAAAATAAAACGTCAAATATTTTTCACTTGCGAGTTTGACTTAAAGACAAGAAAGCGAGACACGTGATGTGATCGGGTAATAAAATTAATAACTTAATGAACTGAGTTCAATTTTCCTGAAGACGTCATGACTCATTTATTATACGAGACAGTAACCGCCTCTCTCCTCTCCTCAGTTGCACATCCAACGTAGAATGTGCAAGGTTAAGCTTTTCGGCGAGCGGAACAAGGCCTATCTTCTTCGGTATGTCGTAGTAGCCGAGCGTATAAGCGGTAATGAGGGCTCGCCGTTGCTTTTCTGTCAGACGACTCAGCGGCGAGTGAGGCGGGAATTTTGCATCCGTAAGTGAGATTATCCGGGTACAGATACCTGCAGCCTCAAATAGCTTAATAAAATCTCTTCCCTGCTTGGCACTTCCGAGGAATGTAACCTTTATCTTGCCACCCCGTATCTCGTATGGTAAAGAGACGTACCCCCTCATTGCTGTGAGATCGGGTCCCGGACGGAGAACCTTTATAAAATAGGTATAGATTTCGCTCTCTTTCTCTTTTTCACGCTCAAGAAGCTGTACCTCAGCCAAGTCATCAGGGAACATGTCTTCGATGCTGACATTCGGCTCGTTGAATTCTACTCTTAGTATCATAGCAACCTCTTGGGGTTCGAACTTGAGAAAGTGCAGAACCTCCGCCGACCTTATTTTTTGTATCGGCCTTTCTGGAAATAATTTACTGAAGGCTCTGCTGGAAATCTCCACAATAAGTCTGCGCATGCAAGAGAGATTGGTTGACACATTATAAGAATTTTTTCAGAAAATGGCGAAAATTGTCGCCGTAATCTTAATCTCCTTCTTGTCCGGTAGAATGTAAATAGAAAAAAATGGTCGATATAAACAACAAGGATTTGGAACAAGACTCAACTACAACTCCCTTCTCTACCTTCTTCTGGGCAGCCTCGCATGATGATTGGGGCACAGCTACAGCTTGTTTTGCCGATGACATTGAGTGGGATATGATGTCCAACAATCAGATATGCAAAGGGAAAAAGGAGGTCATTCAATGGCTGAAGGCTAGTAAGTACACTTCTCAAAAAGAACCAGTCGTCATAAGCAACAGAGCCGACGAGGAATGGGGAGCCTGGGAGTATTGGAATATCGGCACTCTTACCGAAGATGCGGTTGAGTTCGCAAAACAATCGAATGGTCCTTCCCAGCTGACGCGAGCACCCTTGCTGGTAAGAAATACAAAGTGCCTGTGTGCTTCATATATTACATCAATGCAGAGGGCAAGATTGACTTGGTCAGGGAGTACGTTGACATTGGAAGCATCATGGCTCAGTTCAAGTGAATAGGAGCAGTAGAGTAGACTCTATCAAGTCTGAATAGCTCACAGCGGTGTTGTATTAAGTAAATTAAGCCCTGTTGCAAGAAATGTGTTGGAATGTAATAGAGGTACCATAAAGAAGCAATGTTACAAAAGAATGGCAGGGACAGTTACTACGTCTATCCACTTTGTGAATAGTCGTTAACCCTTACAGTAGCGTCAGATGGTCTTTTTCGGATACGAAGCTTAAATTAAATGATAACAAGATCACGCAATAATGCCCAGTCTGCACAGTGCGTCAAGTACGCTTGGGAAAAAAATTTTGACTTACCTAAATTATATATATTAGGTTAGCCTAAATAAAGCTGAGCTACTTCAGATTCATGCGAGCGGTCGCATGCAATTAGCCTGGTGACATTTTAAGCGCGCGATAAAAGGATGTGATAAACGAACGGGAGTCGATACAACATGAATGAAACAGCACAAATCACACAATCACCAATACCCACCACAAGGAATGGTACATGGTTCGTCCTGGCCCTCTTCGGACTCATAGGGATCATGGTTATGTTCACGGAGGCGATGATCACCCCCGCCCTGCCGACACTGCAGGCCGAGTTCAATACGACAGCAGCATGGGCATCGTGGATCGTATCGATTTACCTTCTCGTCAGTTCTGTCGCCATACCTGTATTTGCCAAGCTTGGAGATTCGTATGGGAAAAAGAAGTTCCTTCTCGTGTGCATGACCTTCTACACGATTGGCGTCACCGCTAATGGCTTTGCGTGGAATTTACCGTCGCTCATAGGATTCAGAGCCCTTCAAGGCATAGGGCTAGCGATGTTCCCGCTCGCATTCGCCATCATCCGCGATGAATTTCCTCCTGAGAGGGTGCCAGTCGCGACCGGGATTGTGAGCGCAATGTTCGGCGCCGGTGCGGCAATAGGACTCGTCGTCGGCGCGTGGATAGCAAATAATTTTGGATGGCGCACGACGTACCATACCGTCATACCTGCCGCCATCGTTCTCACCCTCCTGGCAGCATATTATCTCAAAGAGTCGCCTATCCGCACCCCTTCTCGACCTGATGTCTTTGGAGCCACGATGTTTTCCATCGCGTTAGTATCGTTCCTGATAGCAATGACCGAGGGCAGCGCGTGGGGATGGTCCTCTCCCTCGATCCTCAGTTTGTTCGGCCTAGCACTAGCGTTTATCTTGTTCTTCATCTTTATTGAATCGCGTATCATTGATCCTATGATTCACCTCGCCATGCTGAAAAAGCGGAACGTGTTCTTTACGAACATTACCGCCTTTATCGCAGGCCTCGCTAATTTTCTGGTATTCCAGTCCGTTATCTACCTTTTGCAGGCGCCTGCGCCCATTGGATGTAGTTGCTCTCTCTTTCAGGCAGGACTGGTACTGGCGCCCGGATCGCTCTTGATGCTTGTCACGGCACCGTTAGCCGGAGCAATCGTCTCGAGGCGCGGCGCAAAGCTGCCACTCTTCATGGGTGCGGTAACGCTCGCAGCGAGTTTCTGCTACTTCTATTTATTCCATGCCACGCAGCTGCAAATGCTCCTAGGAGTGATGATTTCGTTTGTCGGTATGGGTTTTATGATGGTCGCGATGATCAATATCATCATACAATCCGTCGATCAGTCACAGACCGGAATTGCAACGGGGATGAATACCATTTTCCGGACGGTAGGCGGTGTCATAGGCCCAACGATTGTAGGAGTCTATCTCACACAGTACACGACTCTCGTCCCGAAGCCAACTCCCCACGGACTAATGATGATACCTATCCCTTCCGATACCGCGTTCGATTACATCTTCCTCACGGCGCTCGGCATTGCCATTATCGGTATACTCGTCGTCCTCTTGATTAAAGGCAGCAGCAATAAGATGGGAGCGGCAGGGGAGGGACGTACCAAACGGGCAAGCCCCGAAAAGGAACTTCCAGACGCGCAGATATCAAAGCTGCAACCTGTCCCTGAAGCAACACCAAATCTGGTCTTAACCCGCACGGCAACAACATCAACTGTCCATAACTCATCTGTCTTACCAGGGGGAAAGTTGGCGAATCAGGAATCTCCTGTTACTCCTCGGACCAGGCTCTGGAGCTATGGGATTGAGTTCATGGTGAGGGATGGTAAAAAAACACATGGTGAAAATGATATCACTATACTAGCTGCTAACGGTCACATCTCCCAACTGAGGGTTGAACGGACTCGTGAAGGCGACGACCAGGTGCAGGAAATTACCTTTGCGGCAAGCAACGGCAATGGCGGGGAGACACATGGAACGGTGGCGGTGCGGAGTGCAGATGCAGAGAGGCAGCACTCGATACGATTTATGCCGGACGAGCCTAGTGACTATACCATCGAGCTTGCGGTAAAGGAAGGTTTAGTAGCACATGGTGCGGATGCTGTCACGGTGAGGGCAGTCAATATGGATATAAACCAACTGAGGGCTGAGCGGTCTGGCGAGGGTGACGACCAGGTGCAGGAAATTACCTTTACGGCAAGCAACGGCAATGGCGGGGAGACACATGGAACGCTGGCGATGCGTTCTACTGCAAAGCAACACGCGATGAACGTATCGATGACGTGCAGTCGTTTGATCCATGATATTGAGGGGATCTAGTAAGGATGCGCATACGAGCTGCAAGAAGAGATTGAGGAGCGAGAGGTGATTAAAGGAGAGGCCCATCAGCACGCTAGTTAGATTGAAATTGCGAACGAGGCATTACGACGGGAGACTGAGGTGTCGAAGCAATGAGGAGAAAGTGCGTGCTGCCTCGTGATATTCGGTGAGCCTCATTTAAGCCCGTCTCGACCCTGGGTCACCATCAGTAAAAGGAGCAATCATTGCAGTCAACAAGGCTGCGTAACTGCAATTTAAAGATGTGGACTTACGAAGGGTGTAGGAGAAGGTAGAATTTTAGTTTGTCGTTTTATAAACTGACGGTTGCAACGCTGCGATATGGTTAATGAGGACTCTACTCTTTTTACCCCAAAACGAGAAGCGTGCACATTCTTTTTTTGTCCTCCAACCAAACCTGGCTGTCTAATTGGCACGATTTTTTAGCCACCGTATCATCATAACTAGCATTTTTTACACGCATTATCTAAATAATTAACTTGCTGTGATGTCGACTAATTGATCTTTGATCGTTCTCAGAAGGTTTGCCAAACCTTTAACCTTTTCCACGTTTTCTGGTATTGCTTCGATCAGCTTTTTCTTCTCTTCTTCTTTAAAAAACTGCTTGGGGGCCATCTTGATTTTTTTCGGTACGCTCTCTAAATAGGTTGCAAAGCCGGCAATGGCCTTTATTGCGGTGTCTCCACTATCTATAAACGGCTTTGCGGTACCTTTTAACTCTGTCATAGCCGCATATGTGTCGCCTTCACTTCTCTGTTGTTCGTACGTTTCAAGAACCTTTCTCGAATCATCTTCGATTGATGTGAAGCGTATGCGCAGTCGTTCTGCAAAGCGCTTCCACTCTTCTTCGGTCATTCCAGTATTCGACGCAAAGTCCCGTTTTACAAACGGCTTCACAAACATCGGTTGTTTATTAACCGAGTTCTCAAATTCTTCAATCCCTTTTGAGAGCTCTACGGCTCCGCTTTTAACTATCTTACACGATTCAATAAGGCGTTCAATATCTTCCTTTGTGGTCATAACTACACCTAACCTTAGATATTCATCAACTTCTCCTTTTCTTCGTTGGACAGTGGTGACTCACCCCTCATTTGCCACGTTTCGAACATCTTTGGAAGAACTTCGACGAGTGCCTCTCCTACTCCGGTTTTACCATTCTTAAACTCATGAATGTGCACTCCTTCTGTTCCGGGTTTATCCTTTGCGACAATTACAAGAGCTATCAGGGACTTTGACGCGCCGAGTCCAAATCCAAAACCGTTATTCGTCTGTTCGCGTCCGCTTTCTCCTCCACCTCCTCCAGCACCGAAAAAGGCCGTAGAAATCGGTATGAGCACTACATTTCCGATTTCTATCGGCTTTCCCACCGATTCAACGTTGCTGAAAAACGATTCAATGCTTTTAAAGATCGATTGGAGATTATTTAGGATCTCACTTGCTGCTGAACTGTGCTCAGTCAAATTATATCACCGCAGGTCGTTTAGCAACTAGCTACTAATACTTTTGGAGTGAATTCATTGTAAGTAGGTAGCGAATTGATCTTAAACAGACATATATAGTACACATAGTAAAGTTCCTTCTCGGTGGTAAGTAATCTCAACATTGCTAGGCATAGCTCTAATTCCAATTTTGATGCGGTGCACACTGTCATAAACGATATTGAGCTACGCCACAACGACGAATAACACGGGATACGGTTTCTTGTCGCGGATCCGAAGGAGAACTTTACGTTAGTGACTTTTGATTCAGCGCGCCGAGTGACGGACCCGATTAATGCGTGGTTCTGGACCAACAGCTCCGAATACACCAACTATCTGAGAGACAACTTCGAGCTCGTGTAGGAAGAGTCAATTGATGCGCGACAATGGATTGAGAAGATGTATGGGTGAAAGGATTCACACGCTGGACAGACATAGCTTTGCCTCTTATATCTGGGAATGTGTCGACGTTTTACTTTGCGATTCCTGATATCAGGTAGGGGCGTAATTTTGTAATCATAAAAAGAGTTGACATCCTACTAGTGTCTTATTTTACCGTTCCGGTAAATCTTGATAATTGAACTGTCCGTAAATCTCATAGAGTTGAGGTTATTGTGACCTAACAACTGTTCCCCCCGCTGAAGGTCAAGGTTGGACCTAATAAGATGAATAGCAACACTGTGTCTAAAGGTATGCGGGCGGATGTCAAACCCACCATATAAGCCTAATTCTGTGCGATGGAATGGATCTGAGGACTTGATGCGCCTTAACTCAGAGAAGTGCACGACATAACATATGTTAATTTCACACAAAGGTTTATAAACCGCAAAACCACTTTGAGGGCAAGGCATGAGCAGTCTGCTTACGTTAGCATCGGTGTATTACGGATCGTTTGACTACAACATCACCCACCTCATCAGAGACCTTAATTATGGCGGAGTGATTGACATGCTATTTACGTATATCACTTTTACGGGCAGCACTGTTTTCATGGTACTTATCATAGTGCTCCTCTACATCGGCGGAGCGCGGAAAGAGGCGTTAGTCTTCGCGGTCGTATTTGTCGTGACAAATGTACTAGCGCTTGGCATCAAGTACATTGTCGCACGCCCGCGTCCTAGTGATTTGGGCGTGATACCAGAAGCCGAGGCAGCATTTCCTAGCGCGCATACTGCAAATGCGTTTGCCCTTACAGCAACCATTTCACGTTACCATCGCAAATTTACTATTGTTATGTTCGCATGGGCACTGGTGATTGCGTTTAGTCGGGTTTTTCTTGGATTGCACTACTTCACTGATGTGATCGGAGGTGCTGTGCTCGGCTTTGTCGTGAGCTATGTGATCTCCCGTGCAGCGTTACAGCGGGATAACCTTGTCTCTGCGTTTGTGAGACATCCGATCGCTTTCGTAAGACGTTTACTGCGACAAAGTCGGCGATATAAAACATAAGATAAGGACACGCGATTTGGGTCGGGACCATCAGCTTTTGCTGGCGCGTAAGGATGCGAAAAACTTACGCCTCATCTTTTTAGCGCCTCTTGGTCACTCCCCCTACATGTCCATCCATCGTAACGCAATGCTATGTATCCTATTGCGGTGAGTGTCAGAAATAGGCAGATCTTCTGAAATTTTCTGTCAAAAAATGTGTGCGAAGAGCTGCTTGACTGTTTCATAGTCCAATAATATCTTGCCGCCTTCCACACTTTTGCCTTCTTATTATCCACTGATTTATCGCTATAGCTTTCAAATAGCTAGAGTCGTAGATAATTTTTAGTCTGACAAAAGATAGCTGTTAAACAACCGACCGGGAGCTTTCGCTTTTTTCCAATACTGCATGTTGACTGCCGCGTTACCAAGCGTCATCTCGATAAAAACCTGAAGTAGCCGAGTTGTTCAGTGAGGCGCATAATGAAGTTTTATGCCACTCTACTGTCCCGTCCATCAGCATCTACATGCAGAGTTTAGTATGAAAGCGTCATGTGGATAAAGGGAAGTCTTAATGCTAGTCCTCTCAGCAACAATAACTTTCAGCGATCCGAGTTAATAAGAGACGTTGACGGGTTAAAAACGGTTAAGCTCAAAATATTTTTGTGATTGTTCAGTCAGCCAGTCCAAGATGGCGGTTAGGGCATCCGAATCAAGAACGCGTCCTTCGGCATTGTAACGTGCTCCAACTTCGGCAGCCACAAGCTTCTCTCGTGGTCTCCCGTCGTATTTAAGCAAATGATCGGCATTTTCCGGATAAACAAAGATGACGTTACCGTGTTTGGCGGTGGCAGTTTTCAACGCGCCACCATCGGCTTTCCAATCGACTTGGATATCCTTCTTACCGATTACGACGAGAATTGGTTCCGGTACCTTGGCAATGAGATCGGCTGGGTTTAGCAACCATAACTCTCGTGCAAACGGCAAGTTGGCGGAAATCGTCAGGCTGCGAAGAAAAGTTTGCATACCTTCGGGCAGAACGGCATCCGGCACGACGGGTTTCTCGGCAACGAATGCAGCAATACAAGCATCATAATGTTTCATTAGGACGTCTCCGTTGGGGAGAAGTGCAGCTTGAGCCAACACCTGGCTGCGCGCCACTTGACCAACGGGACGGCCTGGTGCACCGGTGAGTATAAGACCTTTAAATCGCCAGCTGGTTGCTTGTAATTGGTAGTTCAAGGCATGAAGGGCACCCTCGCTGTTTGTCAACACATACACACAGGTGGGGTCCACGTTGACGTGAGAGATCAGCGTATCAACAGCACCGGACAGTTCATCGACGTGACTCTGCATGCTCATCTTGCCTATAAGTCGTGGGACGTTTTCCCAAGCATGGGGCCCCGCAGCGCGTTTGTCATACCGCAAGGTCATGAATCCTTTGCGGGTGAGAGCGTCAGCCAGGAGCTGGGCACTGCCATTGGTTCCTGGCAGTAGTGGCGAGCACCAATCGCGATCGGTCGGCCCGCTGCCGGCGATGAAGATAACCCCTGGGTAGGGGCCTCTGTCGGTTGGCCGTGTTAGTGTGCCATAGACCGTGATTCCGTCTACTTCCCACGTAACCTCTTTACTCTCAAAATCATACTGTTCACTCATGGTTTTTCCGTTTCCAAATGTCTTTCTTCAAAAGCGTATATCATTGTATATCAACATTTAATTTTCTTATTGGTTTAATCGCACGACTTTCTTTATTTCGTTCAGGAAGATAATACCATCAGGAAACATAAAAATGTTGAAACATTAAGTAATTAGTCAAAATTTTACCTTATTGTTCGCATCTCACACGTCTTCATTATTCCCTACATTTCTGAGGTTCTTAGCGAGCTAAAGTTGTAGAGGTCGACGTGTCAGAATGTCACGCGTTCAATGATTTGAACATACGCAACTGTTTTTTGATATCTAAATTGTTTAGCTTAGTTGCGCGGTGTATCGATACATCATAAGGCAACAACTAAAAAAATAAGCCCCTCCAACGCTATGAACTACCAATAACTCATGATATTTGTTACGTCTCTAAATTAGGGTCTCAACCTTTATATAGTTCCACTATTCTATAAGCCATAAAGTCAAATGTGAGATGAATCAGATATGAGATGCCATAAGTCCGCGCAGATGTGAACTACAAAACATACAGTGACATTTAGCCGGAAGTGTCGTAAGTTAGGCTTATCAAGCCGAGAAGTGAGTTTGAGTATATCAATGGAAAACACAGACGCGAACAAGAAGGTGCTGTTTATTTGTGCCCACAATGCCGCACGATCGCAAATGGCTGAAGGTTTTGTCCGGACGTTATATGACGACTGTTATGAGGCATACAGCGCTGGTACCGAACCAACCCAAGTCCATCGGTGCGCTGTCAAAGTGATGCAAGAGGCAGGGATTGACATCTCGACCTATCGAGCAAAGGGCTTGGAAGAGTTCGACGGGCAACAATTCGATTATGTCGTCACCCTCTGCGCAGACGCACAAGAGGCGTGCCCGATTTTTATAGGAGGAGAGACCTACCTCCACCACGCTTTTGATGATCCCGCTCGAGTAAAGGGAGCACTGACCGATGCTGACAGATGCTCATCATTTAGAATAGTCCGGGACCAACTGAAAGTGTGGATTGAAGCAACATTCGGCACTGCTGAGTGATGGGTTGAAAGCAGTGTAGTAAAACCGTGCTAAAATTCTATTTTGTTATACACTTTTCGCATATACAGGTAATTTTGAGCACTGAAATAGTAAACCAAAGTATGTAGAACGCTCACTTCTCTCCTTTTACCTCTTTCCCCTTGTAGTACTCTTCTTTTTTCTTCTCCTCTCCTTCTTTCTCTCCTTTCACTTCCTTCCCCTTGTAGTACTCTTTTTTCTTCTCTTCTTCTGCCATACTAAATCCCTCCTATTTTCAAAGTGTGACCGTATACTATAAATAAACTTCACGCGTTTTCCGTTGTTGTGACCAGAATGGGGTATTAGTCGGTCCGTTAAGCGCAATTAAGTGCGCCTACGCGCATGTGTCAATCCCAGCAAATGGTGTGGTAAACGGATCGACTCACTCTTTCCAATAAATTAGAGCCTTTAGTGATCAAAACGCCACGTGATTAGCGTATCATTGATTAAGATAATGATAAGTATCGGTACTTCTGGTATGATAGCATCCCCGAGTCAATTTGACGTATTTAACGACGCGAAATGTCACTTAAGAATGATATAGGTTGTACCCCCCACGGATATCAACGCACGTTTACTCCTCCAACTTCTTGTGGCAGAACCACCAGTCGTAGCATTCAAACATTTTAGTCCGTTCTTTTGCCGTCTTCTCATCGGTTGGCGGGGGTATTATCACTTCTGCCCCAATAAGCTCATTATGTGGCCATCCTGCGGGTATTGCCACCTTATGCACATCCGACACTTGAAGCGCTGTCACCGCCCGCACGATTTCATCCATATTTCTTCCGATTTCCCGCGGATAATGGATCACCAGTCGTATTATTCCGTTCTCGTCCACAACGAATGTAGCGCGCACTCCTATTGACCGGCTCTCAGGGCGACTCACGCCAAGTGTTGTGGCAATTATGCCGGAATCTTCAATTATTGGAAAAGGGATTTCAACCCCTAGTCTTTCTTTGATCCATTCTGTCCACTTCATGTGAGAGAACACATGGTCTTCCGAGAGTCCTATGAGCTCACAGTTAAGCTCTTTGAAGGCAGCATATCGTTTAGTAAATGCAACAAATTCTGTCGTGCATACTGGTGTAAAGTCTGCACGATGTCGAAATAACACAAACCATTTGCCTGAAAAATCGTCAGGCAGCTTTATCGTACCGTGGGTTGTTTGTACTTCCATTTCTGGGAACTTGTCTCCAATGAAGGGGGCTCCTTTTTCAATCTGCATTGTATTCCTCCTAACTGTGTTGACCTCGTTTTACATTAAATTCCATCGTATTATGCATTTCTCGTGCATCTGAATCATTGTTCTTTTCTGGTGAAATGATGGTGAGAATAATGGATATGATTTTATAGTTAATAGGTCCGTATGATGAACTAAAATAGACACAACTTTTTTAGGATGATTAAGAAAAAGAAAAAGGCGGTGATGTTCTTACTGTTGGGTATCCTTTGTTCCTCTGCTAACTTGTCCTTATGAAAGTGGGAGAATAATAAGGTACAACATTACATATGCTAGAGGATCACATCATACAACGCTCGCTGTTTCTTTTATTTAGTGTTAATAGTTTATGGATTAGTATATTCACCTACTGTTCTGGTATGTGTGATTGAATAGAATGGGTATCATGCCAACACCAATGCAAATACGAGTACAACCCCCAGTAGCACCGAAAATAGGAGCTTCATTGCAATTCTCTCCAATACCGTCTTTTTCATTTTTCGCCTCTCTTCACCTTCTCAAAGAACACGTTTTTTGTGCTCTAATCTAATTAGTTAAAATATTATGATACTGTCGTCTATAATTCAAATTCAAATTCAAATTTATAGGGAAGCCCACGTTATGTATCATGAAATAGCACTAGCATAGCGCATCGGTCGTTAAACTGACATTGTCCTATCTTATTCTGTTAAGTTCTATTTATAAAATTAAAGAAATATATAATAATGCTCCGATCACTAAAAGGGCCAAATCACATGCTCGTGCTGTACTAATCTTTTAAGGTCGAAAGGGTATTGGACCCTTTCAATTTTTAGGCTATATTTATCACTCGGCACGTCTATAGTGCAGTAACAATGGATGAATCTTCTGTAACCGGAACACGAGAGCTGTCAACTATCACCCCTCTTAGCGCGACCATCGACGCGTGCGGCAAAGAGATTGAAGCCCTTCTGAAGACTGATTCTCACTTTGATACGGTACAGGTAGTTCCCTTCTCAGCCGGTTCGCACTGGGTTTCCATACAGCTTAAGATGGTAGGGCGGGCACGTGGCACGAACCACGTACTTCTCGCCAAAGTGGTGACTGATGAAGGGGTTCGCAAGCATAGGGAAATAGTAACGGGCAAGAACGCCCGCTTTACACGGCACGGCATCATCGACCTCTCTTACGGGGAGAGTGACACTGCGTATGACATCTTGCAGCGAGAAGAGAATTTCCTCGAAACATCGAGGGGAGCGGTGGCGGTGCGTTCCGCTGTTACAAAGAAGTATGCTCTAAATATATCGATGATGTACGAAGTTCGATCTGTAAGGCAGAAGGGGACGAACTCGCCCTAGCCTAACGCTGCTGAGGAGTCACCATGGAGTATAAACATATTTTAATTGGAACTGATGGCTCAGAGCTCATGGAAACAGTCTACGAGCACTGCGCCTTTCTCGCACGACTTACAAACGCAACCGTGCACATCGTCTATGTTCTCGACATTGCGGGGTTTGCTTCTGTTCCCATCGATTC
>DASPRZ010000011.1:0-19209 GCA_035624185.1 Candidatus Acidiferrales bacterium
GTAGGCCTGCTAGGGACTTCATTACCAAATGCATCGCTGCACTTGAGAAAAACGATTCTGCAATTTTTTCAAGTGGATGGCGTCTTGTGAACAACAAAAGCACTCTCTTGACGAAACTGATAGCAATGGAGTGGGGGTTTGGTTTTGACGCACTTCTCAGCGCTTCCGGATCAGAAGATTTTCGTAATTTAGACGGAGTAGGAGTGCTGAAAGGATCGCTTTTAAAGGGCGAGCGATTTGACGAAAAGGCGACTTGTGATGACATTGATTTCCTTATACGGATGTACCTTAAGGGAAAGGTCGCAGTTCTTGCCGAAACAAGTTTTGAAGATCAGGTACCCTCTACTCTCGGAGAGTTCTACCACCAGAGAGTGAGATGGCATAGAGCTTTTGCAGAAAGCTTTAGTAAATATTTTATTCCAATGATTAGTGCGCCGGCACCATTTACGGGGAAGATCTCCTGGCTGTTGGAAGTTGTAGGTTGGTTTTTTGCTCCTTTTTTAAGTCCTGTCGGCCTGTCATGGTTCTTGACAAGCCGAAACAGGAAAAAATTGAGCGAAGGGCCACTCGGATCAGCGAAGCTGCTCGTTGGCGGTATAGGGTACACGTGGCTTATGACAATTATCGGAATTATTGCCATTGTACAGCATTTAACGTCGAGCAAATTTGAATGGAGATCTACTAGTAGGTGTGATATGTAAAGTTTGTAAAAATATTTCTTGGCGGTCGTAGGATACACCCAGTTTATGACAATTAGCGGAATTGTGGCGATATTTTGTTGCTGTAAAGCAATTGATTCCGAACAATGTCTGCTGGAAATCCCAACGTCAGACATGCAGTTTAAAACAAAGTTTGTACCTCGTAAAAATTGAAAGCACGAACAGCTACATTAGGCATCCAACTACGGGTTTGACAGCGAGATAGGTATATATACCGCAAAAAATGAAAACATCTTAACTATTATGGGATCGACGTATACTGTAACTTCTCTGATCGATAGAATGAGCAATTATCGCGAAACAGGAAATGACACTAAATAACGAAACGGAGTGTCTCTAGCTATGACAGAAGCAGAAAATGTTCAAGTTGTTATCCTCTGTGGCGGCATGGGTACCAGACTAAGGGAAGAGACGGAATTTAAACCCAAACCAATGGTAGAAATCGGGGGAAAACCAATTTTGTGGCATATAATGAAGATATACGCCCACTACGATTTTACCGATTTTGTTCTTTGCTTAGGATATAAAGGTGATGCGATTAAAAATTATTTCTATAACTACGAAATGATGAATAATGATTTCACCGTTGAGTTAGGTAAATACAAACAAGTAGAAATACACGGCAACCATAACGAGGCTGGCTGGAAAGTCACCTTAGCAGATACAGGGGAGACCGCTTTAAAAGGAGCTAGGATAAAGAAAATAGAGAAATACATCAAAGGAGACACATTCATGCTCACCTATGGAGACGGGATAGCAGATATAAATCTGCACGAATTAGTTTCTTTTCACAGAAATCACGGTCGTATAGGAACCGTAACTGGCGTAGAACCCCCTTCAAGATTTGGTGAATTAGTGGTAGAGAGCAATAAGGTATCATTCACCGAGAGACCACAAGCTTCTGGCGGTCTAATAAACGGGGGATTTTTTGTTTTCAATAAAGGTATCTTTAATTACTTGTCGGAAGAGGACAGTTGTGACTTCGAAGTAGGACCTTTGGAGCAGTTAGCGACAGACGGGGAATTAATGGTCTATAAACTAAAAGGACAGTGGGCATGCATGGATACTTTTAGGGACATGCAGTACCTTGACAAGTTATGGAAAAGTGGCGATGTATTTTGGGGACACTGTTTCCATTAATTCTAAAGGAAGTATCTCACCTCAAAACGCTTTAGGCGCTATTACGATGAGGCGCTGAGTCTCATTACAGTTCTTGTTGCAGCCTAATGTTCCTTCTCAATCAAAATTATATGACAACTTCTGCGTGCAATATAGCTTAAGTGCCTTTAAACGTTATATTAATCCTCAAACTGATGGAGAAAAAATGGGAAATTACAAGAAGGTGTTTATAACAGGAGCTGCTGGATTTATAGGCTCTCATTTGACTAAGAAATTATTACAAGAAGGTCTTGAAGTTGGAATACTCAAACGAGAGCAGTCAAATGTGTGGCGGATTAAAGATGTAATTGATAAAATAAGAGTGTATAATTCAGATTTACGAGACAACTATAAAATTTCTAAGATAATTTCGGATTTCGGGCCAGATATCGTTTTTCATTTAGCGACCTATTATAGTGTAGGACATACTTCAGGTGAAATAGTCCCGATGATCGAATCCAATGTATTAGGAACAGTAAATTTACTTGAAGCCTCTAAAGAATCGGCGAGGCTATTTGTTAACACAAGTTCTAGTTTTGTTTACAAGGAAAGTGCAAGTAAGTTAAGGGAAAATAGTCCATTAAGCCCTTTTAATCTGTATGCTTTAACTAAAATACAAGCGGAGCAAGCTTGCGCTTTCTATGCGGAAACATACGGACTGAAGACGGTTACCTTCCGTATATTTCCCCCATATGGTCCTGGAGACCACGAAAGAAGACTTGTTCCTTATACGATAAATAGCCTGCTTAATGGTGACAGGCCTAAGATGACTACCGGAAATCAAAGATGGGACTTTATTTTCGTTGATGACATCGTGGCGGCGTATTTAAGCCTACTCTCAGTATCGGATCTCCCCAATAAACATGAGGTCATCAATGTTGGAACCGGAGTTGCTGTTAGCGTTCGGGAAGTAGTGATGATGATAAAAGATATTATTGGTTGTGAGATAGAACCAGATTGGGGTGTCATACCTCATCGAGATAATGAGATGTGGTCTCTCTTTGCAGATATTAAAAAGGCACGGATGTTATTAGGATGGAGGTCAACGACACCGTTAAAAGCAGGATTAGCGCTTACGGTGAAATGGTGTGAAGAAATTTTAGAACAGAAGAAGGAGAATGCAACTAGGAGCCATTGAAGGTGCCGATAAATCCTTTAAAGAGGGTACCGATGAGTGAGGGTACGTTTATCACATGCTTGGATGCAACGGTAACTACTTTGAAAAATTTTGACAGGATCTACTTTTCTGTGGGCTACCGAAGGGTTATTAAAAGTGGTATTAACGTACGAGATAACGCCAAATTAGTCGGTCATACAAGGAATGATAATCTCGTTCTCCATGATCATAAAAAACTCATCTATAAGGGGGGCTCTTATGAATACTTTCACACCAGACCAAAATTACTGTTTGATCAAAATTCCTCCCAAAATTTGGAACGGGTTCAAAGAGTTGGATTCAGATCCACAGTTGTCACAAATTGTAATACAATCTCTTATAATCCCAATGAATTTGAAAGAATTGATTCATTTTACCGATAGAGTACCTTACGACTGGAGCCGGAAAAATGAATAAGACACCAATAGACCTATACAAGAATAAGGTGGCTCTCGTCACAGGTCATACAGGGTTCAAAGGCAGCTGGGCCTCTCTATGGCTTACTGAACTGGGCACAGAAGTTGTAGGATACTCCTTGGAGCCCCCTACAAAACCAAATTTATTTGAATCGATAAATCTTGAAGAGAACATTACACATATCGTTGGCGATGTAAGAGATGAAGCGCATTTACTTAAGACCGTGCAAAAGTATCAGCCTGATTTTGTTTTTCACATGGCTGCGCAATCGATTGTCAGACGCTCTTATGAGAACCCAAGATATACTTATGAAACGAATGTCATGGGCACCGTTGCCGTTCTTGAAGCAATGAGACAAGTCGAGAATGTAAGGGCATGTATCGTCGTTACAAGTGATAAGTGTTATGAAAATAAGGAGTGGATATATGGTTACAGAGAAACTGATCCCCTAGGAGGGTACGATCCATACAGTTCGAGCAAAGGTTGCGCTGAACTTGTCACAGCCGCATATAGGAAGTCATTTTTTAATCCCGAAACTTTGGGGAAAGTTCATAACATGGCCCTCTCATCTGTAAGAGCCGGAAACGTGATAGGTGGAGGAGACTGGGGGGAGGATAGGCTTCTCCCTGATTGCATAAGAGCACTCTCTCATGATGAAATAATACTTATTAGAGCTCCGCGGTCAACAAGACCGTGGCAATATGTTTTGGAGCCCTTGGGAGGCTATTTATTGCTTGGTGCACGAATGTACGCCGACGGAAGTAAATATAGCGATGCCTGGAACTTCGGCCCGAATGACAGCAATATCGTAACAGTAGAAGAACTAGTTAATCTTATAATTAAACAATGGGGATCTGGTACCTATGCAACACGCTCTTCAGACCATTTACATGAAGCGGCTTTATTGAAGTTAGATGCAAGCAAGTCTAGGACGTTGCTTGGCTGGAAACCGACTTACAGTATAGATGAAACTGTGGAGAGAACAATCGACTGGTATAAAAATTTTTATGGTGGTGTAAAAAGGGACGACTTGCATGAATTATGTGTGAAAGAAATCAGGAATTTCATGTCTTTACTGTAGTCATTTTAATGAGTATTCATTCTTTTTAGATACTAGAGAACACATGATGAATCCGCTCTCTCTAATTGTAATACTTTGAGTGAGGTGCCGACAAAGGTTTCTTGCTGAACATTCGTATTGATATCCTCTCATCAACAGTGGGTGAAATAGATCAACAAACCGACATCTTTTGAGTACATAAACGATATTGGTCGTGGTGGCAGACATGCTACACTTGTAATACTTAAGAGACGTTAAGTTGATACCATCTGTATAGAAATAAACGGTCACGTAAAGAGATAAGGCGTATTTTACTAATTTTAGTTATAAAGGTGGTAAAGTGATTTTCGAAAAAACGAAACTAAAAGGTGCCTACATCATAACGCTCGAAAAACGAAAAGATGAGAGGGGATTTTTTGCCCGAAGTTTTTGTAGGAGAGAATTTGAACAGCATGGGTTAAATGTCAACATAGCGCAGTGTAATTTATCTTTTAGCAAAAAGACGGGTACCCTTCGTGGAATGCATTATCAGAACAAACCTTACCAAGAAACCAAATTACTTAGCTGTATAAGAGGCGCGATTTATGATGTAATTATCGATATACGTCCAGATTCTCCCACTTATAAGAAATGGTTCGGTTTAGAATTACGCGCAGATGATTATAAGATGATTTACATTCCTGAAGGTTTTGCCCATGGTTTCCAGACGTTAGGGGATGACACTACTGTCTATTACATGGTATCAGAATTTTATGCCCCGGAATATGAGCGAGGAGTGCGATGGGATGACCCGACGTTCGGTATAGTGTGGCCTTATGCAGTACCGACAGTTATTTCCGAGAGAGATAAATCGTATGAGGACTTTGGTAAATAAAACGCGTCATTGTCTCTGTGGCAATCGGATTTATCGGGCATCAAGCGTTGAAACACTTTGACATAAAAAATTTGAAGCGGAGGTTAAATTGGCATTATCGATTCGGTCGTATAAGGTTTCTTACGCTACAAAGTATGCTTTATAACGCTCTCGAGGCCTTGAAATTGAATCAAAGAAAATGATGATCCGTTATATAGGAAAATGTAGTTCGTAAATTGAGGTTTCTGTGCAACTAATTGAGCGGAAAGTTATCGAGCGAAATATTGTCGCGAATTTTTTGGGAAGGGGCTGGACAGTCCTGATGGTATGGCTATTTTTCCCTATTTATATCAAATTATTAGGCATAGAAGCTTTCGGATTAATTGGCTTTTTTGCTACTTTGCAAACTTTGTTTTTAGTCTTGGTTGCTGGGTTAAGCACAACTGTGAACAGGGAGTTGGCAAGATTATCTTCCCAACAAGGGACGGATCAAAAAAAACGTGACCTAGTCCGAACACTAGAAGTCGTCTATTGGGCATTAGCAGGAGCGATAGCATGTATAGTAATTCTTCTCTCACCCCTCATTTCTAACAATTGGATAATGACGCAGCATTTGCCTGCTAGTTCTGTACAGCAAGTGGTGATGATAATGGGCATCATAATTGCATTTGATCTTCCTTTGTCATTGTATTACGGAGGGTTAATCGGCTTGCAGAAACAGGTGCTATATAATGGCATAGACATAGTTTCTGCTACATTTCGAGGTATCGGGGCTGTCTTAGTCCTCTGGATGGTCTCATCTACTGTACAAGCGTATTTTGAGTGGCAGATAATCATAAGTATCTCTCAAACCTTTCTTGCTGCGCTTATGTTATGGCGGAATTTGCCTTGCACTGGTTCGCCGGCCAGATTAAAAAACAATTATTTCAATGAAATTTGGCGTTTTACTGCTGGAGTTACAGGGATTAGTATTCTAGGAGGAGTGCTTTTACAAATGGATAAAGTAATTCTAAGCAAAATGTTGACGTTAGAGCTGTTTGGCTACTATATTTTAGCATCTGGACTTGCCTCTGTAGCGTTGCTTGCAGTGACTCCATTTTTCACGGCGATATTTCCACAATTATCGCAACTCGCAATGGACGACGATAAAACAAGTTTGAAAAATCTGTATCACGAGAGTTGCCAGTCTGTGTCAGTAATCATATTGCCAATAGCGGTAATTATTGCGCTCTTTGCACCAGAAATATTACGGGCGTGGACTGGAAATCCCTTAATTGTAAATGAGACCCACGTAATAGCAAGTGTATTAGTAATTGGAACTGCTTTTAATGCCCTTATGAACATGCCATACGCTCTGCAATTAGCAAATGGTTGGACAAAGCTCGCATTTTATCAAAACTTAGTATCGATAATAATCCTAGTGCCAGGTGTAATCTTGTTGACTGAACACTATGGTGGAGTCGGAGCTGCTATAATGTGGATCCTGCTCAATAGCGGCTGTTTTTTCATTACTGTACAATTGATGCATCGCCGCTTGCTTAGAGGGGAACAAAAGAAATGGTATCTCGTCGACGTAGGTCTGCCGTTTATAGGCGCGTCCATCATCCCTTGTTTGGGACGCCTGTGGTTTCCTCAATATGCTTCAAATTTAATTGTTCTGACTGACTTGTTTATAATTTCATTAATAACACTTGGTATTACTGCTCTAATAACACCACATCCACGCAGTTGGATCATATATAACGTTAAATCTCTAAAAAAGGCGTTTATAGATAAGTCACGAGCGAACTGATCCAATTAAGAAAAAAGAAGACTAAGAACGGTACCGCTTACAATTTAGTGAGGCCTCTATCGGCACCCGCCAATGTTCTAGCGTCTAGTCAGATTATACACTCAAAATGCTATAGTCTCTAGGCAGTAAATCAAAATTACATGAAAAATGTCTCTATTGATTATTGTAAACAGTCTACTTGATAGATCGAATATGCAAACTGTTTGCCCGCAACAACAGTCATTATACCAACTTACAGGCTACTATTATGTTGCCGCACTACACGTATCCTACACAAAAATTGCAAGCTTCATCCTTCTCTCCAATCCGTGACAAGCGATCCGATAGCAAAGAATACAATTCCTATCACGAACACTATGAATGTGTTATAGAGTGCGCTCGCTGCGTCGCCAAGAATCATAGCGTCCCGCAAGCCATTATTTAAGTACGTGAGGGGAAGTGCCCTTGCAATTGGTTGTAAGAACGCGGGCATGCTCTCTATTGGGACAAAGGTACCTGCAAGGAAAAACATGGGGAATGTTACGGCGTTTGCCGCAGCATTGGCTGCATCTTCGTCGCGGACGAACCGTGAAATGATCATCCCGATTCCGGTAAACGCCATTGTACCGACGAATATCAATATGATGCTGTAGACATCAGGGAGTACTTTAACGTTAAAGGCAAGTATCGCCACGATAAGGATAAGTGCGGTCGAAATAAACGCACGCACTGCTTGAGACAAAATTTTCGAGGCGATCCATTCCGTCTTCGTAAGCGGCGTAGTTGCGAGCTTTCGTAAGATACCAGTCGTACGGTAACGCGTATTAATTGCTACTGTGTTGAAGACACCCGATGCCAACACGGTCAACCCGATTACCCCAGGAACAAAAAAATCTATATATCTAAATCGTGTAGAGATCACCTCTTGGCTCTTTAACCCTACCACTTGCCCGGCGCCGGCAAGCTGAGCATTAAAGCTACTTATTATGCTATTTAATACTCCTGTGACGAGAGGGGCCGATCTTTGGGACTGATCAACTTTAAGGACGAGGTAGGCAGTTGACTGGTTTGCTAGCGAGGAGGGGCTCTGGGGGGGTTGCGTGCTCATCGTTTGCTGGCCTACCGATGCGATAGTTCCTGACGGTGTGTTCGCCGCGTTAAGCGCGCTTGACTGCACGTGGGGTATTGCAAGAGTGTTGCCACGCGCTAGATTTTGCTGCACCATATCGCCAAATCCTTGAGGGATCACTAGTATGCCAGTGAGATGGTTTGATTTGATGTACGCATCCGGATCTTTGTTCGTGCTTATCATATGAACGTTAAATGCTTCAGTCGCGTTTATCGTCTTGACAAATGTTGCGGAGAGGCTTGAGCCATCGTTATCTTGGATATAGAGATCAGATTTGGTAACCTCTCCCCCAAATATTGCACCAAAACATAACATTAAAATGACGGGGAAGACGAGCGAAAAGAACAACGTGCCAGGCTCTCTCACAAAGATCTTCAGGCTGCTAATAAAGTCCACGTAGATTGGAAATGCCTTCACGCGTTTCCCCCCGTCTGCGCTTCGGTGAGGCTGGAGGTGAAGGAGACACTTTCGATTGTAGATCGTTCCCTCCAAATGGCATCATACCGCATCTTCATATAATCCTGCACCACGCTCAATTGTCTCGTGTTTTTCTGTAACTGACTCATCTGATTACTGTCTTCAAACTTCGGGGTATACCAGCGCTTGCTGTAGCACCCTTCTTACCCTTTTCATGGAGTACTTCGCTGGTCATAGCCGCCGATCAAATTACACAGAGAACTCACTACCATAATATTTCCATTTAATATTATTTTATCTATGGTGGATACTTCTAGTCCGCACGCAGGTAACAAACTTGTCGGCACTTCTTACGCACGATTCGGTAAACGCATCGGATTTAAGTGTGTCTTAAGGTCCATATATCTGGCAATTGTTCTACGTAAAAGAAGGATTTTATGTCTGTTATCTGCCACATCTCAGATTCATAAACGTAGTAATCCATAGGTAGTTTCGTTCCAATTCAAAACGAAATGCTTCTTATTGATAGGGTAACAACATGTTTGAATAAATAAAAAACGCTTGTCACAACACGAGCAAGTCTATCAGGTTTTGTCCAAATCCTATCAAAAAATATACTAGAACATCAGTGTTGGGTTCCAAATGGTTTTGTAACATATGTGATGACAGCGCAACTGCTAGAATATCTAAGCTAAGCGTTTAGATGCACTCGCTGTTTGATGCAGCAGACCAATTCGATATTTCTTTCAGTTCCCTGTGCCATCAAAAGCTGTATGAAGTAGCAGCGATCACTCAGGCTAAGTGCTAGTCATCGTACAAGAAACAGACATATTGCGCTTGAGCCCTCAATTAGGTAACTCCTCAGCTGTGCGCATGATGATGTGCACGTAATTTAGTGCGGCATAAATGTCGCTAAACGGTGTTCCTGGATACTGCCGTAAATAGTTTAGCACCGCATCAATGAGTTCCTTTGCAAGTAGTGCATCTTTGCGCTCCATGGTAGGGGATGACGATTGTGTTGCGCGGTGCTGTCGAATAATCACGACGGCATCTTTCGCAGTCGGTTTTATTGCACACACTTCTCGGGCAACTGTTCGTATTAAACTAGGATCTTGTAATCGGCCTAATTGGGCGAGTATTGTTTTGCGGTACGCCCGCGGATTTTTGTGTGAATTTACATCTTCATAGAGCCATTTAAACTCAAAATCGGGGGATTGAGGATCAACGTTTTCGTTTTCTTCACCGATAATCAGTGCAGAAAGAGCTTGAAAACGATAATGTTCATTTAAATGCCCCCGCCGCGTTTTTACTGAGTCAGAGTACACGTACGGTTTGTAAAAATGCTCTTCCATAAAATCGGGAATGACCTTTGGTCGACCACGCTTCCTCTTCTTGAGACGATGAGCTTGAACAGTTTCAGAAGCTTCTCCTAGAATAAAGTCGCGTGGCATTGGCCTGCCCTAATTTCAATTTTTCGCATCGAATTTAACACACATCTGTGGTCTTTGATAATCGAAACGATCGCAACCATTATGCAATTTTGTGTTCTTTTTCATTCTTGAACTTAACGCATGACTTGATAAAATTAGATGCTAGATTTGGATATGATAGGGGATGCAGGTGTGAGTACGACGCAAGGGTGTTTCTGACCTTTATCCCGTCATACCCGTTAGAGATCCCTTTTCCCCTTTCTAGCTTAAGGGCAAAGGTTAGGTCCGCACTCACCTCTTTTACCTCTGAGTAGTGGAATTCATGTCCTCTAAATTCAGTTCCTTTTGGACCTATAATCGTATCACTAATGGTCCTTCCGACCGTATATCCAATAGTCCTCTTATAAGTCACATCTGCGAGAGCTGGTACGACGCCGACCATTTTAAAAAATTTACTGTTAAACGCCAAAGATTCGGTGAGGTACATCAAGCCACCGCATTCAGCATAAATGGGCATTCCTGCTTCTGATGCCTCTCTCATAGAGACCCGCATACTTTTGTTACTTTCAAGCTCACTGGCAAAAAGTTCTGGATATCCCCCGCCAATGTATATACCATCAATATCTGGAAGTTTGTCATCTCTCAACGGGCTGAAAAATGAGATGCCTGCACCATTTAAACGAAGCAAGTCAAACATATCGCTATAATAGAAGTTGAATGCCTCATCATACGCTATTCCTATGGTAACGTTGTTCTCGCTATTCTGCCTCTTCCTGAATAGCTGAGGGCTTCTGCTATCTAACGGCTCCGAACTCTGTGCAATCTCAACTACTCTATCAATGTCAATAGAAGACCGTATAACTTCTTCGATCGTACTGAGCTGTTGTTGAAAGCCCTCCTGCCGTTTAATCCCTTCGATGGCAGGTACAAGTCCCAAGTGCCGCATTGTCATGGTTAGGGAGTCGCTTCTTGGAATTTGTCCTATGACCTCAACTCCGGTATAATGCTGAATAGCTTCTGCTGCCTTCCTGCCGTGCGCGGGGCTTCCAATTTTATTCAAAATAACACCCTGTATATCCACTTCCGGATCAAACGCCTTATATCCCATAACCACGGCTGCCGTGCTCCTTGTTATGCTCCGGGCGTCTATCAGCAATATGACAGGGGTTTTGAGAATCTTAGCGATTTGAGCAGTGCTCCCAACATCGCTCAAACTGTCAAAACCCTCATATAGGCCTCTAACTCCTTCTATGATCGCCATATCTGAGCCATGTACTGCGTGTAAAAACGTCTCTCGAACAGCCCGTTCATCCATTAA
The DNA here is from genome assembly GCA_035624185.1 of Candidatus Acidiferrales bacterium. Taxonomy (GTDB): domain Archaea; phylum Halobacteriota; class Bog-38; order Methanoflorentales; family Methanoflorentaceae; genus DASPRZ01. Next base: position 11,429 of record DASPRZ010000011.1, read on the forward strand.
AAACCCATCGAGGTTGCGTGAAGATCTACCGGCAACTGCCGTATGATAACTTGGGTCTATATAATCAAGTCCGACCTTAAAGGGCTGAATCTTAAATCCCGATTGGCTTAAAACTGATATAAGTCCGACTGCTACGGTCGTTTTGCCTGCCGAACTTCTGTCAGCCGAAAGGAGCAGCCTTGAAATATTCACCTTTCCCCGTCCCCTCATTTGTTTATTTATTCGTACCGGAGGAGTATTTCCCGTAACTCTTCATCATCAAGGGGCTGTGGTATTTTACTTTCCCAATTGCCCATTATATCGCTTCCCAATTCTCTATAGATCTCAGCGATCTTCGAATGGGGGCAGCCTTCAATTACAGATAACCCCGCGCGTTCGCAATCTTGAACGATTTTAACCTTTGGAATAAACGCTATAAGTTTGCTGCCAAGACCTTCCGCAAACCGCCGAGTGATTGCTTCTTCGTTTGAAGCATCGCGCGAGTTGCAGATCACTCCACCGAGCGGGGCTCCAAGTTTATTTAAGCCTTTACATATGTTGTTAGCGGCATAAAGGGGCATATATTCTCCAGAAGTTAAAATATACGCTTCGTCAACGAGTCCCTTTCTGATGGGAACGGCAAAGCCGCCGCACACGATATCTCCAGGGACGTCGTAAATTACAAGGTCACTAGTGTGCATTGCATCCGTTACTTTTCTCAGCACTTGGATTGCGACGATAATGCCTCGTCCAGCACATCCTATGCCCGGCTCCGGACCGCCAACTTCAACGCATTTGACTCCTGCATACCCCTCAAATACCGCATCTTCTTCTTTAATATCCTTTCCTAACCTCAATAGATCAAGAATAGTCGGTATTCTCTGTCCCCGCAACAGTGTTATTGAGGTGTCACTTTTTGGATCGCAGCCGATCAACATCACGCTATTACCTGTCTCGGCGCACGCTGCTGCCACATTCGACGCCGTGCTCGATTTTCCGATCCCCCCCTTACCGTAAATACCGATATGCTTTTTGTTACCACCCTGCATTCTCAACCTTTTAATCCGTTAGGATCCTCTGTTTAATGCTCGCACTGTATTACCGAGCTCTGAAGGCACGATATGCTCGACGCCAAGCGTCTTCGGATGTAGATCTATTTCGACTACTACAAAATCGTGTCCAAGCTCTTTTAGGGGTAGTACCTGCCTCGGCCCATTAGTGACTGAAAATATCTTCATGCCCCCTAAGCTTTTCATTGGAACCGCGTGTGGAACCCCTAAGAGCACCACAAAATCGTAATCGCTGTAATGCTCACGTATCAACGTTCCGGCCACCTGCCCCGTAATGGGGTACTCGTCAAGTCCTCCCGTTAAATGATCTATTTGTATCTCGCTTTTTTCGAGGTCATGCAGGATGTTTCGCGCATGGTTTCTTAACCTCGGTAAACCCACTCCGGGGTCGAGATTTGCCATGGTAATGGGACGCTCAACGCCCATATCTTGTGAAATCTCAACTAACGCTGACACGATATCGGCAAATTGATAAGCCGTCTCTTTTTTCGCATTCAAAACAACAATGCAGCGTTTCCCCTGCTTTATAAGGGTTATAAGCTCCGTGGCCACTGAATATTTTATATCTCCTCTCGATGGTGCTATATACTCCCGGCTTGCTACCCCTGCGAATTTTTCTAGTTCTGTTGCTTCGAGCAACAACCTCTTCTGCCGAGCGCATTCAGCAGCATCGAGCACACCCGCTTCGACAGCGGCTTCAAGAGTGACGATCGCACCATAGGTATTATCATGGTGACCGGCATGAATTTCAACTTCTATTATTGGGCAGTGTGGCCTTACCTCCTCTACGGCTCGATGTATGTCCTCGCCAATGATCATGCTGGCACACGTTCCTACTACTCCCATAAGCTTCGGACGAAAAAGTTCTATTGATCGTATCATCACATTTTCTAGCGCCTCACGCCCACCGAATACAAAATTTGTCTCGGTCATTGCGGTAGTGACAACCCTAATGCCATCTTCCTCAAGCAGCCTGCTATGCTTAAAACAACATCCTGGTGGACCGTGTATGATAACGACGTCAGTTTCAAGATCCCGTAAAGTATAAAGGGCGGCTACTATAGAGCTTGGGCGAGGGTGCATGATGCCCTCACCGTCATGGTCATCATTTACGTCGCTATGCGTGGACAACGTACTACCTCCACTTCTTGACACATGATATTATTATATCTCCTTCCTTCGTTAAATCAAGAGCTTTTGATAATGCAGTTTCTAAACTGGCAGACCGCATAACTCTGCTCCTTTTAGAGTGCATTCTTTCCCCTACCAGTATCACACTGTCTAAGATACTATCCAAAGAAATGAATGCAACTTCTTCTGGATTCATTCCTTCACATACATTATGGGCTTCTTCTCCAATAATAAGTACTGCCTTGTTTCCACTTTTTTTGAATTCCAACCCGCACGTTATGGCATGTCTTGCTAAGGCGGGGGTGAGACCTGAATTCGAATTATCAATTACTATTCTATTTTTTACCCTAACGAGCGACATTCGCCCTTTGATGCCCTTAAAGGTAGTTAGTATTGATGCAATCTTCTTTGGATCGCTGTTTGCAGAAAGTGCGGCGGTAATGAAGCATAAAATTGAATTAGAGTATGAAGCTAGATCGTAATATTCAGTGGCGGTAAATGCTATTTCGCCTGATATGAAAGTATCATCGATTGTCATGAGCTGATCATACACGGCGCTCATTGCCCCGTTCCTGCTTTCTCCATCGGCATAAGATACATTCGAGCCCCGCTTACCGAAAGAGTTACAACGAACGCTTAGTAATTCTTTCTCTCTCTCATTCAACCCGGCAACGATAAGCGATCCCTTCTTTGCATTTGAGACCATCTGTAACTTCGCTTCGGTAGATGATCTACTATTTGAAGCGATTCTGTATTCGGGCAGAAGTGAGGTGATAATGCCGATATCCGCCACTCCCGTACCTCCGAGGGAAACTTCAAAAATGAAGACGTCAGGGTTTAGCTGACGTTCGTTAATGATGTCAATCGCTGTCAGCATACTTGCGGGAGTTATGCTTACCTTCTCTTGCACGATACAGTTGTCCCTATCGTAGATCTCAAGCCCCGCGCTGCTTAATACAAGAAGTCGTTTATCGGAAAATAACTCAGCTAAAAGTGTAGACACGGTGGTCTTGCCCCGCACCCCTGTGATTTCAAATACGAGCTTACCATGTAAGGCGTTAGAGTCCCGCAAGATGTCGCCGACGACTTCGTGATGTGTCATCACTGGAATCTTTAGAAACCTTGCTCTGTCTATCAAAGGGGTTGCTGCGTGAATTGGAGCGACAACAATATCAAATTGGTCAATAAATTCAAGAGGCGGGGCCTCCCGATAGATATCAATCGCCGAGGCACTTGCATCCATCTCACGTAATTTACGACAGATCGTTTTCCCACCGTGGATCGTGTCTAATACGGCGACATCTTTACCGGTGTAGTCCATAGCGTGTTATGCCTCTGTCAGCCTTTTGTACGCCAAGTCAGCTATGCAGGGATCTGGACCAAGTGGTTGGGCATATATTACCTCAATATTCCAGTCACCGAGTGCATATAACGTGCGATTCTCTCCCTCTTTAAGGCCTAATAATTCTGGAATGTCCTTTAATGTGTGAATGCCATGAGCCAAGAACAGGGGCAGTACATATACTCTATCGACAGTCGTGTCTTTGAAGCTCATAAGCCCCTCTTCAACTGTTGGCGTGTCCATATTAAGGTAAGCAGTCTTCACTACCACACCATCTAACTTTTTAGCAAGAATGTCGGCTGTTGCTTCAATTATTGCTTTGTTGTACGTAAGCGTGCTTCCATGACCTAAAACAAGTACTCCAAAGTTACCGTGCATTAAGTTCCTCCCTATTTTAAACGAGACCAATAACCCGATAATATATAAATTTCATCTTGGTACTATCCATCAGTCACATCCGCATTTCAACTATCCGTGTAGTGTATGTAAAATATGTGCTTGCTTCTTCATTGAAAGGATACCATCCAACGAACAACAATTATGTCAAAGTCATCATCGCGCGATTCTCGCGAGGGTTCGGTTTTCCTTCTAACAGTGCATATCCCCTCCCATCACTCAAACCGTCGCGAGGTGTGTGCGTGAGCGCAGTGGCTTGACGTAATCCTCATTCGTGGAATTTTTTACGGCGACACCGCTTTCAATGCGTTATCAACTGCTGCAACTAAATCCGCATACGTCGCCTTTGTTGGCATGATATCGACATGTACCCCATAACGTTCTAGCGTTTCTGTGGTTGGTTTTCCAATTGAAGCGATTAGACATCTTCCTAGCGAGTCTAAGAGTGGTTGCACAACTCCTAAAGCCTCAGAGCATTCAAAAAAGCTCTTGACGGTTACGCTACTGGTAAAAAGCACGGCAGAAACCTCTCCCTTGATAATGGAATCTATGAAATGCTTTTGTCGTTCGCCACATAACTTACCGAGGCTGTACAATACAACTTCATGTACATTTGCCCCACTCACTCGAAGACCCTCTCGTAATAGCCCACTCCCGTGGGCACTTCTAAGCATCCAGATATTTTTGTTAAGTGCCCCTTTTAGTAGTGTTAATATGCCGGAAGAACTATAGTCTTCGGGAATCAAGTCAACGTGCATGCCTGTTTTCAAAAGGGCTTTTTTTGTTGTGGGGCCAATTGCGACGAGCTGTGCACGCCCGAGTAGGTCTGGTGATAGCCCCAATTCAACGCAGCGTTCGACTCCGTTTACACTTGTTATTATTATATAATCAACGTCGTTAGCCTTGAGATGATGTAAAAAAATGTCCCAGTTCGGATCGTCGACTGGTAAAATGCTTACCAAAGGGGCCGTTATGGTATCGTATCCATAAGACGCCGCTATTTTTATAGACTTCTCGAGCTGGTGTTCTGGTCGTATGAGAGCAATTTTCGACATTTCTTTATGATGATGTTTTTTGTGCTTGAGCATTGGACCTTACGTTAACCACATCACCTACAACAATCACAGCAGGTGCTCTTATTCCTTCTTTCTCAGCTTTCTCTACGATACTCTCAAGGGTGCCAATGACGACTTTCTGCTGTGGCATTGTGCCTCTCTCTATTATTGCAACGGGGGTTTCCAGCGGCTTGCCAAATTTCACCAACGTTTTAATATTTCGTCTGAAGTTGGATACGCCCATGAGAATGACAAGCGTGCCGTTCAGATTGGCAAGCAAATCCCATTGTATGGTATTGCCTGCAGCCTCGTGGCCTGTTATGATCGTGAGGCTCGATGCGTAATCTCTGTGAGTGACAGGTATCCCAGCATAAGCGGGCACAGCAACAGCAGAAGAAACACCTGGGATGACTTCAACGTTTACTCCGCATGCAGACAACTCCTGTGCCTCCTCACCACCTCTTCCGAAAACATAAGGATCGCCGCCTTTTAGCCTCACCACTACCTTTCCCTTTTTCGCATTGTCAATCATGAGTTTGTTAATCTTACGTTGTGGGACTTTGTGATAGTCAGATTCCTTTCCTACATCAATGAGTTCGGCACTTTTCGGGAATATTGATGAGATTTGCTTATCAACAAGTCGATCATAGAGGATCACGTCGGCCTCTTTGATGGCCCTTTCAGCCTTTTTGGTAATTAGTTCCGGGTCACCAGGGCCAGCTCCGACCAGATATACTATCCCCTTACGTTCTTTTCGTTTATCCGTGGTCATTCCCATCGACATGACTTATTTCAACACCTCAGCAATTAGCTGAGCACCCCCACATTCCTGAAGCTTCTTTCCAAACTTTTTTGCGTGCCGCATGTAGTCATTTTTGGGCATCACTTCATTAAGTATCACAGCCTTGTCTCCACCTTGGGAGAGCACTTCAGCGGCTACTCTGACTTCGTTATTGTGCAACTGTGCAAAAACTCCCATTGGAACAACGCATCCTCCGCCAAGAACTTCCATAATTATTCTTTCGGCTGTTCCCTCAATCATCGTGGCATCATGATTTAACTTGCGTAGGACCGTGTACGCCTCAGTGTCTTTTCGGGACACTACAGCAATTATCCCTTGATTTGGTGAAGGAATAAAGGGGAGCTTCTGTTTTTTAATGTCAATTTCAAGTCTTTCCATTCCGGCCTCAGCGAGAATTATTCCGTCGAACTCCCCCTTTCTCAGTTTTTTCAGTCGGGTATCGACGTTTCCTCGGATATCCGTGGCGCGGTATTGGGGATAATATCTTGCTAATTGAGCCCTTCTTCGGAGGCTTGACGTACCAATGATGGCCCCGTCGTGTAGCGGATTTTCTGAAACCAAGACATCAAATGGCGAAGCACGAGGTAAAACAGCTGCTATTTCTAATTCTGGAGGTCTTATCGTCGGGATGTCCTTCATGCTGTGAACTGCTATATCGACGTCGCCTGTGAGCATAATCTCATCGATCTCTCTTACAAAAGCACCAATTCCTGCATCTCTGAACGGCCTATCAATAAATGAATCTCCACTTGTCCTTATAATTTTAAGGGTGCTTTCAATTCCCAATTCAAAGAGAGCTTTTTGCACAATTTCAGACTGCGCATATGCTAATTTGCTGCCTCGTGTACCGATGCTCAGTGTTAGTGTCACGTTTTCGCAAAACCCTGTTCTGCTTAAATATTTAGTACCCTTCAGGCAACTCATCTATGTTGAAAAGTTTCCTAAAAGCATTCCCATATGCTTCAATGGTCCACTCTAAATCCTCATTTGAGTGCGCAAGTGAGATAAAGTTCGTCTCATATTGGGATGGTGGTAGGAATATCCAATGTTGAAGCATCAAATTGGTAAAAGTCTTATAAAGCTCGGCATTGCAGTTAAGCGCATCTTGGTAATTCCTCACAGGCTTATCGGTGAAAAATACCTGAAACATCGACCCGATTCCTTGCACCGTGTAAGTTATCTTTAATTCCTGCAACAGATCAAAGAGCATCCTGCGCAGCATATCGCCGAGTCCATTGACTCGCTTGTAGCCTTCCGCATCGAGAATGTTCAATGTTGCGAGGCCAGCGGCAAGCGATATGGGGTGTCCATTGAATGTGCCGGCGTTAAAAACTTCGCCGGATGGTGCTACAGTATCCATGATCTCGCGCCTGCCGCCAAAGACTGCTAGGGGGAAGCCCCCACCGACAATCTTACCGAGCGTGGTAAGGTCTGCCGTGATGGAATAGTAACATTGAGCACCGCCTATGCAGAGCCTGAATCCCGTGATGACCTCATCAAAGATGAGGAGGACGTCGTTCTCGTGAGTGATTTGTCTCACTTCGCGTAGGTAACCGTCCTCAGGCAGAACGGGACCAATATTCCCCATAACGGGCTCCATTATGAGGCACGCGATGTCATCTTCTTTCTCTAGCGTAGTAGTGAGCGCTTCAACGTCATTGAAGGGGATTTGAAGGGTATTTTTGACAACATCTTCCGGTACGCCGAGTGAACTTGGCGCAGAGACGGCGTAGGAACCTGCTTTTAGAAGAACGGCATCGTGCGCTCCGTGGTAACCCCCTTCTATCATAACGATTTTCTTTTTTCGTGAAAACCCCCTAGCGACTCGTATGGCGGCCATTGTCGCTTCAGTTCCCGTCGAGACGAACCGAAGCATCTGCATAGAGGGGAAATCATCTTGTATGCGCCGCGCGATCTCTAATTCCAGCTTGATAGGAGTTCCATAATCCCATCCACGCTGGAGCTGTTCACTCACTGCTTCGCACACCGCCGGATGTGCGTGTCCA